>CP065590.1:307545-615090 GCA_016025055.1 Chryseobacterium indologenes
CGGTATTGGATTATACTGAAGAAGGAAGTGCTATCGTAAAAGCGGCCGGAACAGCAGTAAACGGAGTTTTTACCGCAGAATTTTATGTTCCCAAAGACATCAATTATGCTGTGGGCGAAGGAAGAATATTGGGATATGCTGATAATAAGTCCACTGACGTATTCAATAATCAGGCTGTACAGGTAGGAGATATCAACCCGAACGGTGTGAATGACAACCAGCCTCCTAAAGTAAAACTGTATATGAACAACACCAACTTTGCAGATGGTGGAATCACCAACCAGAATCCGATGCTGCTGGCATGTCTTACCGATGACACAGGAATCAATTCCACAGGATCAGGGGTAGGTCACGACATCACCACCTATCTTGACGGGCAAATTATCAATACTGTTGTTTTAAATGATTTTTATGCTCCCGGTGAAGGTAACGGCTGTCTAAACCCAAGTCTTGCCGACTACCAAAAAGGAAATGTAAGCTACCCTTTCAGAAATTTAACCATCGGACAACACCAATTGACATTTAAAGTTTGGGACATAAACAATAATTCGACAACTGCTACGTTAAATTTTGAAGTTAAGGATGAGGCCGACCAACGTCTGACGATCAATCGTCCGTTAAACTGGCCCAATCCGTTCACGAATAAGACATACATCCAGTTTGAGCATAACTGTGATGATATTTTAGATGTGAATGTACAGATTTATACCATCACAGGAAGATTGGTTAGAACCCTGTCTCAACCGGTAGTTGCAGAGCCGTTTCTGCAGGGCTTTAGAACGCCTCGCCAGGCTATAGAATGGGACGGAAGAGATGATTTTGGAGCTACAGTTGCAAAAGGTACATATATTTTTAAGATATTTGCAAAAAGTCAAAATCAAGAAAAATGCAAAGGAAGTGCTACAGCTGTAGAAAAAATGGTACTTTTGAAATAATTTAACAATACATAGATAATAAAATAAATAAAAAACTGATAATATATAAAAGACAATATATGAATTTAACTACTAAACTGCTGTTGGGATTTGGGTTAAGTGCTGGTTTTCTAGGCTATTCGCAAGATTTAGGTAGAGTAAATCCAGTTCTTACCGGAGCTCCTTTCCTAAGAATTGCACCGGATGCAAGATCAGGTGGTATGGGAGATCAAGGGGTGGTAACCTCTCCGGATGCATTTTCACAATTCTGGAATGCAGCTAAATATCCTTTTAGCAGAACAAGTTCTTCCATAGGTCTCAACTACACACCGTATATGGGAAAACTTACTAATGATGTATTCTTATTATATGGTGCATTTCATAAATTCCTTGGGCAGGATGAGAGGTCTACGATCTCTGCCAGTATCTATTATTTTAATATGGGGCAGGTAGATCTTACCCAGCTGGTAGGTACGGAAATTGCTTCAATGGGTACATCAAAACCAAATGAATTCTCTATTGACGTTGCCTATGGGTTGAAACTTTCTGACTCTTACTCAATGGCTGTAACAGGTAGATTTATTCGTTCCGATTTAGCTGGTGGATTCAATACAGATACTACACTTAAAGCTGCTAATTCTTTTGCAGTGGATATTTCAGGATATTATACCTCACCAAGATTCTCCAGTTTTGGAGGATATGACGGTAAAGTAAACGCAGGTTTTGCCATTCAAAATCTGGGTCCTAAACTGGATTATACAGGAAATGAAGAATCAAGATCTTACCTTCCTACAATGGCAAGATTAGGGGTGGGCTATGATATGTATCTGGATGATATGAACAGAGTCGGAATTTCAATAGAAGGTTCCAAGCTTTTGGTTCCGGGATCAGAATACGTAGGAATCAATCCAAATACAAGACAACCGGAGTATGCTATTCCTAATGTAGGACCAATGGCGGGTATCGGAAAATCTTTCAAAAATAAAAACAGTATCATGTACAGTGGTGCGGTAGAATATTCATATGACGATGCATTCTCTGTAAGAGGAGGTTACTTCAATGAAAGTGCAGAACAGGGAGCAAGACAATTTGCTACAGCAGGTATCGGATTAAAATACCGTTCTTTCGGGTTAGATCTTTCTTACCTGATCAACATGTCTAAAATCAACAGTGCTTTGGATAATACTCTTCGTTTCGGTCTTACGTGGAACATCGGAGATGAAACATCAAATGTAGATCGTTAAGATATTCAAACTAACAAAAGCCTCATCATATCACAATGTTTGAGGCTTTTTTTTGCGACTATTTTATTCCACCACCAAACTTCAAAGGTAATATGCGGTTCCTTATTGATGAGCGCCTCAAAAAGTGACAATACCGTTGATAAAGCAATGAGGTTGAGTCGAACCCGTCCTGCTCTAGAATAATTCGTAAGAATAGCGAAAACATTGCGTTATAGGTAAATGATATAGGTATAAATATTTCAAACTCCCACTGATCCCATTTACCATTGATCTCTCAAAAACAGGATATTAAAAAAATATAATATTTAAGTGTACAAAAGTCTCTTCTTTATGGGGCTTTTTTTGTTTCCAATACCTATTTTTGTAATATGAACTATTCGGCGGAGCTAAAGAAATTTGTAACCAGTCAGTATGTATATTCTGCCATCAGAATTACATTAGCTACCGTTTTGCCTTGTCTGGTCCTCGCCCATTTTGGAATTTTAAAAGAATATTTCCTCTTTCCGCTGGGAACCAGCTTTGTGGCTTTAACAGATCAGCCCGGTCCTTTTATCCGAAGAAGAAACTCTCTTGCTTTTGCCATTTGCTGTTTTGTCTTTGTTGCACTGATCGCCAGTCTGGTGATGAATATAAAAGTCCTTGTCCTCCTTGAGGTTATCGTATTCGGGTTATTCTTTTCTCTGATTGGAGTCTACGGACAGCGACTTGCTGCCGTGGGTTCTCTGTCTTTGGTCGTACTGGCTATCTTTATTGACGGCCATCTTACAGGAAGTAATATATTTAAAAGCTTACTCATATTTGCATCCGGATGTATATGGTTTTTACTCATATTTCTTGTGGTAACCACCATCCGTCCCTATAAACTGGCCGGGCAGATGATCGGAGAAAACTATCTTCAATTAGCAGAATTCCTAAAGATCAAGGCCAATTATTATCAGAAAAATCCGGACTTTGATAAACTGACGACCCAGGTTATTGCCAAACAGATTGAAATAAAAAATCTTCAGGAAGATACCCGGGAAACCGTTTTTAAAACCAGAACGATCGTCAACGAATCTACGACGACAAGCCGTCTTTTAATGCTGATGTTCCTGAATTCAATGGACCTTCATGAGAAGCTGATGACTTCCGAAAGTGATTATCAGAAGCTTCAGCAAAGCTTTGAAGACAGCATGATCCTGGTAAATATTCATGATTATCTCAATCTCCTTGCTGAAGAAATTACCAATATCGGGATTGCCCTGCAAAGCGGAACAAGAGCCAGACCCATGTTTAATCTGGAACTTGAATTAAAAAACCTGAATTACAACTATTTCGAACTTAGAAATAAGCAGTTATCTCCCGATAGCCTTGAGAATTTCATGGTCCTTCGCCAGATCCTGATGCGTATCAATGAGATCACCAAAGAAATCAATGAGATTTATAAAGTATTTTCACAAAACATTAAGCTGGCTAAGAGTTTATCCACTGGATTAGACTTAAAAAAATTCATGCCTAATGAACCGAAACTTAATGCCAAAGTTTTAAGGAATAACATCTCGTTATCTTCCTCTCATTTCCGCCATGCGATAAGAATTACTACCGCGCTTCTGCTCGGGTATATTTTTTCAATGTTTGATTTTCTGGGCCTGGGACATACTTACTGGATATTGATTACCATTACGGCTATCTTAAAACCGGCCTACTCCATCACTAAGAAAAGAAATCTTCTTCGTCTGTACGGAACTATTACAGGAGCGGTGATTGCTTATACTATTCTGCATTTTATACATATCAATGGCGTTTTGTTTGCCATCCTGCTGATAAGCATGATCATGTGCTTCAGCTTTCTGAAAGGACGGTATTATTGGGCTGTTTTATTCATGACCATCTATGTTTTCCTGAGTTTCAATTTCTTAAATCCCGGAAAAGTAGATATTATCTTTAAAGACAGGATTTTCGATACCGCTATTGCAGGTATTATTGCTTTTGCCGTATCTTACATCGTACTGCCGGTTTGGGAGCATACCCAGAATCTGGATCTGATGAAAAAATCTGCAGAGGATAATCTTATCTATTTTCAAAGTGTGATCTCTAAATTTTTGCAGGGGAATTTTGATCTTGAAGATTATAAAGTAAAGCGAAAAAACGCTATTATCTCCCTGGCCAACCTTTCCGATAACTTTCAGCGAATGATTTCTGATCCCAAGAACCAGCAGAAAAAACTGGAAGTTGTTCATCAGTTTGTCGCCACATCACACCTGATCACAGCTTATACGGCTTCTCTTTCACAGTATGCAAAAAGTAATGAGCAATATCCTGAAATAGATTCTGAAAACTGGAGCAGAAAAATTGAAGCGGAGATGCAACAAACATCAACGCTATTAAACGGAGAGGACATCAGCGAAACTCTGAAGATGGAAAGCCGCCTTGAACCTGAAGATTCTTTCATCGAGGACATGCTTTTAAAAAGGAAAAACGAAATTGAAGAAAACGATATCGTCGACCGAAGAGATCCTGATAAAATTTCTCATTTAACCGAACTTAAAAACATCCTGGATATCCTGGAACTGATCTACGACGTTGCTAAAGAACAACGAAAAGTAATTGAAAAATACAGAAGTGAAAAACACGCTACTCCTCCACAATCGTAAAACAGTAGTCGTCAAAAAACTCTACCCTTGCCTTAAACTCGTCTGAAAATTCTTCATCATATACCCTGCAGCTTATTTTATGCAGATGTTTCAATTCGAAGGGTTTTACTTCGTAGTTCTTCTTTAAGGACCAGTATTTTGAGTGGTGAATTTTATACATACTCTCCTTGACGCTCCAGATAATAGTGTAAAAAGTATCCGCTTTATCTTCAGGGATAAATCCCCTTTCATTTTCATACGTGAATTTGTCGATTACTCTTAAAATTTTCGGATTGAATTTTTCAACATCAATACCTATCTTATTTTTCGAAATCGCAATGGCTGCAAACGGAAAGGAATGGGTAATGGAAATTTCAGCATCGTTGGGAGAAAGAAAAGGTTCTCTTTCTTTATATAAGATCTTGGAATGAGGTTTCAATCCTTTCAGTAACTTACGCACCATCAATACTTCAAGAAGTTTCTTGGGATGATAATCTTTTACTTTCTCTGCATTTTCCGGCTCCAGAAGTTCATTGATATCAAGTTCTTCACTTTCATCATACTTCCAAACTAGAATAGTGGCATTATCATCAGAAAAATCTCGGTAAAGGGGCATTATTTTTTTATTGTACAAAAATAGTGAAAAAGTTGGAAGCCGGGAGATGAAGGACAGAAGTTTCTCTTGGTCACATCAATTCATGTAAGCTTATTTAGAAAGCAGTTCTGTTCTGAGCTTAACAACTTCAGCCTCCGGTTTCCCTCTTCCAGCCTTCTTTCTTATTTCGACTGATGATTCACATCATTTCTGTGCTCTGTAATCTCTAAATTTTCGTCTACAGAATAAGCGCTTCCAAATCCATTTACGTAAGAGCCTTTCAGCGGATTCAGTGCGATCAGGATAAAATCTCCCATATCAGAAATAATATTTACCACTTTCCCGTGAGTTTCTTTAAGTTCCGCAATCGCTGCATTCCATACTTCGGAATCTCTTTCTACCTGTGACGCTGATGCTTCCAATGTTAAGCGTTCACGGGCATAGATCTGTTTTGTGGCAGATTCGTCTTCGATAAACATGACTGACGCTTTCCTTCCGTCTGCCAGATTTTTGGTGTGTTTTGCCATGAATGAAACCAGAATATAGAATGTATTATCTATCTTCACAAACGGAGCATAGCTCGAATTCGGGTGACCATCCGCATCTACCGTAGCTAAAATTACGCTTTGAGACCTGCCTATCAATTCTTTAACTTTAGGTGCAACCGGTTTTGCTTTTCTTTGAGATTCTTCCGGAGAAGGGTTATGATTCATAATGATAATAAGTTATAGGATAAAAGTAATTATTTTTATTAAGACTAAATAATTTAAAATACTGTTTAATCTCATGAATCTGAACTTGGATTCGTGTTTTTATATCTTAATTATAAATCGTAATTTTGCATTTCGTTATCAATTGAATTTAAAAAAATATTCATTACATATGAGTACTACAACACAATACGTTCCTTATAAAGTTAAGGATATCTCCCTTGCAGAATGGGGAAGAAAAGAAATTACCCTTGCAGAAGCAGAAATGCCAGGTCTGATGTCTATCCGTGAAGAATACGGTCCGTCTCAGCCACTTAAGGGAGCCAGAATTGCAGGATGTCTTCACATGACGATCCAGACGGCAGTGCTTATCGAGACATTGGTGGCTTTAGGAGCTGAAGTTACGTGGTCTTCTTGTAATATTTTCTCAACCCAGGATCACGCTGCTGCTGCTATTGCTGCTGCCGGAATCCCTGTATATGCATGGAAAGGTCTTAATGAAGAGGAATTCGACTGGTGTATTGAGCAGACTTTATTCTTCGGTGAAGACAGAAAACCATTAAACATGATTCTTGATGATGGTGGAGACTTAACAAACATGGTGTTTGACAAGTATCCTGAACTGACAAAAGATATCAAAGGACTTTCTGAAGAAACAACGACGGGAGTACACAGATTATACGAAAGAATGAAGAACGGAACTTTGGTAATGCCTGCTATCAACGTAAACGATTCTGTCACTAAATCTAAATTCGACAACAAATACGGATGTAAAGAATCTGCAGTAGATGCTGTAAGAAGAGCTACCGACGTAATGTTAGCCGGAAAAAGAGTGGTAGTTTGCGGATACGGAGACGTAGGTAAAGGTACTGCTGCTTCTTTCAGAGGAGCGGGTTCTATCGTTACTGTAACTGAAATTGATCCGATCTGTGCCCTTCAGGCTGCAATGGACGGATACGAAGTAAAAAGATTAGATACAGTAGTAGATAATGCAGATATCATCATCACGACAACGGGTAACTTCAACATTGTAAGAGGAGAGCACTTCCTGAAAATGAAAGATAAGGCGATCGTTTGTAATATCGGTCACTTCGATAATGAAATCGATATGGCTTGGTTGAACCAAAACTACGGTCAGACTAAATCTGAAGTGAAACCTCAGGTAGACATCTACACGATCGAAGGAAAAGAAATAATCATCCTTGCAGAAGGTAGATTGGTAAACTTAGGATGCGCTACAGGTCATCCGAGTTTTGTAATGTCTAACTCTTTCTCTAACCAGACTTTGGCTCAGATCGAACTTTGGAACAACTCTGCTGCTTACAAAAACGAAGTATATATGCTTCCTAAGCACTTAGATGAAAAAGTAGCGGCTTTACACCTTAAAAAATTAAGCGTAGAGCTTGAAACCCTTTCACCTGAACAAGCTGAGTATATCGGAGTAGAAGTACAAGGGCCATTCAAACCTGAGTACTACAGATACTAAAATTCAGATAATTCTATCATATGATCCCGCTATTTTGAATAGTGGGATTTTTTGTTAATGATGTATTCCGGATTATCTTTTTACATTAAGAAGCTATTCCTTCTATCTGCTCCTACTCCTCATGCCGGCCACTCCGGTAGGCAAGCCCGGGCTCTCACATGCTTATTGCGGGGTAACCGCTACTATCAGGGCTAGTTAATAGACAACCCGTGACAAATATAAGTCTCTGATTATAAAGACCCACTCATCATCATTCTTTTTCTGAATCCCGTATTTTACCCGTATTTGGAATTCAAACCATTTGATATTTCTAAAAATTGGATATATTTACCCCCTAAATAAAACATTAACACATGAAAAAACAAAGAGTATCGAATGCGTTTGTCGCAGCATCGTGGGTCGCATTGGGAGCAGGAATGATTGGGTATATCGTAGGTCTTGCAAGAGCAGAAATGTTGCTCAACGAAAAAGGGTATTATTTTACCATTTTATTATACGGGTTATTTGCCGTTGTTTCTTTACAGAAAGCCGTCCGTGACAAATTAGAAAACATTCAGGTTACTGATATTTACTATGGCATTTGTTGGTTTGCCACACTGTCTTCTATTGTGTTACTGGCTATTGGCCTCTGGAATGCTACCCTGCTTCCAAGTGAAAAAGGTTTCTATGCCTTTGCTTTTTTACTGGCCCTTTTCGGTGCAATTGCCGTTCAGAAAAACACCAGGGATAATATGGTACAGGAATAAACGTAGCTCTGCGGTGCTGGAAACTTTTTATGAACTTCATTTTAAAAGAGACCAGAACCCTTTTAAATTCACAAAAAATAAAGAAAGCCTCACTCTAACCGTGAGGCTTATATTTTTAAGTTTACAATAAACTATAGGTCAAAATGGTTGGGGTGCTGAGCTTTAATATCATCAACGGTTCCCAGTACTTTATCTTTCAAAGAGTCCTGGTATTTCTGAAGATTTTCAGCTACCTTTTCATCGGCACTTCCCAAAATTTTCGCGGCTAAAATACCTGCATTCAATGCTCCGTTCAGGGCAACTGTTGCCACCGGAATGCCTCCTGGCATCTGGAGAATTGATAATACAGAGTCCCAGCCGTCGATAGAATTACTTGATAAAATCGGAACGCCTATGACCGGAAGTGTCGTACAGCTGGCCACCATTCCCGGAAGATGTGCTGCTCCTCCTGCTCCTGCAACAATAACTTTAAGCCCCCTTTCTTTAGCAGTCTTTGCATAATCGAACATTCTTTCAGGTGTTCGGTGTGCCGAAACTACAGTTAATTCGTACGGGATATCCAGACTTTTCAGAAAATTTGCTGCCTGTTCCATAATCGGCAGATCGCTCTGACTGCCCATAATAATTCCTACCATCTTCAATTTTATTAGATGTTCAAAGATAAAAAATTAAATGTTAAGATGATTCCGGATCAGTCTAAAAAGCAGCGGAGGTTGGAATATTTACACCTATATTATGTACATATAACACAGATTTTTCACTATTCCTGCCGATTATTTTAGGAAAGCACATGTTGGAATCAACTTCTTTGATTATTTCTAGGCATATTCGCCTTCATAAAGATTCATCAGCGACTTTGTTGCTATTTTATTGGCGAAAAATTCCATCTGTGTTCTTATAATTTAAAGCATCTGTACCCATCCGGTATTAACTCAAGTGACTATATTTGCTTTTACATCATTTTAAATTGAAAGATTACAAACTTACTCTGGCCATTTTTACCGTTGCTATTGTTTGGGGAACCACCTTTTTGTCAATCCGGGTTGCAGTAGAGACGATTCCCGCATGGTTTGTCGCTGGCATCCGTCAATTTCTCGCTTCTTTAATCATGTTTATGATCCTGATGTACAGAGGAGAATTTAAGTGGATAGGCTGGAAAAATCTAAAATACCAGATTATCTTCTCTCTGCTGATGCTGGTAATTGCTAACGGGATGACAACCGTGGCAGAAGAGGAAGTGACGAGCAGCCTGACTTCCCTTATAAGTGCCTGCTCACCTATTCTTGTATTTCTCGGAAGCTTAGCATTGGGACTTCAAAAGTTCAGCTGGCGCGCTTTTGTTGGCGTGATGATGTGTTTTAGCGGAATTATCTTTATATTCTGGGATGGCATTAATGATCTCAAAAACCCCGATTATGCAATGGGAATTATCTTCTTGTTTATAGCTATTGCAGGCTGGGCATCAGGAACTATTTTTACAAAAAAACTGAATCTTCACAATGGAAATATCTCCCTGAATTTATTTTATCAGTTTTTGTTTGCCGGAATTGTTCAGTTGATATTTGCTTTTTTATTTTCAGAAAATTATAATTTCGGAAACTGGACTTTAAAAAGTATTTCAGCGATGCTTTATTTATCCATATTTGGATCAGTTGCTGCATTTTTTGCATTTCACTATGCACTTACCAAAATTTCCCCAGTACAGGTTTCTATACTTGCTTACATCAATACTGTCATTTCAATATTCCTAAGCTGGTTAATCCTTGGAGAACATATATCATTTAAATTTATTATTGCTGCCGTACTCATTATATTAGGGGTTTTTATTATTAACTATAAACCCGAAATGTTTAAAAGGGAAAAGCTGACCACTTAAAAAATGTGATTGATAAATAATAATATGCTATCATCATTTGTAAATTACATTGATCTTCAACCATTTTAAAAACAAATCCGGCCATTCTCCGGTATTGGTATTTTTTTTACCCAATCCCCAACCATGTCCGCCCGATTGAAATACATGCAGCTCTGCAGGAATTTTATTATTTTTCAGGGCCCCGTACATCAGGATACTGTTTTCTACCGGGGAAATAGGATCGTCTTCAGACTGGGCAAGAAAAGTGATTGGAGTTTGTGCGGTCACCTGCTTTTCAACTGAATAGGCAGTCTGCTCTTTGGCATCTGATGATTTCCCCAGTAAAGATTTAAAAGAATGCGTAATGTTATAGGGAGGCAACATTGATACCACAGGATAAATCATTGCTGTAAAGTCAGGCCGGGCAGACAGCTGATCGATGGCATCTTGTGGCGGATAATACACCTTATCAAAAGTAGAAGAAATATAGCCGGCAAGATGGCCACCTGCCGAAAAGCCCAGAACACCAATTTTATCAGGATCAATATTATATTTCCCTGCATGACTTCTGATGATCCGCAAGGCCCGCTGGGCATCCTGAAACGGAACTGTTTTTGTAGCCCATCCCTCCACAGGAAGCCTGTAAATCAGTTCAAAAGCAGTAATTCCCTGTGATTGCAGCCACTCTCCGGCAGGATTCCCTTCAGAACCCGATTCGATGTGTGCATATCCTCCTCCGCTTATCACCAAAACAGCAATTCCGTTAGGATTTGCAGGTTGATGAACTAATAATCTAGGAGTACTGATATTAGTGAAAGAACCTTTTGAAGAAATTTTGTTTTCACCCTGAGGTCCCGGCCCGTCGGGAATAACCTTCCAAAGAGCAATAGAAGGCAATTGTGCTTTAACTGAAAAGTCATTCAGTCCTGAAAAAAATTGGCCAAATAACAAAAGAGACAACAGAACATTTTTCATTCAATTTAATTTTTATCCTCAATATTACTCCAAAAACCTTACCTGGTGTATAAAACTGCGTTTCAGCCCATTAAAGATAGATAAAAACGGATAGCTCCCTGCCTGATTTTTATATTCTCTTCATTTTTCATATATTGTATACTCAACTCTATAATATGCAAAAAAACACATTTTTTATTCTTCTCGCTGCCTCTTTTCTTTTGGTAAGCTGTGATTACAAAGAAAAAGAAAAGAACCTGACAGACAGAGAAAAACAATTATTGGAAAAAGAAAAAATCTTTGCAAAGAAAGAATCTGAATATCAGTCCCTCGTCAAAATGAGAGACAGCATTTTTGCAAAAAAAGATTCTGTAGTTATTGCTACATGGCCAGCAGAAATTTCAGGTCCATGGAACGGTAAAGTAATCTGTACAGAATCCAACTGCAGTGACTACGCCATAGGTGATCAACGTACCGATATCTGGGAATTCGATAACGATCCCACGCAACCTGTTACCAAAATTATTAATAACAACAATCTGATCAGGCTGTACACCGGTAAGTTTGAGAATAATGAAATTAAACTTTCTTTCAAAACCGATTCTACAGCTAAGAAGAATGTAGAAATGAATGTCTTACTGAATGACATTTCAGACAACAAAATCAAAGGAACAAGAACCGTTACTTCCGATGGCTGTACGGCTAAGTTTTCTGTTGAATTAGTACGTTCCACAAAATAAGCACATATGATTTTACTGAGCATACACAATCTGAGTTTTCCCATTGAAGATCCGGTATTAAAGTTCCTGTTGGTACTGGTCATCATTCTCGCAGCTCCATTATTACTGAATAAAATTAAAGTCCCTCATCTGCTGGGGCTCATCATAGCCGGAGCCGTTATTGGTCCCAACGGTTTCAATGTATTGTCGCGAGACAGCAGTATTGTCGTCACCGGAACTACGGGATTACTTTATATCATGTTTCTGGCAGGGCTCGAAATCGATATGGGAGATTTTAAAAAGAACAAATGGAAAAGTCTTACCTTTGGTATCTATACCTTTACGGTTCCTTTTGTTTTGGGATATCTCGGAGGATATTACCTGCTGCATTTTTCTATGCTGACATCCATATTATTTGCGAGTCTCTTCTCCTCCCACACTTTAATTGCCTATCCGTTAGTCAGTAAATTGGGAATTGCCAAAAATAAGGCTGTCAATATTACCGTGGGTGGTACGATGATCACAGATATTCTTGCCTTATTGGTATTAGCCGTTATTGTAGGAATGTCGCAGGGAGATGTGGGAACAGAATTCTGGGTAAAACTATCCGTTTCTTTTGTTCTTTTTGCCCTGATTGTACTGATCGTCTTCCCTATTATCGGGCGTTGGTTTTTCAAAAAAGTAGATGATAAAATCTCACAATATATCTTTGTATTGGTAATGATTTACCTGGCCGCCATGCTTGCAGAGCTAGCAGGAGTGGAAGCCATTATCGGAGCTTTCTTTGCAGGATTAGCCTTAAACAGGCTTATTCCGCACACCTCATCGTTGATGAACAGGGTTGAGTTTGTAGGAAACGCCATCTTTATTCCGTTTTTCCTGATCAGCGTGGGAATGCTGATTGATTTTAAAGTCTTTATTCAAAGCTGGGAAACGCTAGAGGTTGCGGCCATCATGCTTGTGGCATCTATTGGTGGTAAATACCTTTCAGCAGTGGCTACCCAAAAAACATTCAAACTTACCAAAGAGGAAGGAAAACTGATCTTCGGATTAAGTTCCGCTTCCGCTGCGGCAACACTGGCTTCGGTAATGGTAGGATACAACATCATTCTTTCTGAAACGGAAACCGGTGAACCAGTAAGGTTATTGAATGAGCATGTCCTGAACGGAAGCATCCTGTTGATTCTGATTTCATGTACGATCTCGTCATTTATCTCCATGTCCAGTGCTCAAAAAATCGCGGAAGCAGATAATGAAGATACTGTATCGGGAAATACCCATGAAGAGGAAAATATCCTGTTGGCCATAAACCATGAGGAGACCGTGGAAAGAATGGTTAACCTGGGAATTCTGATCAAAGCACACTCCAATACAGAAGATCTGTTTGCACTGAATGTCATTAACGAAGATAAGAATGAATCCTCTGTAAAAAATGCGGAAAAACTTCTTCATCAGGCTTCTGATGCTGCTGCGGCTGCAGATGTCAAACTTCAGGCTCTCAAAAGGTATGATAACGATGTGATCAATGGGGTCAACAACGTGATCAAAGAACAGAAAATTACGGATCTTATTATCGGATTAGAAGATGAAAAAGGCTTCTCACCTTCTTTTGTGTATAATTTATACAACGGCTATCTTCAGAATGATGATGCCAATGTACTGGTTTATCATGCTGCACAACCTCTTTCTACGATTAAAAAGTATGCCGTGATGCTTCCTGAAAATGCCCATAAAGAGGCAGGATTCTTCCATGCGCTTCTAAGAGTCTGGAATATTGCCAGAAATTCCGGCGCTACGATGGTATTCTATGCTCCTGAAAATATTCTGGACATCCTTCAGAAAATCATCAAAAAAGCCAATATTGAAGCGGAATTCATCATTATGAATACATGGCAGGACGGTGAAAGAACGGCCGCTCAACTGAAAGATGATGAAGCATTGATTATCTTCATGGCCAAAAGGGGAATGAAATCATATATTCCGAGAATGAGGCTTATCCCGGAGCTCCTGAACAGGTACCTGAATGACAATAATTATCTTTTGATATTCCCATTCTCCGAATATGATAAAAACAGTCCTGAAATACGTTCTGTAGGCAATCACGGAGATTTTGTCGAGATCGGAAATGTGATTCAGAAGATCTTTAAATAAAGGAGGGAAGCCGAAAGTTACGTTGATTAAGCAAAGAAGAGAGCTGTTTTTTTACAAATCCATGTAGTCATTAGCCTAAGTAAGCAAGGAAAGCTTAAATTATCAATGCAATCAATAAGATTTTCTCTATCAGCATTAAAAAAAGCAAAAAGTAATTACCAGCTTCCCGCTTCCAACCTTTTCATTATAATAAAAAACTATTTTTTGTTCAAAATTACAATTCATTGAAAACAAAGAAGGCATTCCTTGTCACAGCTGCTTTAAATGCACAATTATCATTTGCCCAGTTTGCCAAAGTTGTAGATCAGGATGGCTATGTCAACGTAAGAGAAACCGCAGATGCAAACAGTACAATTGTGGGAAAGATCAATTCCGATGAGATTGTGTATGTATTTGATCCCAACAATAAAAATTGGGCTAATGTGAGCAATGGCTATATTCATAATTCAAGACTGAAATATATAGAATCCTACCCGGCTGTTCCATCTACTATGCGTGATGCAGGCAAAGCGATTTTTAGATCAGGAAATATTAAAGTAAATATTACTTCCGGAAAATTTAATTTTAAAGAAAATGAAAAGGATTTCACCTCAACACTGTATGGAGATTTCTATAAAGAACAGCAGGTTTGGGGATTAGACGGAACAATTCCAAAAACTCATTATCTTTCCATCACCGCACAGATCGGAGATAAAGAGATTGAAATTCCGGCCAAGGAGATCGAAAATCTTTTTGAAGTCAATAATACATCCACAAAATGCTATTATGACCGTACCAATGATATTTTGTATATCTCAATGCTCAACTCTGACGGTGCCGGTGCCTATGTAGCTCTTTTTACTATTGAAAAAGGCCAATATAAAGGAAGGACGCTGGAGATTCCATTTTAAAAAATATATAAATAAAAATAGCTGCAGATTATCTCTACAGCTATTTTTATATCTTGTTATTTCAACTATTCAGAAATCACTCTTACCATTCCCTTCACCATGACAAGCTTTTCCATCAGCTCTTCCCTGGAATCAGCAAGAACATTGATATGCCCCATTTTTCTTCCCGGTTTGGTTTCTGTTTTTCCGTACAAATGGATATAGGTCTCCGGTAACTGAAGAACGTCTTCCATTCCTTCATAGATTACTTTTCCGGCATAGCCTTCTGCGCCTACCAGATTCAGCATTCCGCTGTACGTGATTGCGTCAGTATCTGCCAGAGGAAGATTCTTAACAACGCGGTACATCTGTTCAAACTGTGAATTGGTATTCCCTTCCTGGCTCTGGTGTCCTGAATTGTGAAGTCTTGGTGCTGTTTCATTTACCCAAACTTTTCCTTCTTTATCAAGAAATAACTCGATGGCAAAAAGTCCCGGAGAGTTGACAGCATTTAAAAACTTCTCTGTAATCACATCAATTTGCTGCTGAACATTTTCTGTCAACAATACAGGACATACATTGAAATCAAGAAGATTTAATTTAGGATCTGCAACCATTTCCGTTACCGGGAAAATATTGGTTTCTCCTTTTTCGTTTCTGGCAACAATCACAGAAAGCTCCTTATCAATATCTACAAGACTCTCTATTACAGAAGCTTCTGTCCAGATATGCTGATAATCCTCCTCAGTTCTGATCACCTGCACCCCTTTTCCGTCATATCCTCCGGTATTCATTTTCTGAACAAACGGTAATGGCATGATAATTTTCTCTTCACTGTTCCATACTACCTGAAATTCCGGACTTGGTATATCGTGGGCTTTATAAAATTCCTTTTGAAGGATTTTTTGCTGGATAGTTTTGATAATACTGGCGTTGGGAACTACTTTTATCCCTTGTTTTTCCAATTCAGCCAACGCATCTGCATTTACATGTTCTATTTCAATTGTTACAACGTCTTTGTCTTTTCCAAAATTCAGAACGGTATCATAGTCATTGAAATTTCCCTGTGTAAAATACGAGATATTATGACATGGGGCATCAGAAGCCGGATCCAGAGTATAAAACTCATCATCATACTTCAGTGCGCTTTGTATCAACATTCTTCCCAGCTGTCCGCCTCCCAGAATTCCTATTTTCATTTTTTATTTTTATTAGATTCTTTCTTATTGAACTTTATCAATTTTTAAATATCCCAGCCCCATTGGGTTCTCCTGATTTTCTGCATCAGATTTGGTAAGGACGATTGAGTATTTTTCTTTCATTTTTTCCGGAAGGATATCATTAACATTAAAAATATCGTCTATATCTACCCCATGTTTATCATCGATGTGGCTTACTGCTCCTTCAAAGCCCATGGTCTGATAAAATTCAGTAGCTTTTGCTCTTTTCACAATCTCTCCCATAGATTGGCCAACCATCAGATGCTGCTCATGAAATTCTTCGAAAAAACCGGGCTTATAGCCTCCTAAATTAAGGAAGTACAGTTGTTGCTCGGATGTTTTTTCTCCTTTTTCTACAATTTTCACTGCATAACCATCTGCGAATCTTACTTCCTGATGACAATCAATGTGGATTTTGCCTTCCGCTTCTTTCCAGAAGTCTTTCATCTCCGGAACAAGATCTTTAAGACTCTCGGCAATTCCGAAAAATACGTCATGCTGCTCAATATTTCTCCCTTTTGGGGTAGCCCCAAGGATGACATAAAATAATTTCATTTCATTTTTCATGCATACAAAAATACGTTAAATTTATCTTTTTCAAATGTTTGGCAGACTACAACAATAATTTTATATTTGTAGTATTATTTGTAGTATGTCAGAAATTATCATACTCTTCCTGGGCGCAATTTCCGCCGGTCTGTTGGGTTCGCTTACAGGTTTAGGAGGAGGGGTTATCATTATTCCCTTATTAACGCTGGGTTTCGGCGTCCCAATGCATTATGCTATCGGAGCATCATTGATCTCTGTCATCGGAACATCTTCCGGTGCAGCGGTAGCTTTTGTTAAAGAAGGTTTTACCAATATGCGGATTGGTATGTTCCTTGAAATTGCCACTACTGCGGGAGCGATTATCGGTGCTTTGGTTTCAGGAATGCTAAATCCCAATACCATCGGAATCATTTTTGCCAGCATCCTGCTTCTGACAGTTATCCTTAACCTTAAGGGAAAACCGGATCATCAGGAACCTTTAATCAAGGGAAGTCTGGAAGAAAAACTGAAATTGTTCGGAACTTTTCCGGATAAAGGTGTACTGAAAAGTTATTCTGCAAGAAATACCGTTCCAGGATTTTTAATGATGATGTTTGCAGGCGCAATGTCTGGTCTTTTAGGAATTGGTTCGGGAGCGTTAAAGGTTTTGGCAATGGATAATATGATGAAGCTGCCTTTCAAGGTTTCCACCACTACGAGTAATTTTATGATCGGGGTAACGGCGGTTGCCAGTGCACTGATCTATTTCCAGAGGGGTGAAATTATTCCGGTAATTGTGGCTCCTGTACTTATTGGGGTTGTGATAGGGAGTTTTATCGGCTCAAAGACCTTAATGGTATCCAAGACGAAAAAACTTAAAGTATTTTTTGCAATTGTCATTACCATTCTTTCCATCTATATGATGTATAACGGAATCAATAAAAGCTTCAGATAATGAAAAAGAATTTCACAGACGTTGATCTGAACCGCTCGGTAGGAAATCTCCTCAGGTTAGGGGGTAATTTTATCTGTAGCCACTTCACTGGTAGGTTTTATCAAGTTATTTATTGAAGGTTTTGAAATGCCTAAAAAATACAGCTGCCTGAACGTAGGAACCTCTTCAGAAAAGGTATGGGGACATTTCTGGAATTCATTATGTAAAGGGGAAGGTACGGCCATCATTCAATTGGGTATTCTTCTTTTGATTTTTACGCCATTAATGAGAATTGTATTTGCTTTAATAGGATATTTAAAAGAAAAAGACTACGTCTATGTAGTCATTTCTTCTATTGTTTTAACGATTATGGCAGTAAGCTTCTTTGCGGGCTATGCTCACTAAGTTTTACATTTCATAAAATTCCAGCGGCAATTGATCGGGATCTTGGGTAAAGAAAAATTCTTTTCCGGTGAATTCATCTATCCTGATGTCTTCACAATCCAGACCCTTGTCTATTAACTCATTTCGTTTTTCACTAACATTTTCCACTGAAAAAGCAAGATGCCTTAATCCGCAGGCTTCAGGTCGCGATGGCCTTTGAGGCGGATCAGGAAAAGAAAATAATTCAATGACGTAATGATCCCCGATAGCGAGGTCAAGTTTGTAAGATTCCCTTTCTTCACGATAAACCTCACGGATAATATTCAGCTCGAGTACTTCTGTGTAAAACTTTTTTGATACTTCATAATCTGAACAAATGATGGCGATATGATGAATTTTCATTATTAATTTTTATTATCGTTGATATATATTATTCGATTTCCTTGCAATGATCTTTTCTCCTGGTATCAATGATATACTGAATTTTCCATTCATTATTCTGTTGAACGAGCTGAAAACTATTAGCCCCGCAATGGGAAAATTTACCTTTCAGATAAAAAGAGTAAGGAGTGAATACACTGGCAAGATTACCATCTGTATGCACAGCCTCTACGATGATTTTCTCCTCCAGATCTCCCTGGGAAAATTTTGAAACAGATGTTATAAAATCCTTTATACTGTCAGTTTTCACCACTCCGTCTTTTGTTATGGTTTGAAGAACTGCATTTTCTGTAAATACGGTCTTGAGTAAATCAGTATCTGCATTTTTCATGGCAAGAAAGAGGTTGCGGATAGGTTTTTCTATTCCCTTATTCTGTTGACTGAAACACATGGCAACCATCAAAAGAAAAATGCCGGTAAGTTTATTCATAGCGGTAGTATATGTGAATAAAAATATAAAAATAAATGTAAATAATGAGCAAATTTTTAAAAGTCATTTCCGTTGAATTGTGATAAAATAGTTATTTTAGCTACAGAATTTTGATATGTGGATTATTTATCTTACGCTCGGCGTACTTTTATTAATTTTAACCATTCTTCCGAAGATCCAAAACCCGCATTGGATATTCAGAGCTCCTGAATTTGCTAAGATACAGGTCACCTACCTTATATTTTTCACATTCTTGATAGGTTTTTTGATTGATCATGCAGATACAGATTTATGGTATTACCAGGGCTTTTTGATGGTTTTACTGGTGTATCACAGCAATACCCTCATCAGATATACTCCACTCTATCCTGTAAAAAGGCACCACCCGCAATATAAATCATCTGAAAAGATTCATTTCGTTTCGGCCAATGTTTATCAGTTTAATAAAGAATATGGGAGATTTTCAAAACTGATTGAAAAATACAGTCCCGATTTTTTTATGACGATGGAAAGTAATGGTGACTGGGAAAAAGCATTAAGACCACTGGAAAAAAAGTATCCGTATCATCATAAGGTAACTCTGGAATATACATATGGAATGCATTTCTACTCCCGCATTGAAATCACAGAGGCTCATACTCATTATTTTGTAGCAGATGACATTCCAAGTATTGAGATTCATATGAAAACAAATGATGGTTTTTCTTTTGTTTTCTTTGGTGTTCACCCGCCACCGCCCAGTCCAACGGAGGAAGAAACGTCAAAAGAGAGGGATGGTGATCTTTTAAGTACTGCCAAGCAAATAAAAGGGATCAATAAACCGGTTGTTGTGGCTGGAGACTTTAATAATGTAGCATGGTCCAGATCATCAATTCTTTTCCGGAAGACCAGTCATTTGATTGATCCGAGAATCGGACATTCTTTTGTCTCTACTTTCCATGCTAAATATCGTATGTTAAGATTTCCTATTGACCTGATGTTTCACAGTGAAAATATTTTCATTAAGCAATTAAAGACCCTTGAAAATTTCGGCTCGGATCACTTGCCCGTGTACTGTGAATTTTTCATCGATCATCATAATGATGAACAGGAAGATCTTGTGGAAACAGCCACTGCAGAAGAAAAGGCAGAAGCTGAAAAAATTATAGAAGAAGGAAAGCAGGAGAATGGCGAAAGGGAAGCTATTGTGACAGAAGACGAATAAAAAAGCGGACTAATGTCCGCTCCATCGAATATTTTATTTGTCAAAATCGGATCACATCCTTCACTACCCCATTTTTCTGAGTATGTTGAAGAAGCTCAGCATTGATAAATGTTTTGATTTCTTCCTCAGAGCCATCATTAGGGAACAAAAGATGTACATTGGCACCCGCATCCAAAGTAAAGAATAAGGGAAGACGGGTTTCTCTTCTAAAATCCCATATTTTGTTGATCACTTCCAAAGTTCCTGTCTTCATCAGGATGAAGGCCGGATCACTCATCATCATCATGGCATGAAGGGTGAGTGCTTCATGCTCTACCAGTTTGATAAAACGATCCATATCACCTGTTTTTAAGATCTCTTTCATCGGAACGAAATTTTCTCTCGCCTCCTGAAATCTTCTTTCGGCGTAAGGGTTCGTTTTCATCAGGCCGTGTCCTACCGTAGAAGATACACTTTTCTGTCCTTCATGGATCAATAAAACCCAGTCATTAAAATTTTTGAAAACTTCATGAATTTCAGTATCAGGATAAGATACGGCAAATAAGTCTGAACTTCCTTCCACCTCATCAGTTTCTCCCCACACGATAAGTCCGTTATACAGACTCCTGCAGGCACTTCCACTTCCCAGTCTTGCTAAAAATGAAGCTTTTTTCAAAGATTCATCTTCATTTATTTTCCCTGTAAAGGTATTATCCAGTTTCATCAGGCATTTTGCTATGGCACCAAATCCTGAAGCGGAACTTGCAATTCCTGAACTGTGGGGAAATGTATTTTCAGTTCTGATAATATATTTCCCTTTCAAAATCCATGGAAGATATTGTTCGATATTTTTGAAATATTTTTCTATTTTTTCAGCAAACTTCGCCTCTTCATTTCCTACCAGAAAAGTCTTTACAGAAAAAGGTTCTCCTGCTACAAACTCCATTGCTGTATTGGTTTTGCAGTGATTTAAGGTAAAACTGATACTTGGATTGGCAGGCATCTGATCTGCATACTTGCCCCAATATTTGATCAAAGCAATATTAGACGGACAGCTCTCTGAAACGGTTTGTGAGGAGACTGTAAAATCCTGTTTTCCTATAAATTGTGTTGTCATAATTTCATGTAAATACTATTTAAACCACCCCGTCAAATCTACGATTTGACACCCCTCCAGAGGAGGGGAATTTTCACATTTTCAACAGAAACATTCGTGAAAACCGGAATCATATTGATGGATATTATGCTACAAGTTCGGCATAATTCAGCATCATTTAATTAATACATCTTCTCGATGATATCTGCATATTTTTTGATAACTACATTTCTTTTAACCTTCAAGGTAGGGGTAATTTCTCCTGTATTGATATCAAATTCTGCCGGCATTAGAGTAAACTTCTTTACTTTTTCGTAATCGGCAAGATGGTCCTGTAGTTCTTTAATTTTCTCTTTATAAAAACCAACGATTTTTTCGTTTTTCACGGCCTCAGCCCAATTGGTAAAAGGAATCGCATTCGTTTTCATATAGTCATGCAGAAACTCAAAATTCGGGACAATCAGAGCTGAAACAAATTGTCTTCCTTCTGCGATCAGCATGATTTGTTGAATGAAATTATTATTGGTCAAAAGGTTTTCGATTTGTTGGGGAGCAATATATTTTCCGTTGGATGTTTTCATCAGGTCTTTGATACGGTCTGTGATCACAAGGTTTCCGTGTTCGTCAAATTTACCGGCATCACCGGTTTTAAACCAGCCATCCTCTGTAAAAACTTTTTGAGTTTCTTCAGGTCTGTTATAGTATCCTTTCATGATCCCGTTTCCTTTGGCCTGGATCTCATCATTTTCACCGATACGGATTTCTACTCCCGGTAATGGTTTTCCACTGGTGCCGTGTTCAAAATGCGTTAATGGGAACAGCGTTAAAGTAGCTGTTGTCTCCGTTAATCCGTATCCTACCGTTACATGAATTCCGACTGATTCAAAGAATTTGGTTACTTCAGGGGATAAAGATGCGCCTCCGCAAGGTAAAAACCAAAGTCTTCCACCCATTTTTTCTTTGATTTTGCTAAAGACCAGCATATCTGCAACGGATTCCTTTACTTTTAATCCAAAAGGAATAGGTTTTTCGTTTCTTCTCAATTCGGCGGTTTCCCAACCGGTTTTCAATGCCCAGTCAAATATTTTTTTCTTGAGTGACGAGCCTTCTTCTGCTTTTTCCAGTACTCCTGTATACACCTTTTGGAAAAATCTCGGCACCGCGCACATTGCTGTAGGCTTCACTTCCTCCAGTGCTTTGGCCACATTTTTCGGGTCTTCAAGAAAATAAACTCTAGCTCCTCCATATAAACACAGCAAGCTCCAGCTTCTTTCAAAAACGTGGCTTAATGGCAGGAATGCCAATGAAAGTTCTTCTTCAAAGTTTTTAAATTTAAAAAATTCAAAGTGAGAGTCAAAGGCTTTAATAAAATTACCATGGGTAAGCATGACCCCTTTCGGAGTACCGGTTGTTCCTGAGGTATAGATCAGTGTTGCGGTATCATCGTTTTCTTTTTACAGATTTCAAGCTCCTGGGAAGCGTTTGCTATAAAATCTTCAAGGTAGAAACTACTCAATTCTTTCTTGATCCACACTGCTTTTTTAGCAACAATAATGGTTTCAAGATTATTTTCCTGTTTATGTAAAAATTCAAGACAAGCATCATACTGAAACTGATTTCCCACCAAAACGGCTTTAGATCGTGAATCATTGATGATGTATTCTGCCTGCTCGGCATTATTTGTTGAGTAAATAGGAACAGTAACTGCTCCGATAGCCATTGCTGCTAAATCAACGATCATCCACTCTGAAGAGTTATCAGAATAGATCGCTACTTTATCCCCTTCCTGAATTCCTGATTCTTTTAATGCATTAGCTGTTTTGAAGATAATTTCACTCAATTTTTTCCAGCTCAGCTCTTTCCAGGCTTCCTCTTTCTTTTTAAAGCCAATAGCAGCTTTTAAAGGATGTTTTTTTATATTTTTATGGATAATTGCCTCTGCAAGATTCATTTCTTCAGCTTTTTGTCGTTAATATAATTGTTTAAATGAAAGTCTATACTTTCTTTTACGGGAATAAACCGGTAATTCAGTTTTTCTTTGACTTTGTGATTGGAAATGGTATTGAACGAAGATATAGCCTCAATATTTGATTTTGTAACCATTCTCAGCTTCGGGATCAACCATCCGAAAAGGATATTGGCGAAACGTCCCAGATTGAGTAAGGATTGACTAAGAATTTTAGCGTCTTGAAGCCCTAGCTTTGATCTGATTTGTTTTGCTATTTCAGCATATCTGTTATTTTCAGCGACGATAATAAAACGTTCACCGAAGATATTGTTTTCCATCAGCTCAATGGCTGTTTTTGCGACGTCGCGTACGTCCACATAGGCAGAACCTCCTGCAAAGGTAAAACTGTTATCTTCAAAAGTAGAAAAGAGCTCTCCGCTGCTCTGGTTCCAGTTTCCGCTTCCTATAATCATTCCCGGATTGATAATGACAACGTTTAATCCTTCTGCAGAAGCTCTCCAGACCTCCATTTCGGATAAATGTTTAGAAATAGCGTACGCTGAATGTTCCAGTTTCGGATTAAAATCGGAATCTTCATCCAACTCTCCTTTTTCATTATAATTATCTAATACAGCAACAGAACTTACATGCAGAAATTTTTTAACATCAGATCCTTCGCAGGCAAACAATAAACGTTCTGTACCTTTGATATTGGTCTGGTACATTTCTTTTTCATCTTTAGGATGAAAGCTTACTTTTGCGGCACAGTGATATACTTCTTCTATACCTTTTAAAGCAGCTTGTAAAGAATCAGGATCATTAAAATTAACATCAACCCATTCGATTTTATTAAAAAAATCATCAGGATTGTCTGTATAAAAGCGGTATGAATGCCTTACCTCGTTTAAATTGCTGCCCGGTCTTTTGGAAGCACGTACCTCTTTACCTCTTTTAAGAAGTTCCAGTACAATTATTCTTCCCAGAATTCCGGTTGCACCCGTTACAAAAACCATTAATTATTTTACTTGATTGCTGACTAAAATATGACAATATTTTCTATCCGGCAATTCTTCAGGTTCCTGCAAAAGTTCCTTCGAAAAACTGCTTTTGCAAATTTGCGATTTTTAATGCAAAATTCAACTTTATTTAACCAATATTATCACTTTGAAAACTATTAAATATGAGGTTAAGAAGTCTAAATCTTCAATTTTAAATGACAACAAAGGCAAAAGATTGGTACACTTACGTCCTTAAAAGCTTAAAATGGATGTTGAAAGAGGATGTAGACTTTACAATCAATCTTTTTAAAATCAGAAAAAAAATCCTGAAAGATCATCATTCGATCTTTCAGGATTTTACAGTAATGCTAATATAATTTTAAGCCATTACCATATTATTTCTTCTCGGAGCTTTATCACAAAGAAGTTCTGCGATACTTTTGGAGATCAGGTTTCCGTCGGTAAGATTATCCAGCCAGAAGAATTCTCCGGCGGCATTGATCTCGATGAAATAATACTCATCTTCAGGGGAAACAATCATGTCTATCGCTCCGTAATCAACGTGATATACATCCAGCAGCTCCAACAGTTTTGCTTCAACATCGGCAGGAAGCTCAGTTCGGACCCATTTATCAATCAGTTTAATACCGTCTTTTCTCCAGTCAATCTTTGCATCCTCAGATTGCTGCGAATCAATTTCAAAAGCATACACATCTCTGCCTACAATGGTGATCCGAAGCTCTCTTTTCTTTTCAATCATTCTTTGAAACTGCATCGGGCAATACAACAGCGAATCAAGCTCTTCAAGTTTATCTTCATGTACGACATTGGTAAAGACTACATTTTCCACTCCATTTTCATAAATAGCAAAACCAGTCTGCATTTTCGCTACAACGTTCTTATTCTTTACAATAAATTTTCTTGCTTCTTCAGGATTGTTGGTAAGACAGGTATCAGGAATAGTAAGCCCGATTTTTTGAGCAACCTTCAGCTGTTCTTCCTTACTGTCAAGCCTTCTGTAGACACTGGGTTTACCTAATGAATAGGCATCTACAGATTCAAAAAAACCAAAGAGCGTATTGCGGATTTCTCCCATTGCCGCTCCGTAAAATTTTGAGTCTATTTCTTCTTTCAGACCTTTCCCTATATTATATGCTCTTCTGTACCAAATGGCTGAGATATCATCTAAGCGGTATTGGGCGTCAGGAGTATCGAGAATGCTGATCCATTCTCCGTCCTGGAAAACAGTTGAAAGTCTATTGTGCAAAGGGTATAGGTCAACATCAAAACGGATCACTTCACAGTTATTTTTTTCGATGTATTCTGTTACTTTTTCAATTGAAAAGTTATCTTCGGTATGGGTTATAATTAAAATTTTATTCATGGAAATTAATTCTTTTGATAAGATTATCGGCAATTTTTTCTGCGATGGGAAAGTTCAGTTCTTTTTGCAGCATTCCCCATTCTCCCTGTGGATTCACTTCGAGGAAATAATATTTTCCGTCTTTTCCTTTGATCATATCGATAGCGCCAAGATAGAGCCCCATTTCCTGCATCATGGATGTAAGATTTTCTTTTATCTGATCAGGAAGTTCATAAGCTGACCAAAAATACTCTTCACGCGTCAATCGCCAGTCTGTGTTTTCACTGTTGTTGATTTTCCCTGTAAAAAATTCGCCATCGATATATACAATGCGTAATTCATATTCTTTTTCAATATAGGGCTGAAAGATCATCGGACAATAGGCAATATCTGACAGGTGCTCCAGAGAGTCTTCTTCAATAACTGTCGTGGAAATCATGTTTTCCCCCGACATTGTTTTTGCCGTTACACCATGGAGCTTAGCTATTGCTTTTCCGTTGCAGTACTGATGAAAGAAGTTTTTTATTTTTTCTTCGTTATTGGAGAAAACGGTTTCAGGAATGATAAGTCTGTTTTTTTCTGCAGTTTTCAGCTGAAACATCTTATTTCCGTCGATCTTCTTTTCAGTTTCATAAGGGTTGATCCAGGGAATATCTTCTAAAACAGTAATCAGGTTATATCTCAGACTTGCATATTCACTCAGGAATATTTTCTCATAATCCGGGTCCAGTTCTTCCGGAACACTTATTTTCCAGGCTTTCCGGTGCCATACTCCTTGGATCTGTTCAGAATGAATGCTATTTCCGTATTCATCTGTCAATTCAAAAGAATTTTCGGTTACACTGATCTTCTGGAAATGGTTCAGACGATCAGAGTTTAATCTGAAATAAGGGACATTCTGAGAAGAAAGATATGCAAAGAAGAGGTCTATATTATAATAATCCTGTGAATGGGTGATGCAGAGAATCATTTTGCCGGTGTTATTAAAAGGGAAACTTAAAGATTAAGTTTCCCTATTATTAATTTTAGTGTATACTACTTGATTTATAAAGGAACAGATACTGTATCTTCATCACCATCAGAAGGATACTTCATCGTGTGCTGCATATCATCTTTTGGAGAAGTCACTGTATCGATAGCTGGTTTAGTAATAGCATCTCTTTCAGGAATAGACATGTCTGTACCTCCTTTTACGGTTTCCGGATCTTTCACTTGTTTTTCCAGGAATGATGCGAAAAACGGCTTCTTTTTTGAGTTGTTACCTTTCATATGATTAATGATTTAGCTGTTTTTATTATGCTTCTAAAACATCCTCGTCACCATCGGACGGATATTTCATGGTTACATTATCATTTTTATGCGTGCTCACGCTATCCTCAAGAGCTGCAGTAGTAATATGATCTTTGATCGCTGAGGTTACAGTATCTACAGTAATTAAAGTAATCGTAGAGCCTCCTTTCACTGTTTCAGGATCTTTAATTTGTTTTTCCAAGAATGTTGCGAAAAACGGCTTCTTCTTTGAATTTTTGTTTTCCATAAGTTAATATTTTTATTTTTTTGACAAAACCAAAGTACAAAAAATTCATCTTATGGAGAAATAATAAAAGATTTTAATAAAATTTTAACACTATTTCAAATTACAAAGAATAAAATTAACCAATATTCAAAAACTGCTTAACAACAATTGCAAAATCCACAGGATTTTCAGCCTGAACCCAATGTCCTGCATTTTTTACGGTAACAATTTGAGCTTTCGGAAACTGCTGTTTTATGCCGTATTCATCCTGTGGTAGGATATAATTGGACTTCGCGCCGGCGATGAATAACGTTTCACCTTCGAAAACACCGAACTTTACAGCATTCGAAACAAATTCATTATATTTTTCCGATAATGTCTTAAGATTAAATCTCCATTTCAATTTTTTATTGTCATCCCAATACAGGTTTTTAGTAAGGAACTGAACTGTAGACCTTTCAGGAATATATTGATTCAGGACAGCTTCTACTTCATTTCTTGACCCCACTGTGTTAAAATCTACAGTTTCAAGCGCTTTTATAATGCCCTGATGATGGGGAGGATACGCTTTTGGAGAAATATCTACAACAATCAGTTTTTCAACTTTTTCAGGATATTGTATAGCAAACTGCATTACCGCTTTCCCGCCCAGGGAATGTCCTAAAACATGAGCTTTCTGAATGCCGTAATGATCCATATAGCGGGCAATATCGTCTGCCAGATCATCATGTGACATATCCTCCGAATGGAAGCTTCTGCCATGGTTTCGAAGGTCAATAAGATGCACCGGAATAAACTCTCCCAGGTCTTTTCCAAAACTTCCCCAGTTATCAAGCATTCCAAATAATCCGTGGAATACAAGAAGCGGCGTACCGGATTGGTTCTCGCCAAATATTTTTGAATTTAAAATTTCCATATTTTTAAGTAACAGATTTAAGATCTCAAATTCCGTGTGACAAGTAAAATCATACTATTGATCAACACTCTCCCACAGATATCTGCTCTCTATTTTACCATTTTGCCAGCCTTTTCAGATAAGCCTGAACTGTATTTTCCAATCCCATATAAAGTGCTTCAGATACGAGTGCATGACCGATTGAGACTTCAAGTAAATTAGGAATATGATCAGCAAAATATTTTAAATTGTCTAAGCTTAAGTCATGTCCGGCATTGATTCCCAGACCCAATTTTGTGGCTTCTACTGCAGTATCGTAATAAGGTTTGATGGCGAGCTCTTTATTGTTAAAATAATCTTTTGCATACGCTTCGGTATACAGCTCTATTCTATCGGCTCCTGTTTTTGCAGCAGATTCGATAAGCTCAGGTAACGGATCTAAAAAGATGGAGGTACGAATTCCGGCATTCTTAAATTCCGTAATAATTTCAGTAAGGTACTCAAGGTGTTTTTTAGTATCCCACCCTGCATTGGAAGTAATAGCGTCATCAGCATCAGGAACCAGCGTTACCTGTTCAGGTTTTACCTCCAGCACCATATCAATAAAGCTTTTGTGGGGATTTCCTTCAATATTAAACTCAGTCGTAACCAATGGTTTCAGATCATAGACATCTTTTCTTGTGATATGTCTTTCATCCGGTCTTGGGTGAATTGTAATCCCCTGTCCGCCAAATTCCTGAATTTTTACTGCTGCTTCTGTGACACTTGGTGTCTCACCTCCTCTTGCATTTCTTAAGGTCGCAATTTTATTAATGTTTACGCTTAGTTTTGTCATTTCCTTATTTAGATGTTAGATAATATAATTAGGGACATAAATACGGAACCCTATCCTACTGCTTATTTATGTTTTCTAAGTATATTATCATTTAAAATTAGATTAAAAATTATACTGAATAGGTAAGGTTTACTTTCTCAGACCTTAACGCTTACCTGCATTACCTGAAGCTCAAATTCCTTTGATGCGACCAGCAGATGGTCAAAGATATCCGCCTGAATTTGTTCAAAATGCTCCCATTTCGAATCATTGGCAAAACAATAAATTTCCAGAGGAAGCCCTTGTGGAGTGATTTCCAGCTGACGGACCATTCTGGTGCCATTTTTATCAACATCAGGATCATTTTCTATATACTTCTGCGCGTAATATCTGAACACCCCGATATTGGTCAATTGCCTGCCATTAATGATTTTATCTCTGTGCTGTAAGCTTTCTTTCTCACTTTTTATTTCCTGCCGTTTCTTTTCCAGGTATTCAGAAATGAGATTGATTTCTTTTAATCTTTCTATATCCTCATCTGTAAGATATTTAAAAGAATTAATATTAAAATAAATAGATTTCTTGATCCTTCTGGTATTGGATTCAGACATCACCTGAAGGTTTTTGATCTCCGTTGTCAGTAAATCGTAAGTAGGAATAGTAGAAACTGTCTTGTCAAAATTGGTGATTTTTGTGGTAAGAAGGTTGATTTCTGTAATATTTCCTTCAATACTGTATTTTGGAATACTGATCCAGTCTCCCACTTTCATATTTTTTGAGGTAGCCACATGGAGTCCGGTTACAAATCCTAAAATAGTATCTCTGAAAACCAATACTAAAACAGCTGTAATGGCTCCTAAACTTCCTAAAATAGTTCCTCCTTTTATCCCGAAAACAATACAGATACCGATAACCGACAGTACAAAAATTCCAAAAATTTTGACTGTTTCAGAAATGGCATTAAGGGTCATGATTTTATAATAATCCTGCTTGATCACAAAGTAGTTTCTGAAAGCTGTCAAAGCCCTGAAAAGCATTCCTGCAATCACAAAGATAGTGGCCACACTTACAATGATTTCCAGCAATGCAAAACTTTTGGGATGTCTGTAAAATACAGACAGTAATGCGTATCCTGCAAAGTTCAGTGCTCCTAAATGAACTACTGAGTTTGTAATTCTTGAATCATAGATTGATTTTAAAACAGGATACTTTTCTTTATCAAAAAAATATTTGAAAACAGTATTAACGATTAATTTAAAGATGAAATCCAAAAGATAGATGAGACCTGCCAGAAATATAAATTTCAACATGATCTGAGTGGGAAGTGCCAAATCAGGATATACATGATCTCTCACAAAATAATGGATCTGATCACTGATATTCTGCAGAAAATCCCGGGTATCTTGTATTTCGTTTTTCATTACAGCAAATTTATGAAATTAAGAATCATGATTTTAGTATTGACAATCAATTTTCATCCCAAATTTTAAAATCTGTTATAAATTATCTTTTTTCATATCTTCGTTTATATTTTAAAGAATGGATACTACAATCATCAATATTCTATGTCTTGTTTTATTATTGGTCGGGATACTGGGAACTTTTCTTCCGGTACTTCCGGGATTATTATTAAGCATCTGTGGTCTTTTGATCTATAAATTCGGGACAGATGCTGATCTTCCTATGATTTATATCTGGGCTTTCAGTATTCTTACCATCGCTTCTGTGGTACTCAGCTATGTAATTCCTGCCAAAACGAACAGAAAATATGGAGGAACCCGCTGGGGAAGCATCGGTTCAGTGATCGGAACTATTGTAGGACTGTTCCTTCCCATTCCGCTCGGCTTTCTGATCGGAATGTTTGCAGGAGTGTTTATTGGTGAGATGCTTCATGATAGCAAGGATATGAATAAAGCCCTGCAATCTACCAAGGGAGCGTTGATCGGATTCATTTATGGAACCGGTTTCAGTTTTGTAGTGGGAGTGGCAATGTTTTTGGTGGTACTTTTAAATATGTTCGATATTATTTAACCTAAATAAAGAAACTATGTTCCATAAAATCTTCATACTGAGTCTGGGAATATTTGCATTAACAGGATGCGATGCCCAAAAGAAAATGAAAAACGACCCAAAAAAAACCGATGCGATGTCCGATACAAAAGCAACGAAACCGAATGATCAAAAAGAAGGCATCATTTACTTTACGGAAGGGGAAAATAAATTTCTGAAAGCCTATGGGATGAATGTAACATTCAAGGGAATTTCTGAAGACAGCCGCTGTCCTGAAGGGGTCAACTGTATCTGGGCCGGGGTGGCCGTTGCGAAGATTCAGGTTATGGGAACCGCTACCAGACCGATGACTCTGGAGCTTGCAAGCATGGATCATCCTTCCAGAAATTACCACCAGTCTACAGACTTCAACGGCTATATGATCAGCTTACAGGAAGTAACTCCTTACCCTAAATCAGAAGGAGGTACAGCTGCTCTGGCCGGAAAATACAAAATAGGAATCAGTATAAAAAAGGCTGAAGAACCTTCAGACACTACCAGGAAATAGGCTTCTTGCCTTTAGAAACAAGATATTCATTAATTTTTGAGAACGGCTTACTTCCAAAAAAACCTCTGTAAACAGAGAATGGCGAAGGATGTGCAGATTTCAGAATAAAGTGCTTGGCCGGATCTATCAGTTCGGCTTTTTTCTGTGCAAAAGCTCCCCATAAAACAAAGACTACATTTTCCTTTTTATCGGAGATCTCTTTAATGATAAAATCGGTGAATTTTTCCCATCCGAGATCTTTATGAGAGTTTGGGGTATGTGCCCGGACTGTAAGGGTTGCATTTAATAACAAAACGCCTTGTTTTCCCCAGTCATCCAGCTCTTTTGACGTTCGCACCACGCCCAAATCATCTTTCAATTCAATAAAAATATTTTTCAGTGAAGGCGGAGCGGCAACCTGCTCGGAAACAGAAAAACACAATCCGTTAGCCTGATAATCATTATGATAAGGATCCTGACCAATGATCACAACTTCTACATCTTCGAATGGAGTAATTTCCAATGCTCTGAAAATCTGATTTTTCGGGGGAAAAACTTTTGTTGTAGCATACTCGTTTTTCACTTTTTCCCAAAGTGTTTTAAAATATTCAGTGCTTTTTATTGGGGCTAAAATTTCTGTCCAGGTCATGATTGATGGGATAATGTGATGATTTAAATACTCCGGCTTTACTTACAAGCAGGTTACAAAAATATCTTTTAATTACCAGAACACCAAATCCCGCTCTTCAGTTAATTAGGCAATAACTTCCTTGCCGGCCTGAATATTTTCACTCTTTTTTCAATTAAGATATAGGAAAAATAAGAGAGTATCAAAGAAAACAGGATCAGGATCAGATTGTTGATGAATACAATATCCACAATGTTTATATATTGTTTTCTGACGATATAATGTATAATGTACAACGAGTATGAAATATTACCCAACAGGTATATTGCTTTGGTTTCCAAAAATGTTTTCACAAAATTCTGTCCTCCCTCGTATAAATTTTTAATGATAAAAGCAGATAATAAAGGGATAAAGAACAATCCCCGATCCGTATACAAAAGTAATACAGACAATATAATGGCAATATAAATGAAATAACCGTCCTTCTTTATCTGGATACTTGAAAAAGATACAACACCAATTCCCAGAAGATAAGAAGAAATTGTTCTTACCAAAGAATTCAACCCGTACGGAATATCAAGATACTTTGAAGATTTCCCTATCTGCATGGGAACATCTGCACCAATATGAAGGGTATCGGGAAGATGTGGAAGAACAAATCTCAGCAACAAACTTGCAATGATTAATATCTCGCTTCGTATTTTGCAACGTATGATAAACCAAAGCATAAAGGGGAAAATCAAATAACAGATCCACTCTGTGCTTAATGACCAATAAACTATATTCAACAGATAATTGGGATTAAAAAAGCATTGTAATAATGCGGCATTGATCAAAAATTTGGTTTTAGAAGTTTCCACGAAAAATAGAGCAATCACCAAAACCGATATAAAATACACAGGATAGATCCTGTTGACCCTCTTTTATAAAAATCCCAAATGACCTGAAAATTGAGGCTCTTAAATTTCTCAGAATAAGAAACAGTCAGTAAAAAAGCACTCAGGACAAAAAATATATCTACTGCCACATAGCCCTTTCCTACAATACTTCCGATAAGGATATTTTTAAAATAAAAAAAATGAAAAAACGTTACCCATAGTGCTACAATTCCTCTGAGGCCGGTTAATGATTTTACTTCATTTTTCATAAATAGTGTACATGGTTATAATTTATGGCGAATATAAAAAAAAACATTCATAGCCTTTACACTTTCATTCTTTCATTTTTTAACATAAAAAGCAAGTTTTCATTTTTTTCTCCATTATCTTTTGCTTCCTGCAGAACAAAGCCACCTTTTATAAGGAGCCTCTGAGAACTTTTATTATTTTTGTCGGTAAATGCAAGAACTTCTTGCAAATTCAGAATAGTAAATCCATATTGTAAAACAGACCGCAGTGCTTCTGTCATCACTCCCATCCGGTGGTATTCTGGAAGCAGTTCGTACCCGATTTCTGCAGTTTTTCTATCTTGAGAAAAGTTCCACAGGCAAATGGTTCCTATCAGGTTTTGTTGGCCTTTATCAGAAATCCCCCAGAAGATCATCTCCTTATCTTGTGTCTTTTTTCTGATGTGCAGTATAAATTCCAGTGCATCGTAATTATTTTTTGGTGAATTCCTTTTCACATACTGATTAATCATTTCATTACTTCTGATTTTCAGGATATCATCAATATGGCTTTCGTTAATTTCTTTTAATAATAATCGATCCGTTTCTATTTCCATAACTCAAATGTACTAAACGGATTTGATTCAGGAGTGGTCATATTTTGTTCTCTTCGTGTCAAATTGCCTCATTTTCAAACGTGCACCGCATCATATTCACATTTTCTCACTAAATTTGCAGTGTGTATATAGATAAAGAAGATTTAGACGAATTAGAGTTTCCGCAATTGCTCGCGGAAATCTCCCCATTTGCGTATTCTCCGAAAACAAGAGAAAAAATTCTTCAACTTCGTCCGATGGAAATTGACGAGGCGGAACTTTCGTTAAAAAAAACGTCAGAATACCTGTCAAGTTTTGAAAGTTCAAATGCGATTCCGTTTGATGAATATGAGGATATTGAAAGTGAGCTGAAACTGATGCTTATCGAGAATTACCGTCTGGAAAACAGTGTTTTCATCAAAATAAAAACCCTTACGGAGCAAATCGGAAGGCTTCAGAAGTTTTTCCCTACCATGCCTGAAACCTTCCCTGTTTTGATGGAAGAAGTTTCCGTTCTGGAATTCAGAAAAGAAATCATTGAAAAAGTAGATAAAGTTTTTAACCGTTTTGGTGAGGTAAAAAGCGAAGCTTCCCCTGTATTAAAAGGATTGAGAACAGAAATCCAGCATGCTAAAAAAGCGATCCAGGAAAATTTCAACAGAGCACTCACCACCTATGGACAGAGCGACTTTTTGGATGACATAAGGGAAACAATTATTGATGACCAGAGGGTACTGGCTGTAAAATCAGGTTTCAAAAAGAGAGTTCCAGGACGAACTTTGGGAATTTCAAAAACAGGTTCTATCACTTATATCCAACCGGATAGTGTGGTAAAACATTATTTTAAACTTCGGGAAAACGAAGAAGAAGAGAAAAAAGAGATTGATAAGGTTCTCAGAAAACTTACTGCTGATCTTGCAGAATTTCAGCCTCAGCTATGGAGATATCAGATGTATATTTTTGATCTGGACCTGACAAGGGCTAAAGCAAAATTCAGTGAATCCATCAATGGAGTGCTTCCTAAGATCAACCGCCACAAAACACTGAAGTTAAAAGATGCTTACCATCCTTTGCTATGGCTTAGAAATAAGGTGGAAAATAAAACTATTTTCCCTCAAACCCTGTCGTTAACGGAGCACAACAGGATTATCTGTATTTCCGGTCCGAATGCCGGAGGAAAATCCATTACCCTGAAAACTGTAGGATTGTTGCAGCTGATGATTCAGAGCGGTATTCTGGTTCCTGTGCATCCAAAATCGGAGATGTTTTTCTTTGAGAAGATGATGACGGATATTGGTGATAATCAATCTATCGAGAACCACCTTTCCACGTATTCTTCAAGACTGAAGAAGATGTCGGGAATCATCCGCGAAGCAGATGCAGATACCCTCCTATTAATTGATGAGTTTGGTACAGGTTCTGATCCGGAACTTGGAGGTGCCTTGGCCGAAAGCTTTATGGAATATTTCTATGACAAAAGAGTTTTGCCATCATTACCACACACTACACCAATATTAAACTGGTGATTGAGCAACTTCCGAATGCTCAGAATGCGGCAATGCTTTTTAACGAAGAGACCCTGGAACCCATGTACAAACTGGAAGTAGGTCAGGCAGGAAGTTCATTTACTTTTGAAGTGGCTGAAAAGAATAAAATTCCAAGGTTTATCATCCATTCGGCGAAGAAAAAAGTAGAGCATGACATTGTCAACCTTGATAAAACGATTGTCAAACTTCAGCAGGAAAAATTTGAAGTTGAAAAACTGAAATCTGATCTTGCAGAAAGAAAAGAATCTGTAGAAGACAAACGCGATAATCTTCAGAAGCTCAATGACCAGCTTCAGCAGAAGTTATTCAACTTTCAGAAGCTGTATGAGGAAGAACACCGTAAACTTCAGTTTGGAAATAAAATTGAAACGTTCATCGACAGTTACACCAAGGGTAAATCACGAAAAGACGTTGTCAAAGATTTTGTAAAATTACTGGAGCAGGAAAAGTTCAGAAAACTGGGCAGTGATAAGGATGAAACGAAACGTCTTCAGGTGGTTAAGAGAAAGATCACCCAACAGCTTAAAAAGGAAGAAGTGATTGAAAAAATTGCTGAAACCAATGAAAGACTGGAAGAGAAACGCAAAACCGATCGCGAAGTCTGGATGAAGGTAGGACAGAGAGTTCGTATAACGGGAAGTACAAGCGTAGGAACTATTGAGAAAATCTCAAGAAACAAGGTAGTTGTTAATTACGGAACTTTCAAAACTACGATTGATTCGGATGAACTTGAGAGAATTTAATCAATCTGAAAATCCATTGATTCCAATATAAAAGAGAGTGTCTGATGATGCTCTCTTTCTTTTTGATCTCAAACCCTTGTCTATATTTTTATGAATTACCGTAAAAACCATTCAGAATACAAATAAAGCTGTTCTGTTTTCACAAATTTACCATCAAAAAATTAAAACAACTCCTATAACATAAATATCTTTTCAACAATTTTTAATTTATATATTTGGGGATCTAAAATTTGTGATAATGGTTTCAGTAAACAAAGCATTCTACTTATCGGTCTTCAGTATTTTCTCTGTAGCATTGGCTAAAGGACAGAATAAGGTTCCTTTCGGCGTGGTAAAAGCAGAAGAAGGATATGCCAATGTACGTGTACACAAGGATAACTACCGAAAGATTGTAGATAAAATCCGTATGCGCAAAGGAGATGTCTTTGTTTATGTAAAACCTGCTCCCGGAGAAACGGAATGGATATGGATCAAATATCCTGAGAAACAGGATGATGACAAACCTTTTGTAAGATATGAAACCCTTGATAAGGAAGGAATGGTCAACAAAGAGCGTATTGCCTATATTGATCAGCTTCCGGCCTACACTCCCACCAAATCAAAAAACGGGAAATCTATGATCTTTACAGATAATTCCGACCCTAAAGTTCCTACCGCGCAAAGAAGCAAAGTAGTTATTGACGTCTACCCTTCCAATGCAGGTTACCGTAAAAAGGAAAAGGACGCCAACGGAAAGATTCTTACCATTGATAAGATAAAACCGTGGGGAATAGGCAACGACCTTCCTGAAGGGATGACCGAGATCAAATCTATCAGAGTTCAGCAACCGGGAAGAGGTTCTGTTTTTGTAAGAGAAGCCATTAAGAACATGTTCCAGCCTACTATGGATTTCAATAATGTATCGGTAACGGCTCTTGACAATGATAATATTTTTCTTTATATGATCAATGGTTCAGGAGAAAACAGATATACGACTCTCTGGACGATCAAAAAAGGGAGAGTGATCAGTCAGATTATTTATCATAATCCGGAATAATTTCATTATTTTTGCACCCGAAAAGTTTTATACTTATTCATCATAGAAACTGGTTCTGCTTAACCGCAGATTAAAAGGGAACCGTGTGAAAATCACGGACTGTCGCGCAACTGTAAGTAACAAAAGTCTTTTATAAAAGATCCACTGTGCGGGGCATGGGAAGGAGATAAAAGATGTTACAAGTCAGGAGACCTGCCTTTTTCTTAAACAAGAAACTTTCGCGATCTGAAGTTGTTTTGATCTGATGGATTGTTTCAGGGATTTTTAAAGTTCCTGTCATTATTCTGTTGTTTGATAACATTTCATTTCGCTTTAATTAATAATGAAATATGACTACAGAAGAAAGAATTGAAGCATCCGAAACAAGAATCTTTAAAGCGGTTTTTCCTAACACTACCAACCATTATGATACTCTTTTTGGAGGCACGGCTATGCAGCTGATGGATGAGGTGGCTTTCATTACCGCAACCCGTTTCGCAAGAAAAAGAGTGGTAACGGTAAGCAGTGACAAAATTGATTTCAAAAAACCAATCCCGGCAGGAACAATTGTAGAGTTGATCGGAAAAGTTTCATATGTAGGAAAAACGAGTATGAAGGTAAATGTTGAGATCTTTACCGAGCAAATGTACTCTTACGAGCGAGAAAAAGCGATTATAGGTGATTTTACTTTTGTAGCGATTGATGAATTCAAGAAACCAATTCAGATACTATAATATTCACGAATGACTCGGGCGGCCAAAGGCCGCCCGAGTCATTCGTGAGCTAGCCCTTTACAATGTTTTTATTCCGGATTCTGCTTTTAATATACAATAAGCCAGCTACACAGCTGGCTTATTTATTATTCTAACAAGGATCTTATTTTATAGGTAACCATTTACTTCAAAACTTTTTCAGTTTCCAGGCTTCTGTTCAACAAAAGTTCAAAAGCCTCACCCATTTCATCTGAAGCCCTTGTGATAGCATTTTCCAGCATATTTCTGATTTGTCTCTCCGTTACCCCAGCTTCCGTCCAGCTTTTACCTGAAGTATGCGAATTGAGAATAAAGGGCATGATTCTATCGATAGCACACGCAAAAATTGCATCCGGTGTTTTTTCCTCTTCAAATTCAAGCCATAGATTAAAGAATTCCGTACGCAAAGGTTCATCTAGGATACCAAAAATATTCTGAGCCGATATTTTCTCTCTTTCAAATTTACCTATCATCGCATCCTCATCAAACAGAAAAGTATCTCCTGCTTCGATTTCTACCAGATCATGAATAGAAAGCATTCTTATTACTCTCAATAAATCTATATCCGCGCGGTTTTTAGCATAGGGATAAAGAATCTGAGCTAAAATAATGATCTGCCACGAATGCTCGGCTGTGTTTTCCCTTCTGGAATCATCTGCATTGTAATTTCTTCTTTGTACGTTTTTCAAAGCATCTACTGCAAGGATAAAATCGATCTCTCTCTGAATCTTCATTGTACTTTCTATCTTTTATATTGTTCTGATGAATATACTTTTGTTTTAGTCATCCATTTATTGTTGACTTTCTCTTTTGTAACAACTTTTACGCGGTCTTCCTGCGTCATATCTTCCTCTTTTTCCAGCACTGCTTCCAGTCCCTTATTAGGAATTACGGCGTATTCCGTTGTAAAAAACATGCAGCATCCTGATTTGCCTGTAGCAATAAGCCTTTTCCGCTTGTGATCTACGGTAAATAATCCAAGAGAATTGGATCCGATATCAGTCAGCTCTGCACTTTTCACAAAAGCCATTCTCGTACTGTTAAACACATAGACATCGTAGGAATCAGCACTATAATTCCCCATATTTCCGTTTCTGATGGCGATATCTTCAGTTCCGTCAAAATTAAAATCATCAATAATGACCGGACTTTGTTCGTTGGATAGCTGAAGCATCTTACCAGGGACCAATTTCTGCCCCTTTTCTAAATTAAATATAAGATTATCAGAAGTAAAAGTCTGTACTTTAGTGTTTTTGTTATCGTATAATTCTATCGTTCCTTTATCTTTACACCGGTCATCAAAACAATTTTCCACATTGATAATTGCATTGTATTTTTTTGATGCATTTTTAATCTCAAACTGGTATTGCCCAAAGCATAAAGGTCCCAATACAATAGCCGCAGATAAAATCTTATACGTATTTAAAATTTTCATAGTAATAGTTAATAGAGATTGGTAATAATTTATAACAAAAATACAAATCATTAAAGCGATCACAAAATCTCCGGGCTATTAATATGGGCAACCAAACACTTTCTTTTTCAAAATTAGTCTGATTTTTCCTCCTTTACCAAGCTCTGTTATAAATATCCACCGTTTTTTTCACTTAAAAAATGAGTTCCGGTAATTCTATCAAAAACAGGATGGAAAATTATTATACTGATTATCAATATATTAAATATGTTATTTTGAAAATTTTACTACTTTGTATTGCATAATACCATTTTATTTACATATCTTTGTAATGTAAAATTAGAATAGGCTCAACTAGCTAGGGGCATTTTTCTAAAGATTATAACTAATTAACAAAACTTATCAAAGATGAATACTGAAAATACCAAAGCGCAAATGCGAAAAGGAATTCTGGAATTCTGTATTTTAAGTCTCATCAATCATCGCGAAATGTATGTTTCCGACCTTATCGATGAACTTAAAAAGGAAAGCTGGATGTAGTGGAAGGCACCCTCTACCCTCTTCTCACAAGACTTAAAAACGGGGAATTTCTCTCTTACAGATGGGAAGAATCAACAGGAGGACCACCCAGAAAATATTATCAGATTACAGAAAAAGGAAAACTTTTCCTGAATGAACTACTCAATACCTGGAATGAACTGACGGCTTCAGTCAATCAAATCACTCAAAAAAATTAAAAAACAAAGCTATGAACAAGACACTCTCAATAGGACTCGCAGGTTTTTCTTTTACGATAGAAGAACACGCATATATAAAGCTCAGCGATTACCTGAATGCTCTGAGAAGCTCACTGGATGCTTCGGAAGCAGATGAGGTAATGCATGACATAGAAATAAGAATGGTGGAGATTTTCAATGATTCTCTGGGAAAACGTGAAGTAATCAACGATACTGACGTAGAAAAAGTAATCGCACAAATCGGGACCCCTGAAAAAATTGAAGAACAGGAGGAGGCTTATTTTTCAGAAAAAACATCTACCAGAAAGAACAATTCAGGAACCAATTATACAGATAAAAAACAATTGTTCCGCGATCCTGAAAAGCAAAAAATTGCAGGAGTATGCGCAGGGCTAGCTCAATATGTAGGAATGGATATTACGGCAATGAGAGCAATCTGGCTAGGTATTTTTATCCTTGGCATCTTTACAGCAGCCATTTCATCATCATTGATCGGACTTCTGTATGTTGTTCTTTGGTTAGTCCTTCCTAAAGCTGAAACCGCAGCAGATTTCCTGAAAATGCAGGGAAAGCCTATGAACTTCGACAATCTTAAGAATGAGTCTAATAAATTGGTACAATTTGCCAATGAATCTACTCAGAGGGTCGGAGAGATCTACAACGAAAACAAACCATACATCACTAATGCCAGCAGTGGAATCTGGAATGTATTCAAATATATTGTCGGTGGATTATTGGTATTGATGGCTATAACAAGTATTATCGGGGTATTTGTTTTATTTGGTCTTTTCGGAATGGATACTGATTTTCCGGGGGCCAATCAGATCAGATTCTATATGGATGATAACGGACTTGATAAAGTACTGGCAGCCATGATGATTATCGGTAGTTTAATTCCTGCTATTATCTTCAGTTTACTAAGTATCAAAATTTTCTCACCAAAAACAAAACTGAGAAATATCGGATGGGTAATCGGTGGATTATTCCTGCTACTTATCGGATTAGGAACCTATTTCGGAATCAGTATGGCTAAGAAAAACCTGATCTACAGAGGAAGTAAGGAAGATATTGAAAATGTTGCCATCAACACCAATTCTGATACGGTATATGTAGATGTAAAACAAATCAATATTCCACAGAATTTCAAAGCATATGATGATGATATTTACTCTGATAAAAAAACAGTATATGAAGAAGATTACATCTCTGTGGATGTCACGAGAAAAACAGATATCAAAACACCTTATCTGATCATTAAGAAAGAAGGAAACGGCTACAATTACCCTGTTCAGCTTACAGTTCCTGTAGAAGTAGTGAACAACAAAGTAATACTTCCTAATTTTATGAAGTACCCTTACGAACACAGGTTCAGAGATTACAGAGTAGATTATGAATTGGTTGTTCCACAAAAAACAATTGTACTTCCATTAAAGAAAAACGGGATCCACTTCGATGGAGACTTAAATGGAGACGGTATTGACGACAACGGTGAAGATGATGACTACAACAACCACAACGGAATCAGAATTGAAAAAAATAAAATCACCGTAAACGGTTCAAGCATAGAATATAACTCAGACGATAAAGACAGCATTATTATCAACGGAAAAAAAGTTCCCAATAATCAGGCTAAGAAAGTAATTGATTCTGTAGCATCCGACATCAAAAAAATAAATAAAGATGTGGATATCAAAATCAAAGACGGAAAAAACGAAATTTCCATACAAACTAAATAATTAACTTCAGAGAGTGGCAGAAGGTGTGAATGGATAGCAACCGTTTGAAATTCACACTCTTCTTCTCTCAGAAAAGTGAAAAAAATCATATTATTTAATTCGTCATGTAAAAAAATTGTTTTAATTTCGTAGTACTAAAATTAATAACCAACTCAACAACCAAAAACACTATTGTTATGATCCAATTTGCACTAGAATTCGTAATGAAAATCGTAGATTTAATTAACGGTTTATTTTAAGAGCGATAATATTTCAATATATTTGTAAAGTATAACCAATATTTGGTTATACTTTTTTGTTTTTAATCCAAGAATCTATGAAAAAGCTGATAGGCAAATTGATGTTAAAATTATTGGGATGGAAAGTCGTTCTTCAGGGAGATGTTAATACCCTCAACCGATGTATCCTTGTCGTGGCTCCGCACACCCACAATATGGAATATATTCTAGGTAATTTCGCTTATTGGTCCTTGGGGAAACCCTTAAAAATAATCATTAAAGACGCTCACACTAAAGCCTGGTATGGAAGTGTTGTAAAAGGGCTAGGCGGTATCGGTATTGACAGAAGCCAGAAAAACGATCTTGTTAATTTCGTTGCCAAGCAATTCGCTAAAGAAGATTTCAGCCTTGTGATCACTCCTGAAGGAACAAGGAGCTGGGTTCCGAAATGGAGAAAAGGGTTTTATCATATGGCATTAGCCGCAAAAGTTCCTATTGTGCTGGCTGCAGGAGATTTCAAAAGAAATATCGTCTACCTGGGCTACACCATTCCTTACGAAAGAATTGCTTCAGTTCCTTTTGCTGAAATCATGCAGGAAATACAGGACTATTATGTAAAAAATGATATTGTTCCTAAAGTTCCTGAAAACTGGAATCCGGATATTATGGGCACCGGAGAATAAAAGCTGATAAAATCATTTGTAATTAATCATTTATTCATCATAAAAAATGAAAGACCAAACCAAAGAAGAAATCCTTATGTTTTTAAATAACTGGGGAGAGGGTGTAACATTAGCAAAGACACTTGAAATAAAATTTATTGATATTGACGTAGAAAATGAAACCCTTACCGCAACCATGCCCGTCCAGCCAAAAGTACATCAGCCTTTCGGAATTCTGCACGGCGGAGCCAGTTGTGTACTTGCTGAAACATTAGGGTCAAGCCTGTCTAATTTTTTTATTGACGGAAATAAATATTACGGGGTAGGAACCAATATCAACTCCAATCACCTGAGAAGTAAAAAAGACGGAACGGTAACAGCAACTGCGCGTTTTATCCGCAAAGGAAAAACAATGCACGTTTCCGAGATTGAAATTCGTGACGAAAAGGGAACACTCATCAACCATACAACGATGACCAATAATATTATTCTGAAATAAGAAGCATATATCTTCAACGAAAACCCAAGGCTCAATTTTTTTGAGTCTTTTTTATTGGCTTTCGGTAATTTTCTGTCAATATATCGATCCATCACTACCGTATCAAAGCTAAATCAACGCAGGTAAAAATGAAGATATTTCATAAAAAACAGGTGTTTTAATTTTGACATCTTTAAGACTAATAATACCTTTGCAGAAAGGAAAATCAACTTGGGAATTTCCTGTAATATTTCCGGGTAATGATTTTCAAAACCTATCCTAAGCCCATGATTTATTTCAAACTTCCTTTCGACGAAAGATTGTATTCTGCAGATGAAAAAAATAACAAAACCACAATAGATTTTTATTCTTATGATAGCCTGAATCAGATTAACTTCAATGGAAATAAGATAGAAGTTAGCTCAGAGGATTTTGATCAGATTTCAATCTCCAACGGCTCTTTTCCGGAAGACAATACAGGTTTCATCGCGGAAACTGATGAAGAGTATTATCAAAATTTACAACAGGTTATCAGGGTGATTAAAGAAAATGATCTTCCAAAACTGGTGTACTCAAGAAGAAAAATTTTTACAGATTTTAATACTATCGACTATAAAAAAAGCTTTACCAATCTATGTGCATCCTACCCGAATGCATTCAGGTACATATTCCACGAGGGGCAAAATGCCTGGATGGGAGCTTTTTCCGAAGTATTGGGAAAATTCAATAAAACAACCCACGAATTTGAAACCATGGCGCTGGCAGGAACTCTTCCTGTATCAGAAGAATGGTCTGAAAAGGAAATTGAAGAACAAAAGCCTGTTAGCACCTATATTCAGGGGATTTTAAAACAGTATTCGGGTGAAATTGAACAGTCTGGCACCTACGACCATATTTCCGGGAATATCAAGCATTTACGTACAGATTTTAAAACCCATATTAAACCGGGAGATTTAGATGCCCTTATACGGGATTTGCATCCTACTCCGGCTGTTTGCGGTATTCCAAAAGATTTCTGTAACGAAAATATAAGGAAGTATGAGAAATTTCCGCGCGAATTCTACGCAGGATATATTAAAGTTGAAACAGAAGAAAGTATCCTGTATTTTGTTAACCTGCGATGTGCAAGGTTGTATAAAGACGCAGTACACATTTTTGTAGGAGGAGGAATTACAGATCAGAGCCAGCCGGAAAAAGAATGGACAGAAACCGAGCTGAAGGCTGAAGCCATATTAAAAAACCTCGTTATTGATAAGTAATATTTATCGTATAACACAAAGAAGATATGTTCTTGAAAATAAAAAACCTCTTTCCGATGAAAGAGGTTTATATTTATATTGAAATATCCAATTTACTTTTTTGCTCCTATCCTGCTCCAGGTATCCATTACAAAAAGCACAAGAAGACCAAGGGCAGCAGCTGCTGCTGAAAACACAAATCTAACATTATCTTCATCTCCTAAGATATCCGTCTGCCAGTTGATCGCATAAAGGTTGATCGCGATGAAAACAATAAATACGACAAGAAATACTTTATAAAACTTCTTCATGATATTTAAAAATTAATATAATTCTGCACCAATTGTGCAAAGTTTGCGGTGAATAATTTAATTGAAATCGCCAAAAGGATAATTCCGAAAACTTTCTGAAGAATCATCAGGGTAGCATCCCCTATTTTTCTTTCTAACCATTTCGCTGATTTCAGCACCAAATATACGAAAATTGTATTAAGAATAATTCCGCAGATAATATTAATATCGTGAAATTCAGCTCTGAGAGATAAAGCCGTTGTCAGAGTTCCGGCCCCTGCAACCAGCGGAAATGCGATGGGAACGATAGATGCGGCCTTTGCTTCTGTAGTTTTGTTGATTTCAATTCCTAAAATCATTTCCAGTGCTATGACAAAAATCACAAAAGCTCCTGCGATGGCAAATGAATTGACATCAACTCCGATAAGCTTAAGAATTTTATTTCCTACAAACAGAAATACAATCATAATTGCTCCTGCTGTGATTGCAGCCTTACCGGCCTCAATCTTCCCAAACTTCTGTTGAAGGCTTACTATAACGGGAACCGAACCGATAATATCGATTACGGCAAAAAGGACCATAAAACTGGTAACAATCTCTTTAAACGAGAAACCATCAAAAATTTCCATCTCTTTGTAATTAAAAATTTCGCAAAAATATGAAAATAAACTGATTATTTGCTAATTTGTGAATATAAATTAACAATTGTTTTCAAAAGTTCTTCCAACCCTTCAGCAGATTTCACAGGAGCATATTTTTCAATCTGAATTTTCTGCTGCAATTTACTGTAGTCTTCCGCAAGTGAAGCCCCTTTGTGTTTTTCAAGAAAAGTCTTAAACTCCGCAGAAGTACTTTGGAAATATTGATTCCTTACTTCATGATCCAACTCTTCCAATGTAACGAAGAACTTCTCATATTCACCATTATCTTTAAGATTTTCAAGATACCCAAAATAATCATTGATATCTGTTTTCAGCAATTCCCTGATCTCTTTTTCCGTTTCAGCCACTGAACCTAAAGGTTTTGAGGATACAGTTTCCCTAACTAATGTACGTTTTTTTTGCCAAGTTTTAAATAACAGATATAGAATAAACAGCCCGAAAAGAATACCGATATTGATAAAAAGGGTATTCCAGTTGAATTTGCTTTTTTCCTTTACTTTAAAGGAAGTTGTTTTCAGCACCGGTGTATTAACCGTTTCAAGGAGGTTATTGGTATATTCATTAACCTTTTCCACAGTTGTACGGGCCTCCATAATCTGATCATGAGAAAATGCATTCAATGCTAAGGTCTTCTGGCCAAGATCAATATATTCCCTGTTTTCAGGATCAAAGAAGGCAAACTGTTCCGTCTTGATCGAGATTGCTCCGGATTTATTGGGTATGATCACATAATTGGCAAGAATTTCACCTTTCATCCCTGTAGATCCCGGTGAAACTTTAGAGGTGATTTTTGGAGTGAAAATTTCATAATCAGGTGAAGCAGCAATTTTAGGAAGTTCCATATCCGGTAAATTTCCCTCTCCGGAAACTTTCACTACAACATTCAAAGGTTTCTTAGCTTCAGCTTTTTCTTTCGATGCGTTATACACACTTACGTTAAAGTTTCCTACAGCATTTTTGAAACATTCAGGTGCTCCTTCAGGAAGTTTTCTGACATTCAGTTTTACTTTATTGGAAACAATTTTATTTTTACCAGAGTAAGAATTGACGGAAGCTGATACTCCCGGTACTTCTACATATCCTGCCTCATTCGGAAACACCATAAACATGGCCAATACCTGAGAAGCCATATTCCCGTATCCTGAAGGATCAATTTCAGATTTGCTGAAATTAATAGGATGTACATAGATATTATCCTGATGGGGAAGATGAATATTTTTCACCTTTCTCAGGTTATCCATATTCCTGGAATACACTTTCAAAACAGCAATTGTAGGCTGGTCCTGATAAATATCCCTGTCTTCAATTTCCATATTCAGGAATACTTCGCCTGAGTTGTTCGCTGCCAAAGATTTCTTTTCTACGAAATCTTTAACGGTCACATCAAAAGGCTCTGTTTTGTAGATTTTATTATTGACCGTAACCAGTACAGACCCGATTTTTATTTTCCCTTTTTTCTTGGGTTCAAGGGCTATTCTGGAAACTTTTTGAGTAATCAAGGTATTGGTAGCCGGATCAATAACCGTATTGGTTACAGATCCACTGCCTATGATATTAAATTTGGAAAGATCCGGAAGCTGAAATCTTGTTTGTTGTTCAAGGTCAATCCCATTAAGTTCCAGAACAATGGTAAGGTTTACGACCTCCTTACTTCCATATTCGGATTTATCTGCGTCAAGAGAAAGATTTACCTGTCCGTAAGTAATTACGGATACCAGAGTAAGCAATATGTAAATCAATTTTTGTTGCATCACCAATCTTTCTCGTTGCTTTCAGGCATCGAATAAGAATTTTTGTTTAAAATTCTTCTGGCGGTTTCTTTTTCTTTTTCGTTTATTTTATCTAAGATCGCTTTTTCGAGATTCTTTGGCATCCTTCCTTCATTATTAGGGTTTTGCTGAGGATTATTCCCCTGGTCGCTTTTGCCTTCATTCTGCTGACCATTTCCCTGATCCTGCTTCTGGTCTTTGTCCCCTTTCTGATCATCACCTTTGTTCTGATCGCTGCCACCACCACCTTTACCTGAATTATTTTGCTGGTTTTTCTGTTGTTGCTCTTTTTCTTTCAGCTTGGCAATTTCATAATTTTTTCTGGTTGCCTCACTGTATGGGTTTTGCTTCAGAGATTTTCTATAATAATCTGCAGCTTTTTCCGGCTGGTTCATCTGCATATAAGCATTTCCTAAATTATGAAATGCTGCCGCTTTATCAGGAAGTGTCTGAGAAAGTTTTTCTGCCTTTTCAAACTCTGCTTTTGCCTCTTCATATTTTTTACTTTTATACAAAGCATTTCCCAGATTGTAGTGAGCGGTAAAATCTTTATCATTAGATTTTGCCGCTTCCATATACTTTGAAGACGCTCCATCATAGTCTTTACCGTCGAATTTCTGGTTGCCTTCATGCACCAAAGTTCTATAGTTTTCCTGCCCAAACAAAATGCCTGAGAATGAGAAAGCAACTATAAACGATAAAAAAATGATTTTAGTATTCATCACTTGCAAAATTATTCCTTTAAATGTTAATAAACAGAGTTTTATTTGTTAAAGTTCGGTTAAAGTAGTCTCCAAAAAGACTTATCAACAGTAAGGAAATTTACACATTAAAATCTCTTTTGGGATTAAAAATATAAATTAAAAAGAAAAGTAAGATAGAAACTGCTAAAAAATATTGATAATAATGATTCGCATTCTGTGATTTCACAAGGGTTTCAGCCCCTGTCGACTTCCTATTTACGGCATCTAAAATCCTGTCCGGAGCTTCATTGATATTATTTCCGTCAATGTAGGTTCCTCCTGTAGATTCGGCCATCTTCTTTAAAGCTTCGGTTTGCCTTTTTGATATGACAGTACCTCCGTTTACATCTGTTTTATATCCCATCAACTGCCCGAAAACATATTCAGGTACGGGAGCTCCCTCATCAGAACCTATCCCGACGGACGTTACACTGACACCTTCTTTATTAGCCAATCTTATCGCGGCATTATCATTACCTTCATTATCTTCTCCATCACTCAGTAATATTACTTTTCTGGATCCTTTGCTTACATTTTTAAACTTCGCAACGGCAGCCTGCATTCCTTTTAAAAAATCGGTTCCCTGAATCTGCATTGAATTCGTTTCAATTCCGCTGATATAGGTTTCTGCCGAATTATAATCCGTAGTGAGGGGCATGATTGAAGTAGCCTGCCCGGCGAAAATAACAATTCCGACCTTATCATTTTTCATTTTCTGCATAGTCCTGATCATCAGGTTTTTTGCCTCAGTAAGACGGCTTGGATCAATATCTTCTGCGTTCATCGAATTTGAAACATCGAGCATAAAGATTACGTTATTCAGCTTCTGATTCGTTTTTACTTCTTCAGAACCATTAAGAAGATCGATAATTGAAAAGATCAGAAATAAAGTACCCAAAAGGTATAATGCCGGGAAAAACTTCGTAAACCCTGAACTTTTATCAAATAAATCGTCGTGAAACTGGCTGCTGGCAAAAATTTCTCTTTTTTTCTTTCTCCATCGTAAAAACCGGATCAGAAAGGATGCTAACAGCGGCAGAAGCAACAGTAAAAGTAAATACCAATAATTTCCTAAAGACCAACTCATCAGCTTAAAATTTTATAAAATACCCATCTCAATAACGCATCTAAAAACAGCATTCCCAAAGCGATCCAAAGGAAAATCTTAAAATATTCCTCATAATTATAAAGCTTTGAGATCTTTACATCCGATTTTTCGAGCTGATTAATCTCATTATATATTTCTTCAAAGACTACTGTTTGACGTAGCCCTGAAGTATTTTCCTCCTGTCGTTTGTGCAATTTCTCTCAAGGTATTTTCATCAATCGTAACTTCTGCTTCTGTAAAAACCAGATCTCCAAAAATATCCTGTGCCGTAGGCATTAAGGCATATCCGTTGGTACCAATACCGATAGAATAGACTTTAATATTGTTATTTTTTGCCAGTTCAGCGGCAATTTGTGGAGGTATGGCGTTTTGAATATTGCTCACTCCATCCGTCATCAGGATCACTACTTTACTTTTTGCTTTGCTCTTGATCAAATGATTTACTGCGACTGAGAGACCTTCTCCAATAGCTGTTCCCGGTTCAAGACCATCTGAATTCAGATTTTTAATTTCATCAATGACCACCTGATGATCTGAAGTAACAGGAACTTTGGTAAATGCTTCGGCAGCATAAGCCACCACCCCGATCCTGTCGTTGGGACGCTTCTGTACAAATTTTACTGCAATATCTTTCAATGCTGTGATACGGTCAGGATTAAGATCTTTGGCGAGCATACTTAATGATACGTCAATAGACAGCATAATATCAACCCCTTTTGTCTCGTCTCTGTCCTGGGAAACAGTGAACGTTCTGGGCCTTGCCATTGCAATAATAAGAGCGGAAAGAATGATATACTTTGATATTTTCAATAGAAAAAGTACACCCCGGATTCCATCACTGTTATCCATATTTTTTGTCGTAGGCACTTTTATCCCTTTTCTTTTCCTTTGTCCTGCATCCTTAATAAAAAGGGGAATAAAAAGAAGAAAAAGCAATAAAAACCACGGACTGTAAAACTCAAAATCAAACATCCTTTCTCAAGTTTTCGAATTCCAGATCTTTAGATGATCTTTTCACAAAATCCCTGATATCAGCAAAATCTTTCTGCATTGTTTCTTCATCAGGGAAGGTCTTGGCAAATTTCACCAAATCTCCCCGTAAAAATACATCTTCTATTATTTTCTCATTGTCCTGCGAAATGGTATTATTCTTTTTGATCACCTCAATCAGATCATCTGTAAGAAGGACATCTGCAGGAAGGCTGTATTGTTTGGCAATAAAGTTTCTCGAGATATCGATCAGTTCCACATAGAATGAACGGAAATTACCTCCTTCAATATATTTTTTCTTTTTAAGAGAGTCTAATTCTTTCAATGTCTGGTTGGTGGCCACTACCGGTGAACTTTTTGCTTTTCTGCCCCATTTTACAATCATAATAATGGCAATAATCAAAGCAATAAGTGCCAATGCTGCAAGAATATAAAACTTATACAGTTCCCAATAATCTTTAGCATCCAGTTTCACCTGCTTATTCTTCATGATATCATTGATCTGATCTGCTTTTTGGGCAGTATTGATGACATCAATTTCGTAAGGAATTGTTTTAAGAATTTTATCCCCTACTTTAAATTCCAGCTCAGGAATGGTAAATTTTCCTTCTTCAAAAACAGCAAATTCTATTTTTCTTTCGTAGGTGCCTGCATTTTGTCCGATACTGTCTTTTGTTTCTTCAAAATGAAAGGGAAGTAATTCGTTTTTAGGAGCAGAAGTTACCTGTTGATCATGAATATTATCAATTTTCACAACGAGATGATTCACTTCTCCCAAAGCGATGGTCTTCTTTTCTACATTGGAGGAAAGTATCTGTGAAAAAGCATTTGCACAGATCAGAAAAGGTAGTATTAAAAATATTTTTTTCAATGTTAAATAATAAATGGCCAAGCCAGATGTTTTTATGTACGGGCAAAACCCGTGTTATTTTTTCTGAAAATAATTATACAGCAATTTTGAATAATCAGCTCCGGTATTAATATTCATAAAACCGGCCGAACTTCCGGAAAAGTCTTCCTCCAAAGCTCTTACTTTTTGTTTCTGAGCCTCCGCAAAGGTATATCGCCATCTTGCGCTGGAAGTATTTGCCCATATTTGCTTTCCTGTCTCTGCATCATACAGAAGTGTATATCCTACGTCAGGAATTTCATTATCCTTTTCATCATAAATTCGCATCCCCAGCAGCTGGTGCTTTTTGGAAGCGACTCTCAACATTTTAGAGTCATATTCATCTTCAAAATCCGAAAATAAAAAAACAAGGGATTTTCTCTTAAAGATTCCCATCATATATTCGAGAGCTTTATCTATTTTAGATTCCGCAGGAACATAATCTGCTGTCAGAATATTGCTGATAATGGAAAGAATATGTTTTCTCCCTTTCTGAGGAGGAATTACTTTGTACACCTTATCAGCAAACAGGATGAGCCCTACTTTATCATTATTACCGGCGGCTGAAAAACCAAGGCTGGCCGCAATTTCGGCAACATATTCTCTTTTCAGCTGGACTTTGGTCCCATAATCCATCGATGCAGAAATATCAACCAGAATCATCATCGTAAGTTCCCTTTCCTCTTCCATTACTTTCACGAACGCCTCGCGGAAACGAGCTGTTTTGTTCCAGTCGATTCTTCTGATTTCATCTCCAAACTGATAGGGACGAACTTCTGAAAAGGTCATTCCCTGGCCTTTAAAGGCACTGTGATATTGCCCCATCAAAGCAGCTTCCGTCTTTTTTCTTGTACGGATTTCTATCTGCTTTACTTTTTTTACAATATCTTTTATCTGCATAGACACTTGTGAGATTTAAAATTGTAAATGGTGTGAATCTAATTTTTAAATTCTATAGAAACATTCAACCATTCATCATCAAACTTAGGGCTGTATTTTTTATAAAAATTTATCGCCGGCTCATTCCAGTTCAATACCTGAAATACCATGCCAGTATATTGGTTTGATTGTCCGTATTCCAATGTAGCATCAAAAAGCAGTTTTCCGATCTGCCTTCCTCTTAATTTTTCTGTCACTACAAGATCTTCAAGATACAACCTTCTGCCCTTCCAGGTAGAATATCGGTCATAATAAAGGGAAATCCCTACTATTTCTCCTTCAAATTCAGCTACAAATGCTCCCCAAACCGGAGATTTTCCAAAACCATCTTCCGTAAACTGCTCAATAGTCACAGTTACTTCATGTAAAGCTTTTTCGTATTCTGCAAGCTCCTTAATAAGGTTTAACATCGCATCGCAATCCTCGTGAACTGCTTTTCGAATTACAACATCACTCATTACGGCGCCTGTATTTTTGCTAAAATTCTGTTGATAATCTCTTCTGTTGAAATTTCCTCTGCTTCAGCTTCGAAAGTAAGCCCCATTCTGTGTCTTAATACATCTTTAGCCAATGCTTTCACATCTTCAGGAATCACAAATGCCCTTCCTTTTAAAAATGCATACGCTCTTGAGGCAATCGCAAGATTGATAGATGCTCTCGGAGAGGCTCCAAAGCTGATATAATTCTTAAGCTCAGACAATCCGTAATTTTCAGGATAACGGGTTGCAAACACCATATCAAGAATATATTTTTCAATCTTTTCGTCCAGATAAATCTGGTTGATCAGTTCTTTTGCATCGATAATATCCTGAAGAGAGATTACAGGTTTCACTGTCGGCTGGTGAGAAGTGGAAACCATTCTCATCACTTGTCTTTCATCTTCAAATGCGGGATAATCTATGGTGCACTTCAGCATAAAACGGTCACTTTGTGCTTCAGGCAACAGATAAGTTCCCTCCTGATCGATAGGATTCTGCGTAGCCAATACCAAAAATGGTCTTGGAAGCTTCATGGTCTCGTCACCAATGGTTACCTGCTTTTCCTGCATGACTTCCAGAAGAGCAGATTGCACTTTGGCCGGTGCACGGTTGATTTCATCGGCAAGAACAAAATTCGCAAATACCGGTCCTTTTTTTATAGAAAAATCATTGTCTTTGATATTGAAGATCATGGTTCCAACGACATCTGCCGGAAGCAGATCAGGAGTAAACTGAATCCTGGAAAATTCTCCGTGCACAGCATCGGCCAGCGTTTTTATCGCTAAGGTTTTAGCCAACCCAGGCACTCCTTCCAACAGAATATGACCATTCCCCAAAAGGCCTACCAAAAGGCGGTCAACCATATATTCCTGGCCAATAATAACTTTATTGATTTCCTGTCTCAGAAGAGAAAACAAGTAGTTTTTTTCTTTTATTTTTTCCGTCAATTGGCGGATATCTTCAGCTTGATATATATCTGACATAGCTTGATTTAAAATAAGTGGTAAATTTCTGATAAATACTTGCATTAATCAACACAATCAATGCCATTTTTGAGTTAAAGTTTGTTAAATATTCCACTATCACTGCTACATTTTTAATCCAACAAACTGATTTGCTAGTATATAAAAACAGGACCGGCCTCTATTTTTCTTATAAACCTTCATTGTTCCACTGAATAGAGAAATTACTTAAAATATTGAAAACCAACAGACAAAAACTCACGACAAAAAAAATGTTATGATCGTACATCACAACATTCTTTATTATCTAAAATGAAGATCGTCTAAAAATGCTTCATTATATCTTAGTAATATCAATCGTAAATGTATCTTCCGGCTTATCAACATCATCCTCAAAGGATCCTACATTCACAAAATATTCAGTTCCTGCAGTGGTGGTAATGGTGATCGTCTCTGCCTGGCCACCACCACCATCATCTTTTGTTCCTACACAAACCAAATTATCACACGCCCCGCTGTAAACTCCGATTTTAGGATCAAAAGAAACTACCGATGTAGATACTTTAATTGTAAATTGGCTTCCATCACCTGTAAATCTAAACCACAGGCCATCATTCATCCCGTTGTCAGCACATGCAGAAACAAACCCTGCATTATTTGTGGAAGATATTGCATCATTCTGTGTGTAAGCATAAGGGAAAGCAGATGCTACCAGAGCACCTGTACAAGCATCATTTACAGGTATCGGAGGAATTGTTTTAAAAGTAATTTCGCTACAGCCAACCGATTCCGCATTCCCTGAAACAGCGTTAATCTTTATATAATAGGTAGTGTCACGGTTGAGAGGAACAGAAGGGGTAAAACTATTGTTGGCCACCACCTGTTGATTAACCACATCTGTACCGCCGGAACTTGTACCCAATGAAACCTTATAAGAATCTGCACCTGACACGGCAACCCAGCTAAACAAAGGAGACAAAGAAATTTTTTGCGCATTATTTGCAGGGAAAAGAACGATGGGACAGGCAGGTGTAGGACTTGGTGTTAATCCTGAGATAGTTATTGCTGATTTATAATTAGCTCTTATCCCTCCCGGTGGAGCTGAAGGATCAACAACCTGCTGATCTCCTTTATAATAGAGAGCAGAATTTGGTAAATGAGAATACACACGAAAAGCCTCATCAAAATTATTAATATCGATACTTGGAGAATTTTCTCTGGCTGCAACCACCAGATTATCGGAATTATTATAAGCAAAGGGAGTGGTAAGACTTACCTCAACTTTATTATTATTTTTGGTGACAGTTCCCGCGAACACCTGAGTCAGCTGTGCAGCAGGAATCCAGTCTGTTCCCGAGGTAAAAGCTGATTTTGTCGTATGCCCGAGATAAACGGTCCAATTGGAAGAATCATTAATTGTTGCAGACGGATCCAGATAAAAGATAAGTCCTGTAATATTTCCTGCGGCGTTGGTATTTATTTCCTGCTTAAGATAAATCTGCTGAACATAAGAATAGGAAAAAAAACTACTCACCGGGGCGGTTCCTACATTTGTACTTCCAATGTTCAGATTAATCTGAGCGTTAACCAGCGATACAAATGACAACAAAACAAAAAGTAAAACTCTTTTCATAATTAATAATTTTATGATCTCATTTTGCGCTAAATTAATGATAAAATTTAGATTTACATATCAAAAAATTAAATTATTACGCCACATTCATTAAAATAATTAAAACCAAACAAAAAGCTAAGGTTGAAACAACCGAATTTTAACTACTTCACAATAAAAAAGTATATTTATTACCAATTTAACCAATAAATAATAAAAAACATAATACATATTTTAATATATTTACAACAAATATCAAATAATATGTATAAAAAATTATTTTTTATTAGTCTTCTCTTTGTCGGCCTTATGAAATCACAGACAACAACAATGACGAATGTGATTTCTCAGGCAATTTATTATGATGGTTATGCAGCAACGGTATCGCAGCCTGTACCTACAGGATTAATCCGGCTTAATAACTCGAGATATACGAGAAAACTTACAGATACTGAACTTAACTCTTTTAAAACAACTATTGCAATGAGGGTTACCATAGGTGCTTTATGTGATAACTATGACCGTTTGGGAGAAGTTTTTCTGGCATTAGTCCCTAAAAACCAGTCAACTTACACTCTAAATGATCCGAATGTCAAGAGAATTGAAGTTGGCCGGTATATTACTCCATTCATGAATAAAAACAGAACTCCTTCAGAAGTTCCCTACACCTATAATGTAAGCAATCTATACAGTATATTTCATGATACGGATTTACGGAACAATTATGATATCTATATGGAGCTTGATGTTTTTGGAGTTCCGTATGCTGCTAACGATCAGGTTACCGGCTGTCGTGATAGAAATGATGTCTTTACGGGAACGCTCACCTTCTTTTCAAATAATTCCGGAACTGCTACTGATTATAATACTGTAGTTCCCTTACTGACCTACAATAAACTTAATAATTATAACAGTACCGACATTGCTGGTGAAACTGTAAGAATTGTCAACTTCAATCTTCCTGCTGCTGTTGCCAACGCCAACTTCTTTGTTATATCTACTCCACATGGTGCCAATCAGGGCGGAGAAGAATATATCAGAAGACAGAACTATACTTATCTAGATGATATACAAATGCTCACCTACAAACCCGGTGGGATTTCATGTGAACCTTTCAGGGTATATAATACACAAGGCAACGGAATTTACGGAGCGACTCCCAAAACGGAAGCTGACTGGACTTCATGGAACAACTGGTGCCCGGGAAATTCTGTCCCTATCAGAGGTTTTACGCTGGCTAATCTAACTGCCGGAAATCACACTTTAAGACATACTATACCAACCGCTACTTTTTATCAGGGGGCTGGAGAGGTTTACCTTTCTATATATATGCAGGGAAAAACCAATGCTACTTTAAATGTACAGGATATTAAAACTATTGATGTCAACATTTTCCCAAACCCCACTTCGGATTTTGTCAATATCAAATCAAAAGTTGATGTTGTTTCTTTAATTCTGTACAGTATAGACGGAAGAAAATTATCTGAAACCTATAAACAAGACAGAATCGATATTTCCTCTTATAGTACTGGGATCTATCTATTAAATATCACCCTGAAGGACGGGACAACTTTTAAACATAAAATCATAAAAAAATAAGACGGAAACAGTCTTTAATAATAATTCAGATTTAATAATCCTTCCTGTAAACGGGAGGGATTTTTTTTCAGTGAATTAACAACATGTTTGCAGAATACGATCCTGAAAAATATAACAGATTTGAGTGTTGGCAAGAATATAGAATTAAGCAGGCGGAAAACCGCAAGTATGATCAGGCAGAAGACTATTCATCATAAAAATCTGAAAAACAACATCATTAACATTCTTTTTTCTAAGCGTTAAAAAACTTTAACTCTAATCCTCCGTCCAAAAAATTGTCATTTCCAGTTTATTAAACTATTTTTGGAGATTAAAAATTTTGCAAAATGAATTATCATTTTCAAGCACACCGACAAGTTAGAAAAAACCTTTTAGACATCCTTCAGAATACATCCCATGAGGACCTGATACTGATTCCGGATGGTTTCAACAATAATATTTACTGGAATATTGCCCACACTGTTGCCACACAGCAGCTTTTGCATTATTACCTAAGTGGAAACCCTTTCCGTATTGATAAATACTGGATTGAAACCTATAAAAAAGGAACTTTGCCTAACTTAAATGTTCAAAAATCTGAAGTGGAAGACTTAGAATTTTTACTGACTGAAACTTCTAAGATCTTAATGAAAGATTACGACAGCGATTTCTTTTCAGATTATACTCCTTATACGACCAGTTTTGGAATGGATCTGAAAAGCATTCAGGATGCTATTATCTTTAACAATATGCATGAAAGTTTGCACTATGGTTATGTAATGGCTCAGAAAAGAGCAATTTTAGGAGAAAAATACTAAGAGGAAACCGGATAAAAGGGGCCACGAATTGACATACAAATCCTAACCTTCTATCCTAAACCTTAAACATAAAATTTTATACAACTCAATGAAAGACGATTTTATTTTCGGGCTGCGTCCCGTTATTGAAGCAATTGAAGCGGGAAAAACGATTGACAAGGTCTTTGTGCAGAATGCACTCCAAGGACCTATTTATGCTGAACTAAAAGCAATTTTAGCGAAAAATAAAATCCGTCCCAATTATGTTCCGGTTGAAAAACTGAACCGTTTTACAAGAAAAAACCACCAGGGGGTGGTTGCTTTTATTTCGGATGTTCCGTTTCATAAAGTGGAGGATCTTGTTCCACAATTATTTGAAGAAGGCAAAACACCTTTTTTACTGATCCTTGACAGACTTACTGACGTGAGAAACTTTGGTGCCATCTGCAGAACGGCGGAATGCGTGGGCGTTGACGCTGTTATTATTCCTGAAAAAGGAGCAGCACCGATCAATTCGGATGCGATAAAAACTTCTGCGGGAGCCCTTTATAATATTAAAATCTGTAAAGAAAATAATCTTGCCCATACCGTAGACTTTTTTGCAGCAAAGTGGAATCACTGTATTTTCAGCCAGTGAAAAAGCGGAAAAACTGATTTATGATGTCAACTTTACAGAACCATGTGCTATTGTAATGGGGAATGAAGAAACAGGAATTTCCAAAGAAGTATTGCATCATTCTGACGAAAAAATAAAACTTCCTATCGAAGGAAAAACTCAATCTTTAAATGTTTCTGTTGCTTGTGGCGCGATTTTATATGAAGCTGTAAGACAGAAAATGTTGAAATAATTTATTCGATAACACACAACACTTAAAAAATTAGAAAATGAAAAACGTAGCAGCAATAGCTCTCATCTCATCTATAGCTCTAGTATCTTGTAAGAAAGAAACAGCCAAAATAACTAAAGTGGATCCTAAGACCGGGAAAACAGTAACAGTAGAAGTACCTGCTGATTCTGTAGCAAAGGTGGTGGAAAATCCGGCAATTAGAGATTCTGCAGGAATTGTAAAACAAACTTTCAAGCTTGAAAAAGGAAAAACATATCCTCTTACCACTTACCAGAGAGATGTAAAGACGATGACTGATCCTCAGGGAAAATCGATCACTGCAACCAGCGAATCTACAGATGAAATGAACTTTACCGTAAACGAGATCAAAGGAAATGTATACGAAATGACCCTTAATCTTGTTGCTAAAAGAAGCTCTCAGTCTGCTCAGGGAAAAACGATTGTTGTAGATACCAAACAACCATTACCAAAGGAAGACGACCTGAAAATGATCTGGAATATCAACAGAGCACTTACCGGAAATAAACTGGCCATGAAAATGGATACCCACGGTAATGTAATCTCTATCACCGGTTTTGATGCAGTGTATACTAAAGTTTCTGCTGCTGTGGGAACTCTTATTAAAGATGCCAATGAAAAGGCAAGCGTTGTATCAAGCCTTAAAGAATCTTTCAATGAAAAAGTTCTGAAAGATCAGTTTAATAAAAACCTGACCATCATTCCTAAAAAAGGAGTAAAGGTAGGTGAGAAATGGACAACTTCTGAAAATGCCGACCCAAGTGGAAGCGTTAAAGTAACTTCCAACTATGTGCTGAAAAGCCTAGGAAACGGAACTGCAGAAATTGCTGTAACAGGAGGTATTCCCAAGAAAACTGAAAAGAAAGCTCAGGGACCTATCACTCACAGCTTAAGCAGTGAGCTTACCCAGAACGGAACTATTAAGTTTGATGAAAACACAGGATGGATTACGAATCAGAACATCAATGTAGTCACTACACAGATTGAAACAATTTCAGACGGAAAACAATCTCAGTCTATGAAAAGTGTTTCAAAATCTTCTGTAATGGTAAATCCATCTGCAAAATAATTCACTAAAAATATTCAGGGTTGGAAACCGGAAAATATAAACTTCCAACCCTGAATTTTAAATCAAAAAGTTATGAAGTACATTCTTGAATTAGTACTGTCTGCCATTGTTATTTTCTTCGTGTGGAATATTCTGAAAAGGATATTCTTTAAAACTTTTTACAGTTATCGATTCAACAATAACAATAATCAGGATAACAGGCAGCAAGATATTCACAACTCGAATAAGAACAACAAGCAAGGTCTTAAATGGGATGCGGAAACCGTAGACTACGAAGAAGTAAAAGAGACCAAAGACAAAAGGTAAAAATTCCAAGAAATAAAAGATAATAACCAGCATGGCGAAAAATAAAAACTTAATTTATATTGCAATTTCATTAGTAGTATTTATAGTTTTAGCATTTTTATATTCCACTCCAGTATTTACAGGAAAACAGCTTTTCCAGCACGATATTGTACAATACAGAGGAGGAGCAAAAGAACTGCTCGACTATAGAGCCGATACAGGAAATGAAACGTATTGGAGCGACTCTATGTTCGGGGGAATGCCAACTTATCAGATGGGTAGCCAGTTTAAAGGTGATATCATCAAAAAAATTGATAGCAATCTGAATTTCCTGCCAAGGCCGGTAAATTATCTGTTCCTGCTTTTTGCAGGTTTTTTCCTTTTGGGAATGGTGGTTGTCAGAAACTGGAAATACGCTTTACTTGGAGCTACTTTCTTTGGATTGTCCACTTATTTTTACATTATTATTGCTGCCGGACACAATGGTAAAGTGAATACTATTGAATATTTTGCTCCGCTTTTAGCCGGTATTTTATTGGTTTATATCCGGAAACAATATATCTGGGGATTCATTGTCACTACCCTTTTCATGGGACTGCAGATTGCAGCCAACCACCCTCAGATGACGTATTATCTGTTTATTGCATTAGGCTTTTTATTCCTTTCTGAACTGATCAGAGCAATTCAGAAAAAAACACCTATGAGGCACTTCCTGATTTCTTCCGGAATCATTGCTGCATCTTGTATCATTGGGGTTGGGATGAACTCACAGAGAATCATGGCCAATTCAGAGTACGTAAAAGAAACGGTTCGTGGAAAGCAGATTTTAACAAATGACAGCCATACTTCAGGAAAATCCGGAATGGATAAAGAAAGTATGCTGATGTGGAGCTACGGAAAACTGGAAACCTTAAACCTGTTTATCCCAAGATTAATGGGTGGAGGAAGCCAGGAACCGGAAGGAAAAGAAATGATGAACAGAGTTCAGGAACTCGTTCAGGAGAATGTAGGCTCACAGGCAGAAATGGACAGAATTTCCAAGGGTTTCAGCGGAATGACGTATTGGGGAGATCAACCCGGAACTTCAGGTCCGGCGTATCAGGGAGCTATTGTATGTTTCCTTGCTGTCTTGGGCTTTTTCTTTGCCTGGAAAAAGTATCGTTACTGGATCCTGGGAGCTTCTGTTTTAACGGTTTTACTGGCCTGGGGAAGTAACTTTATGCCATTATCCGATTTCTTTATCGACTACGTTCCTTTTTATAATAAATTCAGAGCTCCTTCATCCATCCTGGTGGTCGTTGAATTGTTGTTTCCTCTGATCGCTATGGTAGGATTATACAGGTTCTTTACCGATGAAAAATTAACGGAAGAATATAAGCAGAAGATTCTAATGTATGTCAGCGGCGGAACATTGGGATTGCTTTTAATTCTTTTAGTATTTGGAAAATCATTACTAGGCTTTGCCACCGAAGGTGAAAAGACCTATTTCCCTCCTTTCCTGCTCGATTATCTTGTAGAAGAAAGATATAAACTATTCAGAATAGATGCCATCAAAGCATTTATGTATGTTGCTATTGCTGCTGCTGCCTTATTTTTAAGTTTAAAGAAAAAGCTTAACCAAAACATTGCTCTGGTAGTAATCGGAATTGTAAGCTTATTTGATCTATGGACGGTTAACAAGCGTTATTTAAATGATGAAAACTACGTAGACAAAATCTTTGCTGAAAATCCTTTCCAGACAGAAAGTTCAGATTTGCTGGCTGAAAAAGTTCAGGCTAACCCAAGTCTGGCCTCTATTTTATCCAATGTAAATATCAACAAAACATTGGAAACAATCGCGGATAAAGATAAAACCCACTATAGAATTTACAACCAGACTTTAGGAGTAACCAGTGAAACCAACACCTCCTATTTTAAATCTTCAATCGGAGGTTATCACGCGGTTAAACTAAGAAGGTATGACGATTTGCTGAACGAATACATCACAACAGCTGATAGCGTAAAAACACCGAATGTATTAAATTTACTGAATACCAAGTATATGATTTTCGGAGGTCCTGACCAACCGCAGGTCGTTCCTAATCCAAAAGCAAACGGTAATGCATGGTTCGTCAGTGATCTGAAATTTGTAAATACTCCGAATGAGGAAATTAAATCTATAGGAACCATTGATAATAAGAAAACAGCTGTTATCGCTTCATCAGACAAGTCATATTTTACTGACAAACCTGTTCAGGCAGATTCTACGGCATTCATTAATCTTACGAAATATCAACCAAATGAGTTAGAATTCAAATCTCAGTCTAAAACGCCTCAGCTGGCTGTATTTTCTGAAATTTACTATCCTCATGGCTGGAAAGTCTTAGTTGATGAAAAAGAAGTTCCTTACATCAAAGCAGATTATTTACTTCGTGCCGTACATGTTCCTGCCGGAAGCCACCATATCAGAATGATTTTTGAACCTGAAGTGATCGAGAAAGGAAAATGGCTTTCGTTACTGTCTTTCGGATTATTTATTGCATTGAGTGCTTTTGGAATTTTCTGGATGAATAAAAACAGAAAAAAGGAAACTTTAATTGAACCGAAAGCTTAATGTCTGATTTGATTAAAATGGAAGAAAAGAAAATATTGATTATCACCTATTACTGGCCTCCTGCGGGAGGCCCTGGTGTTCAAAGATGGCTGAAGTTTGCAAAATATCTTCCGGAATTCGGCTGGAAACCTGTGATCTATACTCCCGAAAACCCAAGCTATCCCTTAATAGATGAAAGTCTGATGAAAGATATTCCTCAAAATATCGAAATCATCAGAACTAAGATCTGGGAGCCGTACCAATTGGCCGAACGGCTTAATAAAAGTAATAAAAAGTTTAAGGCCGGGCAGTTTGATGTCGGGAACAATCAGAGCTGGAAATCCAGATTATCAATCTGGGTAAGAGGAAATTTTTTTATTCCTGATGCCAGAGTTTTTTGGGTAAAACCTTCCATTCGATTCCTTGAACACTATTTAAAAGAAAACAAAATAGATGTAGTGGTCACTTCTGGGCCACCCCATTCTTTACATCTCATAGGATTGGGTCTGAAAAAGAAACTTCCTGGACTGAAATGGATTGCCGATTTCCGCGACCCATGGACGGAAATTTCTTATTATAAACATTTAAAATTAACCAAAAGTTCAGATACTAAACATCGTGCACTGGAAAGCGCCGTTTTTAAAAATGCTGATATCACTTTGGCAACAAGTTATACCGATGCAGAGAACTTTCGTAAAGCAGGAGCCCATGCAATATGCATCACGAATGGGTTTGACGAAAGTGATTCTCAGAAAACAGTAAAGGCTCAGATACAGAATAAGGCTTTTACATTAAGTTATATCGGTGTTTTAGAACAGCTCCGCAACCCTGAAAACCTTTGGAAAGCTTTAGACGAACTGGTACAAGAAAATACGGAATTCGCCCGGCATTTCCGCTTAAAATTTGTAGGGAGAATTGATGATAAAATCCTGCATGTCATTGAAAAATCCGGTTTGAAAAATCATATCCTGAATCTGGGCTACCTTTCACATGGCAAAGCGGTGGAAGAGATGCAAAATTCAGAGATGCTCCTGATCACCAACTTTCCCAATGAATCTTCGAAAGGGATCATTCCGGGAAAAATATTCGAATATCTGGCTTCGGGAAAACAGATTTTATCTTTTGGCCCTTCGGGAGCTGATGTTTCAAAAATTCTGGAAGAAACTAATGCGGGGAAACACTTCAGTTACGACGATTCTGAAGCAGTAAAAAGATTTATTCTGGAAAAGTTTAACCTTTGGAAAAATGGTAATCTCCATGAAAACACCCAAAGTATTGAACAGTTTTCAAGAAAAAACCTTACGCAGCAATTAACAAAAATCTTATAATAAAAAAGCGAGAAACAGAAACCTGTATTCTCGCTTTATTTTTTATCTTCAGCCTTATCATTTTAATTTTCAACCCCAAATTCCGACTTACTCCTTTCAACTTTCAATTTTCAAATCGTCCATTGATCGTTTACCACCGCTATCAGATAATATTTCCCCTGAAACTGCTCAAAGACCAGACGAATCGTTTTCCAATCCATTTCACCATATTTCTCGGTGCCTTTCATATAATTTTCCGTAAAATCTGCCTGGGGATAAGCATCTTTTAAATTGTTCAGGGAGTTGCCTCCTCCGATGAATTTGTTCACTTCATATTGTCCGGTTGTAAAATCTTTCGAGAATACCCATTTGCTAAGGTAATCGTTGATCGTAGTTTTATATAAATCCCCGGAACCGTCTTGAGAGCCCCACGTAAATATCATTTTCGTAGGCTGGTATTTTTCAAAATCAGCTTTGGAAAAATGTTTGTCCCCTTTTACATCAACAAAAGCATACATTGAAAAGCGAATTCCTTTCTGAGGATGGATGAATGATGCAAAATTTTTATAATCTTTGTTTTTCAGTGCCTGTAAAACCTCATCATTTATTTGTTTTAAAGATTGATCTTTATTTTCTACGGGTTGGTTAATAGTAATACTGTCATTCTTTATTTGCGCAGTAGAATCACTGCCCGGCAGATTAGGTTGATTGTCATTCTTTTTACAGCCAACAGTCAGCGCTACAATAACCATGGAAATAAGTACCTTTTTCATATTCTTAATTTTGTGGTAGGTACAAAAACACCAAAACTGATGCCAGAATGCCGGGTAATAAAGACAGGAAGGCTGGATCTGTAAATGAGTCATGAACTACCAGTTCTATGATCCAAAATCCAAGACTCGGATATCTATCTCCACATATTTACCTGAGTGTATGAATATAATCTAGCAATTACATCGTACCTTTGTTGTATGGAAATTTTGGATATTCTCATTATCGGAGCCGGACCGATCGGCTTAAACTGTGCTATTGAAGCTAAGAAAAACAATCTAAACTACCTTATCATAGAAAAAGGAACTATTGTCAATTCACTATACAATTATCCTTTATACATGAGATTTTTTTCCACTGCCGAAAAACTGGAAATCGATGAGATTCCTTTCATCTCTACAGCACCGAAACCTGGCAGGCAGGAAGCTTTGGAATATTACCAGGGTATTGCAAGGCAAAAACAAATGAATATTCACCTGTATGAAAAAGTCCTGACAGTTTCGAAAAATGATGGTCTCTTTACCATTGAAACTTCGAAATCAAAATATACCGCCAGACATGTCGTCATCGCAACAGGTTTTTATGATATTCCCAATCTGATGCATATTCCGGGAGAAGATCTTCCAAAAGTCCGACATTATTATACGGAACCTTATCCTTATACCAGACAAAAAATTGTGGTAGTGGGATCCAGTAATTCCGCAGTAGACGCTGCTTTGGAAACCTACAGGAAAGGAGCTGACGTCACTATGATCATCCGACATTCCGAGATTTCAAAAAGTGTGAAATACTGGGTAAAACCGGATATTGAAAACAGAATTGCTGAAGGAAGTATCAAAGCATATTTCAATTCTGAAATTATTGAGATCAAGGAGCATTCTGTTCTGTTCAAAGATGAAAATAATCAGATCCATGAGATTGAAAATGACTTTGTACTGGCGATGACCGGCTATCTTCCCGACTTCGACTTTTTAAAAGGCTCAGGAATTGAACTGAATGGTGACTGCCTGAATCCTGTTTACAATACGGAGACTATGGAAACCAATATTCCCAACTTATATCTGGCGGGAGTGGTATGTGGTGGAAAAGATACGCACCTTTGGTTTATTGAAAATTCACGAGTTCACGCCCGTATGATCGTTAATAACATTCTTTCCGGTAGAGCCTGAAGGGATTACAATAATAATTTCGACCTATTTGTATAATAAAAGTTTTACAGTCAAGAGAAACCCAGCTGAATAGTGTTCAGCTGGGTTTTGTTTATTGGGTAAGAAAATATGAGCTTAGGCTACATTCTTTTCCGCTTTATTCTTGTCCTTAAGCATCCATGGAACAATAAAATAAAATCCTATTGCTATGGCCGTTGCCAGTAGGCCTGTCCCGATCCAAAGTACCGTGAAGCCCAGTTTATCCGCTATCACTGTTCCTATATAAGGTGTAATGATAAACGCCAGGGAAAATGACATCCCGTTCAGCCCCATGTAAGCGCCTTTATTATTTTCTCCCGACCGTAAAGCTGTAATGGTGGACATAAAAGGCAGGGTCCAGATTTCTCCGATACACAAAATCGTCATCGAAACAAGTAATGCTGCCAAAGTATAATCAAAAGCCAGCATCGCATAGGAAAAACCACACAATAAGGTTCCGGCAAGCATGGTAAATGCCAGTGTGAAATATTTCTCAGCAATCTGCACGAATCCCATTTCAAGCAGGACAATCAGGAATCCACTATATCCAAGAATGAACCCTATATTCTGCTGACTCAGATGCGCGGTATCTTTGTAAAAAATAGTAAGTGTGCTGAATAACTGAAAGAAACAAATGGAAAACAGCATACAAAACAAACTGTATACTAAAAATTTACCATCACGATAGGGAGAGTTTTCTTTTTTACAACAATGGCTTCTTTTACTTTTTTAGCATTCTGTCTCGCCAATTTCGTACGTTTTTTGAAAAACCAAATATACATAAGCCCTGCCAGTAAAGCAGCTAAGGCATTACTGAAAAACAGGAATTCATATGAAATTGCAGATAAGATTCCTCCCAACGCAGGCCCAATGGAAAACCCCAGATTTACAGCCATCCTGTTTAATGAAAATGCCCTTGTAATATTTTCAGGCTTGGCGTATTTTGTAATAGCCACGGAATTTGCAGGACGAAAAGTTTCACTGACAATACTCTGGGCCAGAATAATTGCCGCCAATCCTACTTCAGTCTTAAATAACGGAATCAGACAGAATAAAGGAACACTCAATAATAAGCTCAAACTCTGCACTCTGTATTCACCTATTTTATCAGTAATCATTCCGCCCAGCCATGAACCAATCACGGAACCAATACCGAAAAAGCTCAGTACAATCCCGGAATTTTCAATACTAAAATGTAGATGATCCGTCATATAAACTCCCAGGAACGGAAGAACCATAGAACCGGCTCTGTTGATGAGCATTACCAACGCCAGCATCCAACTCTCTTGCGAGAGTCCTTTAAAAGAACTCGTATAGATGTTAATTAATCTCACAATAGTATTTAGGGGGAAATATGAAAATGCAAATTTAGACAAAAATAGCCTGAAAGTGCTTTATATAGACCATTTTTTATAAATAACATTCATAAAGACAGACTATCATCTGTGTCTTTAGGAATCAAAATATTATTACTCTGTAAAAATTGATTACAATTTATTCCATTTTTAAATTGTAATCAAAATGAGTCTTGTCAACTTAAATAAGCACACTGCTTTTGAGATTGCTTCACTTCGGGTTCACAATGGCTGTAGTTTGTACCCATAAAAAAGCAGGGCTTTGATGAAGCCCTGCTTTGCATATCATGAATAACCGAGAAATTATTCTGGTTTATAAGAATCTTTTAAAGTCACTGTACGGTTGAATACCAGTTTGTCATCCGTAGAATCCTGATCTTTTGTAAAGTACCCTATTCTCTGGAACTGAAGTGGTTCTCCTACCGCTACTTCTTTTAAGTGAGGTTCAGCAAAGCCTTTCACTATTGTCATAGATTCAGGGTTGATGAAGTTTAAGAAGTCTACATCTTTTTCAGCATCCGGTTGTTCCACCGTAAACAATTGGTTATAGATTCTCACTTCAACCGGAATTGCGTGTTTGGCAGACACCCAGTGAAGAGTTCCTTTTACCTTTCTTAAGCTTTCTTCTGTTCCGCTTCCCGACTTGCTCTTTTCATCGTAAGTTGCGTAAATAGTAGTGATCTCTCCGTTTTCGTCCTTCTCTACTCTTTCCGCTTTAATAATATAAGCTGATTTTAAACGAACTTCGCCGCCTAATTTCAGTCTGAAGAATTTATTGTTAGCTTCCTCTTTGAAATCCTCACGTTCTATATACAGTTCTCTTGAGAAAGGAACTTCTCTGGTTCCTGCATTTTCCTGTTCAGGATTATTTTCGGTCTCCAGCCATTCTTCCTTACCTTCCGGATAATTTTCGATCACTAGTTTCACAGGATCTACAACTGCCATCACACGTTTTGCCACTTTATTAAGATCTTCACGAACACAGAAATCCAGCAACTGAATTTCAATCAGGTTTTCTCTTTTGGCAACACCTACTCTTTCGATAAAGTTTCTGATAGCGGTTGCCGTAAATCCTTTTCTTCTCATTCCTGAAATAGTAGGCATTCTCGGGTCGTCCCATCCTGTTACCACTCCTTCTGCCACAAGTCTTTGCAGTTTTCTTTTAGAAGTGATCATATAAGAAACATTCATCCTGGCAAATTCTCTTTGCTTAGGGGCTATTTTATCTTTATCAGATACCTGCTCCAGGTACCAGTTATACAAAGGTCTGTGATTTTCAAACTCCAATGAACATAGAGAGTGTGAAACCTGCTCGAGGTAATCTGACTCTCCGTGTGCCCAATCATACATCGGATAAATCTTCCATGCAGTACCTGTTCTGTGGTGAGGTCTTTTCAGAATTCTGTACATTACAGGGTCACGCATATTCATGTTTGGAGAAACCATATCGATTTTAGCACGAAGTGACATTGTTCCTTCTTCAAATTCTCCGTTTTTCATTCTTTCGAATAGATCAAGGGATTCTTCAATCGGACGGTTTCTGTATGGCGATTCCACTCCCGGTTCTGTAGGATTCTTTCTCTGCTCGGTAATTACCTGGGACGGTTGCTCATCAACGTAAGCCTTTCCTTCTTTAATCAATTGTACTGCCCATTCATAAAGCTGCTGGAAGTAGTCTGATGCATACAATTCTTTATCCCATTTGAAACCTAACCATTCAACGTCTTTTTTGATAGAATCTACGAATTCCTGTTCTTCTTTTTCAGGATTTGTATCGTCAAAACGAAGGTTTACGGGAGCGTTGTATTTTTCACCCAGACCAAAGTTGATGCAGATGGCTTTTGTGTGCCCTACATGCAGGTAACCATTTGGTTCAGGCGGAAAACGGAAACGGATCTGATCTCTTTTCAAACCGTTTGCCAGATCATCTTCAATAATTTGCTCAATAAAATTGAGTGATTTTTTTTCTTCTTCCATTAAATTAGCTTTTATTTTATAGCAAAAAAGTTGTACAAAGTTACGGAAAAATAAGCGTTTGTGAAAGTGATAATTTAAAAGCTTGTCTGTTGGTAATTCGGTATTTTTCACTAATTTAGAAAAGCTAAAACCATCACCAAAGTATTAATCATGGCCGTTTATATCTTAAGCAACCGTAAAATTGTTCGTCATAAAGGCGAAAGAGTGGATTCATTTTCCAATGATGAGTATTCAATTCCTAATTTCAGGATTGCGAAATGTAATTTCGACAGCTACAAAGAGCCCACAGCACAAGCCAGAAAGAAGAAAGAGTATACCAACAGGAATATTTTAGACTATAAGCTATTTTCTGAACCCGAAAAACAGGGCTATGAGGATGTTCTGGAAGTCCTGCTCAGTGAAAAAGGAATAAAAAAATCTTCTCTCACAGCTGATAATCTCGGTGGAACACAAAGAATGTTCTATGAATTGTATAAAAATATGTCTTCCACAAAAGACAGGAGTGATGTTCTGATTTTTATTCACGGATATGCCTATACTTTTGATGATGAATTGAAAGCAATGATTGATCTTAAAAAACTTTTCATAGATAATCCGCTTTCTCCGGTAGAGCATATTTTATTCGTAAGCTGGCCGGCATCAAGCAGCATAGTACCTATGACCTATTTTGATGATAAAGCATCAAGTATTAATTCAGGAACATCATTATTAAGGCTGTTTTACTTCTACACCCAGTTTTTAAAGGATATTTTTTCCAACCGCGATCTGGTTCCCTGCAATCAGAGAATCCATATTATGGCTCATTCTCTGGGAAACAGGGTTCTTCAGAGTATGTTGTATAGCCTTAAGCGGGAAAATATTCTGCGGGTAATTGATCAGGTGATTCTACTTAATGCTGATGTTTCCTATAAAGTATTTGAAGATTCTGAGGACTCTTTTAATAAGCTTCCCCTGCTGGCCAACCGAATATCCGTATACTTAAACAGACAGGATTTAATTCTCGGTATATCCCAGTTTACTAAAAATATTCTCACTCCGAGGTTAGGTAAAAACGGACCAAGTGATATTGATCCTTATAAAGATATTGTTTCTATCATTGACTGTACTTTTGTAAAGGATGATATTTTGAGTAGCCTTAAATTTGAGATCGGAAATCACTGGGGATACCTTTCCAGCTCACAGGTTCAGAATGATATTTTTCAGAATTTATATGGCATAGACAGAAACCTTATCACCAACAGAATAAAAAACAACGAAAATATTTTCACAATTATTTCTTAATCATTAATTAAAAAAAACTTATAAAATTAAGTCTATGTTAAAGTTGTTATAAATCAAAAGGATGGCATAAAGATTGCCAAATCATATTACGGGGATTTATAATTTTTTTTATCATGAAACAAATAAAAAAGCAGTTTTATTTTATATTAGATTATATAAAAAAAACAATTTTCGTAAAAGACGTGATTTAACTTAAAAAAAACAACCTTAAAAAAACCGGAATTTATCCGATCCTATCATTACTTTACCCGGTAAACAACCTGACTAAAAATGAATATTCCTGTAATTCTATATTGCAGGAATTTATTTTGCGATTTATATTGAAATTGTCAAAAAACAAATAAATAATATAAATATATTCAATCAAAACACAATATATTAGACTTCAATAAATTAAGTTTAGTTTAAAATTTCACATAAACAATTCGAAACACAAAAACCACTAAAGCTGCTTGACCGGGTTAACTTTTAAAAAGCTTATGACATACCACAATAAATAGCGTCAATATGAAGTTATAGAAGCAAGCCTTGAAAAAAATATTTATAGTAAAAAACGCAAATTCTTATACCAATTTTAACGGGTACCAGATTTCCAATAAGCATTAATTATTCAAAAATTACGGCCACTCCGGATACGATTAATTAAGAAATACGCAACAAATACACAATATAGAATAAGGATTATTTCGTACTATAAAGTTTATTTTTGCAAAAAATACATTAAGAATATTTTACTGAAATTCTGTCAAGGAAAATGTTTTCAATGCGAACATTATAATATAATATACAGCTAGGGATTAAGAGAATAATATAAATAGGTAAATCAAGCATTATGAACAAAACTGTTATTACTACTTACGTTCCAACATGTCTGTCATTATTATACGTACCCTTATTTTTTCTGACTATCATTCTTTTTTTTCTTTATAAGCAGGACGCACTCAATATCGATGCCTATATTGGAATTCAGGAGCATTGGTTCTTTTTCCTCAATTCAAAATTATCGAAATATCCTGTGCTTCAATACAACTTAACGCAATTGGGAGATGCGCTGGTCCTTTTACCTTTTCTATCGATCTTCGTGATGTATGCCCCAAAAATCTGGCAGTCTTTACTATCAGCGTCTCTAGTATCTGCTTTCTTCTGTAATATTTTAAAAAAATTATTTACTGTGCCCAGACCGGCAGCTGTCTTTGACAATGAAGCGTTTGTAATCATTGGAAAGACTTTATCAGGGCACACCAGTTTACCCTCCGGTCATTCCATCACGATTTTTACAACGATTACCATTTTGATGTTTGCCTTTATGCCTCAAAAATTGAAATATAAAGTTATTTGGTGCAGTTCCTTGCTTATATCAGGGCTGATTATAGCTTTTACAAGGGTTGCTGTAGGCGCCCACTACCCTCTTGATGTTATTATTGGCAGTATTATTGGGTATATTTCAGGACTTTTGGGTATTTTTATCAACCACAGATATAACATATGGGAATGGATTAATCTTAAAAAATATTATCCTGTATTTATCCTATTATTCAGTATCTGTGCCATGATCCTGATCAACAAAATCCTGAATGAAAATTTAATCATATTTTATCTATCACTCATCAGCTTACTAACTTCACTCTATATAATCACCTATTCCTATGCTAAAAAATAATTTGAAATTACTGGATTTCGCCCTTTTGATGAGCGTTCTAAATTTCTTATTCTTTCATATTCCTTTTTTTACCTTTGTTTTCAGTAAGGTTGATTATAAAAGTCTGAACTGCGTCGCCATCATCATCAGCCTGATGATCCTCATGGTTGTTGCCAATGCTTTCACTTTCTATCTTATATTTTTTCTGTCCAGAATTGTCGGAAAAATTTTGCTGGTGCTTACTTTTATTATCAGTTCGATCGCCGTCTATTTTATTAATACTTATAGTGTTATCATAGATGAAAGCATGATCGGTAATATATTCAACACCAATTATGAAGAATCAAGCAGTTTTTTTTCTCTAAAGCTTATTTTATACCTTGTTTTCCTCGGAATACTTCCCAGTATATATATTATTAAGGTCAACATACTAAAGGTCCCTGTAAAAAAGTTTTTGATTACTACTTCATTGACCCTTTTATTCATGGTAATCGTGGCTTTTGCCAACGCCAGTAATTGGTTATGGATTGATAAAAATTCAAAGACATTAGGTGGTTTGGCCATGCCCTGGTCTTACACCGTCAATACTTCTCTTTATTATATTCATGAATACAAAAAAAATGAAAAAGAAACTTTATTGCCCAATGCCACCATCAAAGACAACGAGAAATCTGTAGTAGTATTGGTCATAGGAGAATCTGCCAGAAGTCAGAATTTTTCTTTATACGGATATGGGAAGAACACGAATCCGCTGCTTTCAAAAGAACAGAACTTACATACCTTTAACGCTACATCCTGCGCCACGTATACCACTGCAGGGGTGAAATGTATTCTTGAACATACCAATACTGATGAACTGTATGAAATCCTACCCAACTATTTATACCGAAATAATGTAGAGGTAATCTGGAGAACGACAAACTGGGGTGAACCGCCGGTTCACATTAAAAATTACCAGAACAAAGAACATTTAAGTACAAATTGCAAAGGTGAAGACTGCAATTATGATGGGGTCCTTTTGAATGGCCTCAAAGAACAAATAGCTGCAAGTAAAAAGAATAAAATACTTATTGTTTTGCACACCAGTACAAGTCACGGCCCTACATACAGCAAAAAATATCCATCGCGGTTCGAAACCTTTAAACCGGTCTGCAATAGTGTTGAATTAGGTAATTGCTCCCAGCAGGAGCTTATCAATGCTTATGATAATACGATTGTGTATACAGATTATCTTCTATATAATGTTATTGAGGATTTAAAACAACTAAAAGATTATAAAAGTACAATGCTTTTTGTGTCTGACCATGGTGAATCCCTTGGAGAAAAAAATCTGTACATGCATGGCATGCCTTTAAGTATTGCACCCAGAGAACAATATGAAATTCCTTTTATGGTTTGGGTGTCTGACGGTTCAAAACAACTCAAACCCAACAAAACCTTATCACAAAACCATGTATTTCACAGTGTTTTAAACTTCCTTGGAATACAAAGTCCGGTTTATAAAGAAGAGATGAACATCTTTAAGTAATGTATACTTTCACTCCTTTTCTACCGATTATTTCAGAAGAATGATGAATAACTCATGTGCTTTTATACACACATTTTATCATTACGCTGTTTAAATTAATAAAATTCACCATTTAGTTAAATATTCATAAAATTCCACATATAATATTGCACAATTGAGAAGTATTTTCGATATTTACTTATCAATCAAAAACTTAACCATGAAAAATTGCAAAAAATTAAACAAAGCAGCATTAAAAACAATTCAGGGAGGTTTGATTCCTCGCGGCTGCATCAGCTGGGATTTTAAACTTAAATGTTGCAGAGACTGGGATCCCATCTTTTGGGGTAATCCGGTATGTCCGGAACCTTATTAATATACTGTTCTGCATTCACTTTATTTCAAGATCAATTCACCAAACTTTTAAAATATCAATTATGAAAAATTTCAAAAAACTAGCAAAACGAGAATTAAAAACAATTAAAGGAGGTATTATCCCAATCGGATGCAACAATTGGGATAATAGAAAAAGATGTTGTAGAGAATGGGATGCTGAACATTGGGACAATCCTGTTTGCCCGGGTACATAATCCTAGTTTTTAGTTATATTTTGAACCATAGCAACTCATTTCGAAGCTCCAAACTTGATTCAAAATTATTTACAAATAAAGCTCCGGTGCCTAATCCTTGAGGCATCGGATTTTTTTTGTGAACGTATACTGGGCAATAGCATTAAGTCCGATATTGCTTTCCAAAGCAGAAGTAATCCACCAGCCGATATTTTGCTTTTCCGCAAGCGAAATCCATTCATCAGAACCGGAGAACCCTCCTACCAGTGCAGGTTTTAAAATAATATATTGAGGATTTATTCTTTCCAGCAATTTTTTCTTTTCTCCGGAATCAATTACTCCTATCAATTCTTCATCTAAAGCAATAGGTGTGGGTGTTGTCGCACATAGATCAGCCATATCATCCCAGTTTCCTGCCTTAATTGGCTGCTCAATAGAATGAATATCTAAATCGGCAAGTTGCTTCAAAACAGATACGGCTTCTTCTTTACTAAATCCTCCGTTGGCATCTACACGTAACTCCAGTTGCTCTTTAGAGAATTTTGCTCTTAACTTTTGCAGAACGATATGCTCTTCCTTCCAGTTGACTCCGATTTTTAATTTAATACAATGAAAACCTTTTTCCAGCTTATCCTGGATCTGTTCTTCCATATAGCTGATATCTCCCATCCAGATCAAACCATTGATGGTAATGGCAGATTTCTCTTCGGTAAACGCAGTAGGAAAATACAAATGATCCCCATATTTCAGATTTAAAACAGCTTGTTCATAGCCAAACCAGATCGAGGGAAATTCTTTTAATTCTTCTTTTAAATAAAAGAAATCTTTATCAATATTTTCACAAAGCCATTGTAGCTTATCTTCATAATCAGGCCTGTCATCAAAGCTCAGGCCTCTGAAAACAGCGCATTCTCCAATACCTGTCTTTCCATTCTCTGAAATTTCCAGAATAAAGGTTTCTTTATCAAGCAAAACGCCACGAGATGTTCCACTCGGGCGTTTAAATTCTAATAAGTATCTTTTGTATGATGCTTTCATTTATTTTACGCTATCAATACGCATAAATTCTTCTGCTTTTTCTACCATATCTACGCTTCCACAGAAAAATGGAATCCTCTGGTGCAGTTCTGTTGGCTCAACCTCCAGAATTCTTCTGAACCCGTCTGTAGCCTTTCCACCTGCCTGTTCTGCAAGGAATGCCATTGGGTTGCATTCGTATAGTAATCTTAGTTTACCATTCGGAGCCTGCGAATAGGAGGGATAAATATAAATTCCTCCTTTCAGCATATTTCTATGGAAATCGGCTACCAGTGAACCGATATATCTGGAAGTGTAGGGGCGGTCACCCTCTTCCATCTGGCAATATTTAAGATAATTTTTTACTCCCTGAGGAAATTTGATGTAATTCCCTTCGTTAATTGAATAGATTTTACCTGTTTTTGGAAACATCATATTAGGATGAGAAAGATAATAAGTACCTAAAGACGGATCCAGTGTAAATCCGTTCACCCCGTTTCCAGTCGTATAAACGATCATTGTAGAAGAACCGTAGATTACGTATCCGGCAGCAATCTGATTAACACCTTTCTGTAAGAAATCTTCAAGCTGTACCGGAGTTCCAGGCTCTGTCACCCTTCTGTAAATAGAGAAAATGGTTCCTACAGAAACGTTAACATCAATATTGGAAGATCCGTCCAAAGGATCGATCAATACTACGTATTTGCTTAAATGACCGTTTTCTCCACATTTAATGTCTATAAAATCATCATTTTCCTCTGAAGCAATACCACAAACAACCTCCCTTTGAGACAAAGCCGTAATAAAAATCTCATTCGCGATTACATCAAGTTTCTGCTGTTCCTCGCCCTGAATATTCTGGTTTCCTGCAGCTCCTGTTATATCTACAATTCCTGCTTTATTTACTTCTCTGTTTACCACTTTCGAAGCCAATCTTATTGCGCTCAGAAGACGGGAGAATTCACCTGTAGAATACTGAAAATCGTCCTGTTTATCTATAAGAAATTCTCCTAAAGTCTGTAATGGTTGATTTGACATATTTTTCTTTTTACGTTTTCCCCAAATTTCGGAAAATTTATTACATTAAGAAAATTTAATTAAAAAAGCCATTATCTGCTGTATTCCAGCCCAATACAAATACAAAACTGCAGAATATAAAATAAAAGCCATTGGCAAATTGACCCGAATACTTATCCCGACCTGATGAAAAATTTAAAATGCTCTGTAAAAGAATTGACTATGAGTCCTGATTCAAAAAAGTGCATAAGTAGTAGAGTTGTGATTTTTTTCTAAAAAATAAGATCTATTTTACCTTCTCAATCACAATATGTTGTTTTATATTTTTCGTTGAAAAAAGCATAGTAAAGCCATGACCAGCAACCTGTTATAAACCAAAAAAAGATGCACTCGTATTATTTTAAGGAAATCTTAATTCCATCGGATTGGTTGACTATTTCATATCTCGTTGTAAATTTATAATTTTGACGTCCGTAAAAAACTCATGTAATTTTTATCTAACAATTTTATTTTTAACAATTTAATGAAAATTTTCAAGTTTGGTGGAGCGTCTGTGAAAGATGCCGAGAGTGTGAAGAATGTGTCTATGGTTTTAAAAAGCCAGGGATTTGCCAAATGTTTGCTGGTAATTTCAGCAATGGGCAAGACGACAAATGAATTGGAAAAAGTGGTAGAGCTTTATTTCAAAAAGGATAACTATCAAACTGAGATTGAAAAGATAAAACGAAAACACATTGAGATTGCGGAAGGTTTGTTTCCCGAGAACCATGCTGTTTTTGCGGAAATCAATCTCTTTTTCGATGATATCGATTCTTTTTTAAGGAGAAATAAATCTCCAAACTACAACTTTGTGTATGATCAGGTGGTAAGTTGCGGAGAAATGATTTCCACTAAAATCGTAAGCGAATACCTGAACGAAATTCAGTTTACCAACCAATGGCTGGATGCCAGAGATTATGTCAAAACAGATAATTCTTACAGAGAAGGTGTTGTAGATTGGGCAAAGACAGAAGAGTTTATTTCTCATCTAAACTCTGAAATCTGCTATGTTACCCAAGGTTTCATCGGTTCAGACGACAACAATTTTACAGTAACATTAGGGAGAGAAGGTTCAGACTACTCTGCTGCTATTTTTGCTTACTGTCTGGATGCTGAGCTGATGACGATCTGGAAAGATGTACCGGGAGTAATGACCGGAGATCCGAGAAAATTCAACGATGTCTCTCTTCTTTCCAACATATCCTATGAAGAAGCTATTGAGATGGCCTATTACGGGGCGAGTATTATTCACCCAAAAACATTACAGCCATTACAACAAAAAAATATTCCTTTCTATGTAAAGTCTTTTGTGGACCCTACTAAGGAAGGAACAAAAGTAGGCGCTTCAGACAAGAATCAACAGGAAGAATCTTATATTTTAAAAGAAGACCAGGATCTTTTAAAGATCTCAACAAGAGATTTCTCTTTTATCGCAGAGGATCACATGAGCTTGATTTTCAATCTTTTATCTAAATACAAAATTAAGGTTTCCCTGATGCAGAATTCTGCCATTTCATTGGCATTATGTCTGGAGGATAAATTTAACCATATTGAAGAACTCAACGAAGAGCTTCAAAAAATTTTTAAAACCGAAGCAATTAAAAATGTATCTTTATTCACAGTAAGAAATGCGAAGATGGATCACATTGATAGATTTTACCACGAAAAAAATGTATTATTGGAACAAATTTCCAAGAATACTCTTCAAATGGTAACACAATAATATTAATTGCGACTAAACACACATGAGTTTAATTTCGAAAAACGATCTGATCAAAGCTTCCGGCTTAAGTAAAATTGGGTTCCTAAAGAATCCGGTAGCATCTGCTGTGATGAGCATTGCTAAAATAAATGAAGTAAATAAACTATACGATAAACTAAAAGATAAGGAAGGCAAAGACTTTTTCGACTCATTTGTAAGAGAAAGGAATCTAAGCTATGTTGCTTTTGAAGAAGACCTAGCAAAGATCCCTAAAACAGGACCTTTTATTCTGGTTTCCAATCACCCGCTCGGGGCCATTGACGGAATCCTGATGTGCAAGATCCTTACAGAAGTACGTCCGGACTTCAAGGTTATGGGTAATTTCCTTTTGGATAAAATCCGGCCTATGGCTCCGTACGTAATCGCAGTAAACCCTTTTGAAAACAGAAAAGATGCTTACAGCAGCTCTTCAGGAATGCGTGAAACACTTAAGCATTTACAGAATGGCGGTTGCGTAGGTATCTTCCCGGCAGGTGAAGTTTCCAACAAAAACAATCCGTACGGGGAAATCTTAGATAAAGAATGGGAAAAAACGGCACTTAAGCTTATCAGAATGGCTAAAGTGCCGGTTGTTCCTATGTATTTCCATGCTAAAAACAGCCGTCTGTTTTATCAGATCGCTAAACTTCATCCTAGTTTACAGACATTGATGCTTCCTGCAGAAATGATGAATGACAGGGAAAAACCTATCAGAATCAGAATCGGACGCCAGATCACCGTGAAAGCTATGGATGAAATGGAAACCATTGAGGAACTGGGCGAATTTCTGAAACGTAAGGTATATATGATGAAGTCGTACTACGAGAAAAGAAAATCACTTGCTCAGAGTATAAACCTCCAGAACCTTTCTGTAAAATTTCCTTTGCTGAAAGAAGAAAATATCGTCCAGAATATTATTGACGAAACTCCTATTGAAGATATCATCAAAGATGTTGACAAGCTGAGGGGAACCGATAAAATGTTGTTCAGTAACGGAAATTATGAGATTTACTTTACAACTTACGAAGAAATACCTTCTATCATGAGGGAAATCGGACGTCAAAGAGAACTGACTTTCCGTGCAGTAGGGGAAGGAAGTAATCTTCCTTTTGACCTGGATGAATACGATAAGCATTACCATCATCTTTTCCTCTGGGATAACGCAGAGAAAAAACTGGCAGGAGCCTACAGAATGGCTCTGGGTAGAGAGGTAATGAAAAAATATGGCATTAAAGGATTCTACACAAGCTCTTTATTTGAATTTGAGCAGGATATTCACCCTTTCTTTAAAAAAGTAATTGAAATGGGACGTGCTTATATTTGTCAGGAATATCAGCAAAAACCACTTCCACTTTTTCTTCTATGGAGAGGTATCGTGCATGTATGCCTGAGAAATTCTGACCATAAATTCCTGATGGGAGGAGTAAGCATTTCCAATAAATTTTCAGAGTTCTCAAAATCTCTGATGATTGAATTCATGCGTTCAAACTACTTCGATTCTGCAGTTGCTCAGTATATCACCCCGAGAAACGAATACAAAGTAAAACTCCGTGACAGAGATAAAAGTCTTTTCTTTGACGAAATGGAATCGGATCTTAACAAACTTGATAAGATTATTGATGACCTGGAACCCGAATTGAGATTACCTGTTTTGATTAAAAAATACATTAAGCAGAATGCTAAAGTAATTGCATTCAATGTTGATCCAAACTTCAATGATGCTATTGACGGATTAATGTATATCAGGATCAGTGATCTTCCGGAAAGTACGATCAAACCGGTGTTGGAAGAAATGAGTGAACAAATCAGAAAGGAACAGGAAAATAATCCGGCTGAGAATCAGTAAGTTTTTAGCTTTATTTAAAAAAAGTACGATGAATACTTGCTTTGTATACTAAAACTTACTACTTTTGCATCACTTTAAAACAACGAAGTAAGTCAAACAAAAATATAATGGTTTCTTAGCTCAGTTGGTAGAGCAATGGATTGAAAATCCATGTGTCCCTGGTTCGATTCCTGGAGAAACCACTTGAAAACCTCTGATTATTCAGAGGTTTTTTTGTTTTTTATACTTACGTTAAAAAACTCCAAGGGCTCTCTCACAGATGGCGCAGATCGAGCAGAGCTTAAAGAATCTTGTAGTCTGCTAAATCTGTGGGAATTTTAGCGGTAAACGCAAGATGTATAAATCATGCAAATTATTTCAGGAAGCAAAATTTCTTTTTCTTTACTTTCAACTTCATATAAAATTTTTCACAATTTTTAATCAAGATCATGTGAAATAAAACATGCATTATTATCTTAAAAATTTTAAATTAGCTATTGTAAACCAAAACACAATTACATTATGAATCCAAAAGCATTAGCTATTCCGTTTTTTTGCTTTGCTCTGCTCGTTTTTCAGTCATGCAAAGACAATACTGCTGCAACAGAAGATAGTATTTCTAAACAGGAAAAAATATCATCGTCGCGAATCAGCTCCTCATTCAATGTACCGGTATCGGGAAATTCATTTTTAACTATAAAACCTTCGGGAGCAAACGAAGTGATCACTCCCACCAACCTTGGTAACTGGACGAATTCTAACACGGTTATCAGTACTTATTTCAGACTAAGTAATACGGGAACATTAAACATCGGATTAAAAGCTTCTGTTCCTTCAGGAACAAGTGTGGTTAAAGTAACCATAGGTAACACATCCAAAACAATTACTTTAACAGGATCAACTTCTAAAGAGTATACCGTTGGAGATTTTACCGTTTCCAGTCCGGGGTATGTAAAAGTTGATCTTCAGGGTGTATCTAAAACCGGAAGTTATTTTGCCGATGTTACGGATATCACTTTCACCGGGCCGGCTTCTACGGGAAACAATATTTTCAGTAATGATCCTTCTTATTATTACTGGGCTCGCCGGGGACCTTCCTGCCATCTCGGTTATACAGTTCCTACAACCAATACTATAAGCTATTATTATAATGAAGTGACCGTTCCTGCAGGAGAAGATAAAATCGGCTCATACTTCATGGCTAACGGTTTCAATGAGGGATATTTCGGAATGCAGGTAAATTCTGCTACTGAAAGAAGAATTCTGTTCTCTGTCTGGAGTCCTTTTGAAACAGATGATCCAAATAATATCCCTCCTGATCATAAAATACTATTGAACAAAGCCGGCAGTGGTGTTACCATTGGCGAGTTTGGTAATGAAGGTTCCGGAGGACAAAGTTATTATAAATACAATTGGACCGCGGGCAAAACCTATAAATTCTTACTAAAAGGCGAACCTGACGGTAACGGGAAGACAGATTATACGGCATGGTTCCTTTCTCCCGATAATACGTCATGGAAACTTATTGCCAGCTGGAAAAGACCGCAAACCAGTACTTATCTGAAAGGTTTTTATAGCTTCGTGGAAAACTTTAATCCTGAAAACGGATACCAGGGCAGAAAAGCAGAGTTTAAAAATCAATGGGTAAGAACGACTTCAGGAAACTGGATGCCGGTCTCGGGAGCTAAGTTCACAGTGGATAATACCTATAACGCAAAGCAGAGAATTGATGCTATGGGAGGAACAAATGGTAATGCATTTTTCCTGCAAAACGGAGGATTTTTTAATACTGTTGTTGCTCCGGGAACACTATTTTCCGTTACCGCCCCAACCCAGGCACCGGATATCAATTTCTCAACACTTCCATAACAACCTGACTTATAGAAAGAAGCCCGACATTATTTAATATCGGGCTCTTTATTTTCATTTATTTTAAATTTTCTATTGCATGGTATCATAAAAATTGTCATTTTTGCACCCACTTTAAACAACGAAGTACGTCAACAAAATATCATGGTTTCTTAGCTCAGTTGGTAGAGCAATGGATTGAAAATCCATGTGTCCCTGGTTCGATTCCTGGAGAAACCACTTAAAACCTCTGATCATTCGGAGGTTTTTGTTTTTAAACACTGATTCGGCTTGTAGATTTAGTATAAAAAACGAAAAAGTCTGATAATAAACATTGAGTTCTTCAAGATTCAGTTTTTGATTTTCTCATTTGTACATACAGAAATACCCATTTTATCGGTATTTTATTACCTGTAAAAAAGATCTTCCAAACATACTGATGAACAGACAGTTGAATTTAAAAAACGTTTGTAACATCATCTTTTTAAAAAAACAATGATCAAAGCTTGCACGGTATTACAAAATGTTATACTTTTGCGTCACTTTAAAACAACGAAGTAAGTCAAACAAAAATATAATGGTTTCTTAGCTCAGTTGGTAGAGCAATGGATTGAAAATCCATGTGTCCCTGGTTCGATTCCTGGAGAAACCACTTAAAACCTCTGATTAGTCAGAGGTTTTTTTGTTTTTTTATCTCTTTTGGTCTTTCCTTTCACACGTTGCGGTTAAGCTGAAGGGTAATTATTCCAAAAATGTTTAATGCGTAAGAGTAGAGGGCATTACTGAGCCGACTCCAATCAATTTCACCCTCAAAATTGTAGAACTTTACTGTTTATTTCCATTAAATTACACAGGAATAAGTATTCCTCTTCCCTAGCCTGTTTAGAATGGATTTTTAATTTCCTAGTTCCAGCTGATTTTTAACAAGATTATAGTAATCCGATTTCCTGGAAACAAGCTCCTCATGGCTCCCTTTCTCGACGATTTCTCCATGCTTCAACACAATAATCTGATCGGCATTTCTTACAGTAGAAAGTCTGTGCGCTACAATAACGGCTGTTTTTCCTTTAAAAAAGGACTGCAGATTGTCATGAATGATTTTTTCATTATCTGCATCAAGTGCGGAAGTGGCTTCATCAAAAAAAATAAAATAAGGATTTTTATATACTGCTCTTGCGATAAGTATCCGTTGTTTTTGCCCTCCTGAAATTCCGTTACCTGAAGCTCCTATTTTGGTTTTCAGTCCCAGGGGCAGCTCTTCAACAAATGATTTAATATTTGCGATATGCAATGCTTTTTCAAGTTTTTCATAATCTATATTTTCATCCCCGGCAGCAATATTTCTTTCTATAGTATCAGAAAATATATAACCTTCCTGCATAACGGTTCCGCAGTTCTCCCTCAGATCTTTAGGTGAAATATCTTGAGCGTTCAAGTGATTAAAAAAACATCTCCTTCAACCGGTTCATAAAATTTCAGAAACATTTTGATAAGAGTCGTTTTTCCACTGCCGCTCGCCCCCCACTATTGCTGTTATTTTTCCTTCAGGAATAAACAGATTGATATTTTTTAAAACATAAGGAGACCGAGGACCTTCGTATTGAAAAGATACATTTTTAAAATAAATTCCTCTTTCTATTCCGTTCTGCCGGGTATATTTTTCACTTAATAAGGGTACATGATATTCTTTTTCTTCTTCAGCATAATCATGGACCTCGTGCAACCGCGATAAACTTAATTTAGCATCCTGTAAAGACCGGAAAAACTGAATAAGCTCATTCACCGGCGAATTCATTTGTCCTATAATATAAGAAACACTTAATAACTCCCCCAATGTCATACTTCCCTTCACGACAAAGGAGGCAGCGAGAAAGGTGACAATAATATTTTTGAGCTGATTGATGAATTCAAAGCCTGAAAGTTGTATCTGATCCAGTTTCAGGATTCTGATGTTAACTTTTAATAGTTTTTGCTGTATTTCTTCCCACTTTTTTCGTTTGTAATTTTCAAACTGGTTAAGCTTCATCTCTGATACCCCATTAATGATCTCATAGATAGATTCCTGATTTTCACTCCGCTGCTGAAAGCGGAAATAATCGAGCACTTTTCTTTTTTTCATCCAAAATAAAGACCATAAGACAGATATGGCAGTCAATGCTACATAGACCAGTAGGATGGTAAAATCATAATACCAGAGAACACCGAAAAATACAGTAAAAGTAATGGCTGAAAATAAGGTAATAAGGCTTTGAGAAGTAAGAAAACTTTCTATTCGTTCATGATCCTGGATGCGTTGACTGAAATCTCCCATCAGTTTAGTATCAAAAAACTTAATGGGTAATTTTAAAAGCTTTTTCAGAAAGTCAGAAATAATACGGATATTGATATTGGTTCCTACGATCAGCATAATCCAGTTACGAAATATATTGAAAATAATATTTCCTAAGAAAAATGCCAATTGAGCAATAAGGATATATGATATGACGGAAAGGTCTTTTTTGCTGACACCCTCATCCATCAGTTTTTGGGTGAGAACAGGAAATACCAAGGTGGTTATCGTTCCAAAAAGCAAAAGCAAAAGCATCTGAAGCATTTGCCTTTTATAAGGTTTCAGATGGTTCAGCAGGAATTTTACTGATATTTTTTTTTCCTGACGGGAGGATTGTTTATAGAATTCTTCTGTGGGCTCCAAAAAAAGAACTACACCTTTTTCTTCACCTGAAATCCAGCTTTTTTTTAATTTTTCTTCAGACAGATTAATATACCCATGCCCGGGATCCGCGATTTTAAACACTGGTTTACGGGTAAAAACATTTTTAGAGATCTTACGCAAAACCACAAAATGATTTTGGTTCCAATGGAGAATACACGGCAAAAGCGAATTGTCTACATATTTCAGCTGTGATTTGACAGCTACTGTTTTCATCCCTATTTTTTCCGCAGCTTCACAGATTCCTAATAACGAAACTCCTTCTTTGGTCATAAAGCTTTTATCCCTTAGATATTGCAGCCCAAAATCAACCCCGTAATGAGAGGCTATCATGGCGAGGCACGCGGGGCCACAATCCATTTGGTCATGTTGGGGAATAAAATTCATGAAAACAGGTTGTTTAAAAAGTTATGTTGAGTCTGCATTTATTTCAGTTGAGAAAGTCCTTTTTATATCGTTATACAATGAATCAATAGCTGTAACAGAGGTATAATCTGCTGATCCGGCAATGAATTGCTGAAGTAAGTCTATGTTCCATTCCTGACGATTTATACTGTTTTTTTTGAGTTGTACCCAGTATACGAAACTTTTCAAGTCATCATGCACGGCAGATTGTTTTTGAAGCACCTCATCAAAAGTACGGTCCAGAACTTCCTCTTTATTGCCGCACTGATCTAAAAAAGGGATGTATTCATTGGTAATCTGCGCCAGCATAAGCTTTCTTAATTTCTTTAAAGATTCAGAATGATCTTCATAACAAAATTCTATATCCCGGTAACGCACTTTTTCAGAAAGCAATAGGCTTCTGTACAACAAATTAAAGATTTTACAGACATTCTCAGCATTCTGTTCTTTCATTTCTATCCTTGATATATTATGCAGTTGCTGTATTTTATGATAGGATACGGAAGCATTATATTGTTCCAGTTTTTCATCCAGTAACATGGTTTCATAAGTCTGTTGTTTTGCTAAAGAATAATCGCTTTTCTTATAACTTATAAAAGCCTGGATAGGTATGCTGATAAGATCATACAAATCTTTTTCTTCAGGTTGTAATGAGTCGCAGTCAATGTATTTTTTAGCACGAGTGATAAGCATTTCTGCTTTTTGAATATTCCCGGTACGTCCCTCGTTCAGCGCTTCATGATAATTAAGGCTGTAAAAATTAAAAGCTTCTTTATCATCACACACAACATCTATGAGCTTATCCATTTCTTTTTGAAAAATGAAATCATCTTTATAGTGCACAAGATTAGCTGTGACCAGAATTTTATGCTGTTGCAGCAATGCAATGATATACTCACTATTTTCCATTATTCTAACTCATTAAGTATTCTGTTCCTTTTTCCTGAGTAATATAATTAATGGCCAGTTTATCCTGAATATTGAATTTATTGGAAGGACAAGCTATAATGCCTTCTTCCCACGATTTAGGACATCCGCCACCGCACACAGGAAACATTTTACAGGTGTGACATGGGTAACCTTTCTGATCGGTAAGTACAACATCGTTCCAGTTTTGCAGATGAAGTGAACCGAATTTCTGATCAATTTTAATATCTTTTATGTTACCCAATTTATGCTCTGTGCTTTCATATGCAGGAACGTAAGGAACTTCTGTACAGTTGTATATATTGCCAAATGCATCTATTAATTCTGCATCCGGATTTGTAATCATGCAGAGTTCATGATTTCTCACAGGAAGAACGGATGGTGAAAAACCATATTTATACTGCTCCAGAATCCATTCTATTTCTTTTTCGGCAAATGTCTCTTTTTCCAGGGATACCAGATGAGCTTCATTTCCCCATGAGTGAATAGGTGCCACATAAAAGTGTGAAATTTTTTCGTGAAAGCCGTGTTCATGCATAAGTTGGAGCAAAGGAACTACTGATTGGTAATTGGTACGATCTACATTACATCTTATGGAAATACGCGCTCCCAGTTCTTTATAGTTTTCAATACTGAAAATATCTACTAAATTTTTAAAAATAAGATGAAATGAGTTTTCACCGGATTTTACAAATCTTCTTTTATCATGGAATTCTGCAGTGCCATCTAAAGTCACCTCTATGGTTTTTACATCATGCTGATTAACCAATTCCAGAAATATGTTTTTTTCAACGCCAAGCCGTTGGTGGTCATTTTAGCACTGTAATCAATACCCAACTCCGAACTTATTTCTTTTAACTTTCCCGTTACTTTTCTAAGGGTCTGGAGGCTCATCAAAGGCTCTCCTCCAAACCAGCCGATCAGCAAAGCTCTGTAATCTTTCAAAGAAAGTTTATGCCTGATCCGCTCAATAAGTTTTTCATAATCTTTTGCCTGCAAATCATTTTTGGTGTGTTCCTGTCCGCAATAGTCACAGCCTAACTGGCAGTTTGAAGAGGGTTGTATCACCTGATAAAGGACATTATTAGTATCAATCATCATTTTATTTTCTTCGACAATTTCCATTAATTCATTTTCAAAAGAAGGAACTAAAATAAGTGCGGTAATCAGTTGATTCTTTATCTCCGCAGTAATGGTATCAAAGTGTCCGTTGATCAGGGACTGGTAGTTTTCTTTTTGCAGAAGAAGAACTTTACAGCTTCTCGTCGAAAAGATCACATATTTATCTTCCGAAACCTGGGTAGAAACAGTATAATGAGATAGTTTATAGTTCATGGAATTCGCTTTTAAAATGAAAAGAAAAGTGTTCATAGTTTAGAGACATTAAACACAGTCGGTCTGTTGTACGTTTTGGTAGTGCGGGCTATTGCTTCGCCAGGCATCCGGAATTACATACCAGGTTAAGTGGTGCTGTACCTCCTTTTATTGAAGATAATTCTCCTTCTTTTAATGTTGTAACGTCTCCTGAAATTTTAGTCAGCAGGTTCTGTAATTTTGAATTTTTCATTTTAATTAATTTTAGTAATTGGATGTTAGAATCATAGTTTTTAAAGTGATTAATTCTTTCGACTTTTTCACACTTTCCTTGCAAGGAGTATTTATTAAATGTTTCGTTTGCATAGTACTCTACAAACTATTCCATTTGATAAAATCATTTTAGAATCATGAATTGAAACCGGCTTCCATTAGATAAAGCAGTTTTATTTTTTCGGAGGAATGTTCTTGGGATCTTCGCTGGCTGAATCATTTATAGAAACAGCATCTCCGATGTTTCTGACTACATCGGAAGTATAAAGATGCTGCCTTTCAGAAGGATCTACAGCAGATCCGGAAAGATTCGGCTGATTTTCATAGCTGTATGAACTCACGAGTAATAAAGCCAAAATAAGTATAAAATAAAAATTAGCTTTTTCCATAAAAATTAGTTTTGTTTTCTGTTTCGAAATGTATACAGGTAAAATGAAATTCACAAAATTTAAATTCAGCCGCGACACTATCAGAAAAAAAAATAATTATATATCGGCAAATAAGAATACTATAATGATAAAAAAAATTACTAAAATCATAAATGAAAACTTATAACAATCTGTATTTAAATATTTTATATTTTTATCACCAATGAAAGAAAAATTTATTTATTTTTATATTGTTTTACAGTTACAAATGAACAATTTAAAGTATATTTTTCTAACATTATTCACTTTTGTAGGATTTTATACCACGCTGCATTCACAAAATACTCAAAAGAAAATCAGCAATACAAGTTATTCTGATCTGGAATTGGCTATAAAAAAATCAGAAAATAAACAGGACGAGCAATGGAAATATATTAATCATTTTATACAAAAAGCAAAAAAAGAGAAGAATACTGAAAAAACGAGAAGAGGATACGTCCTGGCTACTTTTAATAAGAGAGGGGATGCACAGATAGCATATGGTGACAGCGTTGTCATTATGGCCCGCAAAATCAATGATAATAACCTTATCGGAGACAGTTATCTGTCCTTGGGAATGTCTTTTACAAACAATGAAAACTACCCTAAAGCATTAGATGCTTTTGTTAAAGGATATAATTATATCAAAAAAAACAAAAACCCGTACTTAATTCACAGTGTGGAATACCAGATTGCCCAAACGAAATACTACCTCGGACTCTATACTGAAGCTCATTCGCTGTTAACGGGTTGTGTCTCATTTTTCAGGAAACATCATGAAAAAATCGGGGATACCCACTATACCTATTATTATCTCTATTCTTTGATATCACTGATTGAAACCAACAGTCATTTATCAAGCTTCAATGCCAATAAGGACCTGATACAAGAAGGATTAGAGTTTGTTAAAAAGCATCAGGATTTTGAAGAATATTACGCATACTTCATCTCTTCCCAGGGAACAGATTTTTATTATCAGAAAAAATATGCTCTGGCCTTACCAAAACTCCGGGAAGCCATAAGGTTGTATAATGACTCATGGAAGCACCTGACCGATAAGTTTTATATCGGAATGTCATTGTGGAAACTGGAAAAAAAGAAGAAGCACTTCCCTATTTTTTATTGCTTGATCAAGAATATAACGAAACCAAAAAACTGGATCCTAAGTTCCGGCCTGCTTTTGAAATGCTTATCCGCTACTATTCGGAAAAGAATGACACCAGCAAACAACTGGAATATACGGATAAGCTGATTCTTCTCGACAAAGCCTACGAAAAAGATTATAAATATCTCAATTCTACCTTAAACAAAGAGTATGATACGAAAAAACTCTACGAGGAAAAAGAAATCCTGCAGGATCGTATTCACCGGGAAAGACTCATTTACATTACCCTCATTGGTTTTGGTCTTGTACTTATTATATTCCTGACATTTTTACATCTTAAGTATAAACACAGGCATTTTTCCGGATCTTATGAAAAACTTACGGCAATTCAAGATGAAGAAATTGTGTATGGGAACGAAGGAGCCAAAAGTAAAAACGATGAACCTATTATTGATGATCAACTGGGAATCAACCCTTTAATTGTCGAAAACGTTCTTAAAATACTGTCTGATTTTGAAAAAGAGAAACAGTTTTTAAAAAAAAACATCTCTCTTGCCGGCATGTCAAAATTGTGTGGAACGAATACCGTTTATCTTTCGAAAATCATCAATTTTTATAAGAAAAAAAGCTTCAATGAATACCTCAATGAACTGAGGCTCGATCATATTGTTTCCCAGTGGAAAAGCAAGCCCAAAACAAGATACATCAGCATTCAGAAAACAGCTGAAAATGCAGGCTACAATACCACTCAGACGTTTACAAAAAACTTTCAGGAGAAATACCATATTCCGCCTACTTATTTTCTGAACCAACTTAATAAGGAAAATTAATTCACCCGACGGCTGGCTTTTTAATCACGTTCAGGTATTCAACCAGGTTAAACAGCCTGCGATCTGTACTTTGCTGATAAAAACCTCCGCATTTACTTCTGGTTCGGGTGAAAGTTTGAGTTCTACTTTCTGGCTTGAATGCTTGATAATTTCTGTGACCGCCTTTTTATTAATGATAAACTTACGGTTTATTTTAAAGAAAATCTCAGGATTCAGTTTTTGAATGATATCTTTGATGGTGTCGTCATAAATGTACGTCTGATGGTCCTTAGTCGTTAGGAAAAGATATTTTCCCGATGCAAAAAAATAGGCTGTTTCATGTTCGTCGATTGACTTGAGCTTATTTCCCTCCCGTACCATAAAACGCTTCATCATTCCGGAGTCATTGGTCTGATGTAAGGTAGACATCGACTTCAGGACCGGTTCCGGATCAAAATTATTCCGTATGGAAATAAACTTTTGCAGAGCTTGATGCAAATCGGCTTCCTCAAAAGGCTTTAAAAGATAATCAATAGTAAAATGTCTGAAAACCCTCATCGCATATTCATCAAATGCGGTAATAAAAATGATGGGGGTGAATAATTCTACATGCTCAAAAATTTCAAGACTCATCCCATCGCCCAAATGGATATCCATAAAGATGAGATCGGCAGCATCATTTTCGAAAAATTCAATTGCCTGCTTTTTTGAACGGAGAATAACGATTTCGGTAACAGGAACGATATCCTGATGATCTAAAAGATTCTTCAGATAATTCACAGCCAGCAATTCGTCTTCTATAATGGCAATTCTCATAACCCTGCAAAAATACAAAAAAACCGCCAGAACGATCAAGTTCAAGCGGTTTCAGGGGTTGTTAATATGAAATGTTATAAATTAGGATTATTCTTTTTCGCACTCATCGGATATTCTATGGTATATCTCGGATCATTCTGCTGAAGAATATATTCTTTGCCCAATACGGTATGTACAATTTTTTTCTGGTCGGCCCTTCTTAAATCAAACCATCTGTGACCTTCCATTGCAAATTCTCTGAACCTCTCATCCAGAATAAAATTCATGAAATCTGTTGTATTCATTCCATTGATCTGGCTCTGAACAGAAGTATACCCTTCTGCAGTATATCTGTTTTTCAGCACCGGAAGTATTGCCTCTTTAGCCTCATCAAGTCGGTTTAGCTTTAACAATGCTTCAGATTTGATAAAATATAATTCAGCAGTTCTGAAAGATACCCTGAAATCATTGCTTCCTCCTTTGATCGCCTTGTACCGGTTTTTTGCTTTTTTCAAAATAAATACCAAATCTTTTGTCTGTAGTCGTATTATATTTTGAAATCAATTCAGGAGAAGCAAAAATTACATTCTGAACACTGTTATTCAACGGATTGTCCAATGCTAATATAGATTCCGCCGAAGCATAATGGTTGGGAGCGGTATTGGTGGTATTCAAATTACTAAGCTCTCCCTTTACAGCCAGTAACTCCTGCGAGTCATTCAATGCTTTATTCCAGTCTCCCTGATAGAGAGCCATTCTTGCGTTCAGTGCCATAAGAGCATTTTTGGAAAATTTATAATTATTTCCTGCTGTTTGCTGCTGTTCTACCATCAAGCCTTGAGCCTTTTCCATATCTGCATGAATCTGATTGTAAACCTGCTGCACTGTAGACGGCTTCAGCACCGCTTCCATATCTGTTTCCAGGGTAATTGGAACTCCCCTGTCTGAAGACGCTGTAGCGTTATTATAAGGTTTTGCGTACAGATTGATCAGATCAAAATAAGAATAAGCACGCAATGCATAAGCTTCTGCCAGAATCTGGTTCTTTTCAGGAGAATCTTTCATCGTTTTACTTCCCTCGTTGATGGCCTGATTAAGGTAGAAAATTACCGTATAAAAGTCGGCCCAATGAAATTCTTTTGTTTCAGCATCATAGTTACTGTCCTTCCACATGGCAAGTTCGCGGTAGTAAGGAAAATCGCTGGTATCTTCATCGATCACCATCTCATCTGTACGAAGTGCAGATAGAGATTTATGGATCGGATATTTGGCATATGCAGAGGTAAGTATTTTTCTGTAATCCTCAACACTGGTTGGGATCACTTTTCCTTCCGGCTGTATATCCAGGAAGCGATCACATCCAATACTGGTAAAACTAATGAATGCCAGTGCAACGAATGTAGTTATTTTTCTCATTTTTTTCAAGTTTTAAAAAGAAACATTAAAGCCGATTGTCACTGATTTTGCAATAGGCTGTGCATAAATATTACCATAGGTTTCCGGATCGAAATATCCTTTATGACCATTGCTGAATACAAAAAGGTTACGACCTTCCACACTTAGCCTCAAACTACTGATTCCCATAGGATTCGTAAATTCTTTTGGAAGCGTATATCCCAAACGAATACTGCTGATTCTCAGATAGCTGATCTCTTTCGCCCAGATATCGAGAAGGCCATATGCATTATTAGGGCTGTCGGTAAGCCACTTATTCCCCATCCATCCCGGATTGTTTTCCATATTAGGACTTGTAATCGCCGGAAGTGAAGCGCCAGCTTCAAAGATATCCCTGGTATAATTTCTTCCTCTGTCCAGATCCATCCCTCTGTATGAAGGTGACCTCATCACCGTCTGTTTAAAGCTGAATGCTGCAGAAACAGTTAAGTCGAAATTATGGATTTTAAAAGTGTTGATAATACCTCCTGTGAATTTCGGATCTCTGTCACCAATATAAGTGAAGAGGCCTCTCATCTCCTCAGAAGTAAGCTTCGTTCCTACGAGCTGTCCCGGAAGAAATTCCTCATATACATCATAGAGTTTAAAGAAATCTTCAATTTTCACCTTTTCATTACCTTTCCAGAACATTGGATTTCCATTTTCGTCCATCCCAGCTGTTTTCAAAGCAAATACTGCATTTACAGGAAGGCCTTCTCTTGACGGAAGCATAGAATTTTGGCGTGGCTGCTCAGTAATAACGTTACTCTTGTTATGAGCTAAATTAATAGTGGTAGACCATTTGAAATTTTCTTTCTCTATATTTCTCGTAGATATTGCTACTTCAAAACCTTTGTTTGTAAGACTTCCCCAGTTCATCATTGTATAGTTGAATCCGGTTTCAAGGGGTGTTTCTCTCATACTGATCATATCTGTACCTTTTCTGCTGTAGACATCTGCAGTAAGGCTGATACGGTTTTTAAACAGTCCCAGATCAATTCCGAAGTTCACATTGGTTGTTTTTTCCCAACGAAGCTTGTCATTCGGAGAGGTTATTACATTAATGATTTCATGCTTTCCTCCCGGAAGAATCGTTGCTTCCCCGTATTCTCCGATAAAAAACGGCGATGTATTACGGTCAATATTTCCCTGTAAACCATAGGAAGCTCTTAATCTCAAATTAGAGATAAGAGAAACATTCTTCATAAACTCTTCCTTACTCACCAGCCATGACCCGGAAGCCGCCCAGATCGGCAGATACTTGTACTTTTTATTCATTCCGAACAAATTGGTTCCGTCGTATCTTACACTTCCGAAAAAGGTATATTTCTGGTCGTAGGTATAAGAAGCAGTCGCAAACATTGAAGCATAAGCATTCTCTACAGTAGGCATTTCACGATACGTTTCGTACTTTTTATCTCCTGCAAAATCGGAATTGGGGAATATAATCGGTGTCCCTGTTTTGGTAAGGCTATTAAAACCAAAAGCTCTGGTGACCTGAGTATTATCGATGGTTTTACGGATTTCAGTTCCGGCCATCAAATCGATCTCATGTACTGAATTAATTCTTGTGCTGTATAACCCCTGTAATTTCCAGTTATACTGAAAGAAATCATTATCCCAGTTTTGTTTTACGCCACCTGCCGGAAGGAAATAATTTGCTGTTCCGTTTTTAAAATAACGGGTTCCCTCTTTCATCTTTCTTGTAAAATAGGTATTTTCTGCGGCAAACTTCTCCGTTTTATTGGTGTCATACTGAAGTCCCAACTGTGAAACGAATTTAAGGCTCTTAGATACTTTATATTCTAAGTCTAAAATCCCTTTTAATGAGTGGTTTTTCAGGGTATAGCTGGTATTTTCTCTTTCTTCCAAGAAGTTAAAGGGAATGTAAGCATCTCTTGTTCCATCGATATCCGGATCATATTTATAGCTTCCGTCTGCATTAAAAGGTGTCAGATAAGGATTGGCATTTCTGGAATAATTAATAGGATTGGCTGCAGCATCTGCATCCGTCATGAATGATTCTTTCTCACTCTGAGTCCCAAAAATAGAGATCCCTGCACTAAATTTGTCGCTTATCTTATAATTGTTCTTTAAAGTAAGGTTATATCTTTTGAAACCTGTTCCTATCGTTGTTCCTTCTTCATCAAAATAACCTAATGAGAAATAATAATCTGAACGGTCGCTCCCTCCGGAAAGGCTTAATCCATATTGCTTGTTTATAGCATTTCTGTACAACAGTTTTCCCCAGTCGGTATTATTATTTCTTAAAGCATCAATCTGCTGGCGGGTGAATGGGTCCAGACCGGCTAAACCTCCGGCTCTGAAATTATCAAGCTGATTGTTTTTATTCAGGATTCTCATCACTTCTCCTTTATCGGCACGATAGGTCAGATCGGCACGCTTTGCAAGCATCAGCTCAAGATCAACTTTTTCACTGGAATTCAAAAGATTAAGCTTATCAAAATCAGGACGTGATGTAATGAAAGTGTCTGCAGAAAAATTCAGTCTCATACTTCCTTTCTTTCCTTTTTTCGTGGTAATGGAAATCACCCCGTTAGCTGCTCTCGCTCCATAAATCGCTGTTGCTGCAGCATCTTTTAAAATAGTGATATCTTCAATATCATTAGGGTTTAATCCTGCAATGGAAAAATTCTGAAGCTGGTCAATATTATCTTTGTCACTGAAATTCGGGACATCATTTCCTTCTAACGGAAGACCATCTACTACCCATAGCGGATCCTGCGGGCCGGATAAAGAAGCCGTACCACGAATTCTGATCTTGGCAGGTCCTCCTGGCGCTCCTGTTTCAGGAGTCACCACGACACCGGCGATTTGTCCGGACAACATCTGATCAACGCTGGCAACACCGGCCTGGTTGATCACATCCATTTTAACGGTAGCAACTGCTGAAGTCTGCTTACGTTTTTCAATTTTCTGATATCCTGTGATGATCACTTCCTGAATCTTATTTTTATCAGAAACCTCACCAGCCACCGGCATCAGTGATATATTATAATTTGTCTGATCTTCGTCAATCTGAATCAGCCTAGATTCATATCCAAGGTAGCTCACCAATACGGATTTCGTACCTTCAGGAACCTCCAGAGTAAATTTTCCGTTTTTATCTGTTATCGCTCCTACAGCCACACTTTCAATGATCCCGTCACGATTGGTACTGGAAGACACAGACTGGGTTTCAATTTTTATGGATGCTCCTGCAATTATTTTGGAGGTATTGCCGTCCTGGACTTTACCTGTGATGATTTTCTTTTGTTGGGCAAACGCAATATTAGCAGCCAAAAGAGGTAAAAGTATTAGAGATTTTTTCATAGCCGATTATTTATTTAAAGCCTCTTCGATTCGAATGATTAAGTCTGTGTAGTGAGCTCTTGATGAGTCGTCACCTTTGTATCTGCGTGTATTCAGTAAGTTCAATACCTTCTGCAGTTCTGCCCTTTTATAAGTCGTGACTTCAGATACTCTTTTCATGGATGAATAATTGATATTTCTCAGGTTGTGATCTTCTCCATGGAAATTGCAGATGGTTGGGATCGTTAATGTCTGATCAACCTTCAATCCTTTTACCGCTGTTTTTTCGAATAATTTATTCACTGAAACAATCAGAGCATCTACATAATTCTTTTGGGCCATTTTTTCCAGGATGGTCAGACTTCCTTTTTTATTAAAAACAGCTCCTCTCACCTGATCAAATAAATTTTCAACGGTGTAGATTTCTTCTTTTGAACCGGACATTTCATGTTTCAATTCATTTTCGAGGATTCTCAATAATCTGTCGTCCACAAACAAAGAATAGATATTGGCATACTGCATTCCTCTTGCTAAAGTATACGGAGTCTGCTCGAAAGGTCCCATCGGGGAGTTTTTAACAGGATATGTCTTTTCTGTTATCGGATTAAAAAACAACCATTCCGGAAGGTTGATGGCATTTTTTATAAGATAGTCAACCGCTCTTTTCTGAGTTTCAGCCGGTACGGCTTCGTACGCCTTCTTTTTACTTCCAAAAACTGTATTGTTAAGATAAATTCCCCCTACATTCGCCATCACATGACCGGTATACAAATCCCATTGCCCGATAACTCCAAAGTAGAGTTTACCGGCATCAGTGTATTCTTTTCCATCTTCATAGCTCCATTGTAAAAGATTATTAACAACAATTTTCAGGTTTTTCAATCCATATTCACTGGCCTTCATTGCATCGTCGCCGAGGTCTTCGGACTGTGAACGAGGGTCAATGGTTTCCAGATAACTTTGTTGCTCACCATAGAAATATAATGGATCATCCTGATGTTTTTCTATTAAATTCCTAAGGGCTTTCTTTTCTGAAAACTCATCCGGATACCAACGATAGCCCCATTCGATAGCATATTTATCATAAATCCCGATTTTTGGAGTGATAGCCGTCACACCATCTTCAGGTTGTGCTACATAATTATATCGGGCATAATCCATAATAGAAGGTGCTGTACCTCCCATTTTATCGGTAAATTCTTTTGAACGTAAAGATTCGACAGGAAATGCAAAAGAGGATCCCATATTATGTTTTAATCCAAAAGTATGTCCTACTTCATGGGATGATACAAAACGAATGGCTTCTCCCATGTAGTCATCACTGAATTTATTTCCTCTCGCTTTCGGATCTATAGGTCCTATCTGAATTCTCATCCATTCCTGAAGGGAGGTCATTACATTATGCCACCAGATGATATCAGATTCGATAATCTCACCACTCCTTGGATCAACTACAGACGGTCCCATCGCATTTGATTTAGGGGAAGCAGCGTAAGTAATTACGGAATATCTTACATCATCAATATCGAAGTCTTCATCTTTTTCATCCGGCATTTTTGCAATGACAGCATTTTTAAAACCGGCCTGTTCAAAAGCTGCCTGCCAGTCATATACTCCTGCAATAATTTTCTCACGCCATTGTTTTGGAGTGGCAGGATCAATATAATAAACGATTTGTTTTTTAGGTTCTACAAGCTCTCCTCTCAGATATTTTTCTTTGTCTTCATCTTTAGGTTCAAGGTTCCATCTGGTAATGAAGAATTTCTCGTCCATCTTCTGCTGGCGGTCATTAAAAGCCCAGTGTTTTTCATTGAAAAATCCAACTCTTGCATCAGAAATCCTGGGTTTCATGGGTATCTTGGAAAGCAATACCAGGTTGGTAGTCACTCCCAATGTCACAGGCAGATCAACTCCTCCTTCATTGACTGAAGTGGTCAGCTGAGACTTTACCACAAGGTTCTGAGGGAAAGTTTTAACTCCTTCAATGTAAGAAAGACTTGACTTTACGGAACCTCCAAGCCCTACATTCGCCAATACATCATTAAAGCTCTTCTGATTACCATCGAAAACTTTATTCACTTTAATAGCTACCGACGTAGAGTCATTGCTTTGTGCTTCAATATCAAAAACTTCAATCACAGATTCTGAAAAGTTATCTTTTACAGATCTTGTAATCGCATCATTCTTAGGAGAAGATACCTTTACGTCTGACGTTTTCACCCAGACTTTTTTGGCAACGTTATCACGGTGAAAAGAGATGATTTTATTTTCATAATTCATTCCCTTGTTCAGACCGGCCTCATTCACCTGCATGGGCACCTGAGACAGCTTGTTAACGACCAAAAATTGTCGTCCCATCAAACTGTCAGGAATTTCGAAATAAACATCCGTTTTAACCTGGATCGTATTAAAAAGGCCCTTTTTATAAGTTCCTTTTTGATCAGGTCTTCAATTTTTTTGGTTTTCTTTGAGGTTGACGATTCTGTTTTATCAATTTTGTCTTTGTTGACTTTCACTGTATCTTTTTTCTGTGCTATTGCCATCGGTGAGGCCATTGCCAGTCCTAAGTACAGTGCCAGTCTGTAATTCTTCATTAAAGTAGTCCGATTCATTCCAAATAGTAAATATCTTAGTTTCAGCCGGCAAAGCTATAGGTACAATAAATAATATGGGTATTATTAGGGAGTGAGAGGTTAGTTTTCGGGAGTGAGTGGATTTTTTTAATTTCACTCCATTAATGGCAAAAAGCATATAAAATATTCACCATCTACAGAAATATTAAGAGAATTAATTTTAAAATATTCATAAATTTGATTCAAATAGTTAATCCCGAATTTTTCTCCCTGTACAGTCTCTGTTTTTGGCTGCCAGGTATTCTTTACTATAATCCCGCCCTCTTCTACCGTTATGATAATCTCCAGCGGTTGATCTACGGTCGCAATATTGTGTTTTACAGCATTTTCTATAACAATCTGAAGCGATAAATAAGGGATCTGTTTTTTGAGACTTTTCTCATCCTGAATGGTCATACTGAAGATCAGCTCTTCATCAAACCTGCTTTTCAGGAGTTCCATATACTGTTGAATAAACTGAACTTCCTGAGAAACCGAAACAATATTTTCTTTAGGAGGCACGATGAGATATCTGTAAATCCGGGAAAGATTCATGGTAAACTTCCGGGCATTCTCTTTATTGATCCCAATAAGCATATACAATGAATTGAGTGAATTGAAAAGAAAATGGGGATTGATATTATTTTTAAGCTGCTGAAGCTGGTTGATCACTTCTGCTTTATGCATTTTTTTCATTCTCAACCAACAACAGGTTTTTTTCAGATTGTATCTTTTCTTTTTCCCTGTATGCTATATTGGTTGATCTTTGAAACAGAATGAAGACCGTGACAATAAGAAACAAAGCTGCTACGAAAATATAAACCGTATAAGCTTTTACCTTATTGGTATTTTCATCAATGATAAAGTTGACATGGTTCACCACTGCATAACCGTCAAAATTTTCTGTCTTCAAGGGTTTTATAAAGCGGGTAACTTCTACTCCAAGATATTCTGAAACGGCTGTTTCTTCTGTATAACCGGATTTAGCTTTTGCGCAAAGCGTGTCTTTTGGTTTAATATCTGTAAAATCAAAAACACGTTCTCCAATGTATTTTTTTTCAGGATGGGTAATGCAGATGCCTTCTTTAGTAAAAACATAAGCATAGGTATTTGAACTTTTGTCAACATTGGTAAAGTATTGATGCAGATCATCTAAACTTACTGTTGATCCGTAATACAAAACATTTTTTTCAGGTAGCACAAGAGAATCATAACTTACCCAGAACATACTGTCTTTACGACTGATCAAAAGATCTTTAAAGTGTCCGGAACCATTATTCTTTATTGTAACGGATCTTTGTGCCTTTTTCCGCTCTTTGAAAAGATCAGATAAAGGATTGTTGCTTTCATACTGCCCGGTTTTGTTGTTATCATAGTAATACCAGCTGTAGGTAAGCAGATTTCTTTTTTTATTTAAATCATTTAAAACCAAAGAATAATCTCTGTAGTTTTTAAGTCCGTCTTTCTGAATCAATTCACGAAGCAGATACTGATAGTCCTCAATATTCCTGAATTCATTTTCTACCGATTCATATTTTCTAAAGAAGGTTTTTCTCGCAAAATCTTCTGTATTTTTACGATTATCCTCAGCAATCAAATGGCTTAACACAGCAAAAGCCACGACTGCAATTAAACAGGTGGATAAAGCGGCAACGTAAATATATTTTGGGGATAAGGTGTGTTTAAAGGTAATACTCAATTTCTTCTGCATTCATATTACCATAAAAGAAAATCTGGCGATACGTATAATAAAGCCTATATTTTTACAATCTCTTTTGTGGATAATTTATTAGTTTGCAAAGATATAACAAAGATTCCGGGACCCAAAAGTGAATTATTTTTTTTCACCAATTAAACACTTTTCTTTTTTTTAAAAATAAAAATACGGCTAAAAACAGACCTTTGTAATGTATCAATTTATGATTTTTATCTATAGTTTTTTTAATAATTCTTCCGTATTCAGGATTGTTGCAAATTCGTCGTTCAGATTGGCTAACATCATCAGATGAACTAATCCTGCATCATATTTTTCTCCATTGATTCCCACTTTATCAAAAGCAGCTGTAGCATCAGAAACTACATAGGTTTCATACCCGAAATTTCCTGCCATTCTTGTGGTAGTAGACACACAATGATTGGTCGTAATTCCTAAAATCACCACCGTATTTATCTTCTGAAGGTCTAATTTTTCTTTCAGATCAGTACCTATAAAGGCACTGTTTACTTTTTTGGTAATCATACATTCACCATTTTGAGGTAAGACATAATCATTAAATTCAAATCCTGGATGCGTTTTATGCAATTTTGAAGAAAGATTTGTAGAACTATGCCGGATGTGAAATATCGGCAAACTCAAGCTTCGCCATTTTTCAAGTATCTTTCCGCTGATTTTTTCCGCATCTTTATTATTCCTGTTTCCTCCCCAATAATCTTCATCAAGAAATCCTTTTTGAACATCAATAAGAAGCAATGCCGGGTTTTTATCTCTTAATTTCATATTTTTAAAACTTATTTGAAAAGTCTGTTCAGAAGAAACTCTTTATATTCATCATTCATGGAAGAATCAAAGAGGTCAAATACATGCAGCGCTCCGGGAATCACCCATAGTTCAGTTTTTACACCTGCTTTATATAAAAGCTGAGCATAATCGATATCTTCATCCCTTAAAGGATCAAGTTCACAGGCAACAATGGTAGTCTGCGGTAACCGGGAAAAGTTATCATAATAGGTCAGATCCGAATATCTGATACTTTTATCTTTATTCTCTTTCCCCAATACATGCAGCCACGCAGTCTGGGCATACTTTTTATTCCATAGCGGGATATCGGTAAATTCTTCCATTGAAGAGGTATTCAGCTTGTTATGAATCACCGGATATAATAAGAACTGATGTTTTATATTCTGAATGCCACGGTCTGCAGCCATTTGAGCCACTGCTGCGGCCAAATGCCCTCCGGCACTTGCCCCGAATACAGTAATACCATCAGGATTCACTCCCAGTTGATCTTCACCATGACCAATCACCCATTGCAAAGCATCAAACCCATCCAAAACCGGCATTGGAAACCCATACTGAGGTGAGAGTCTGTAATCTACGGAGATGATGGTCGCATCTAGTTTATCTGCTATTTCAAACATTTGATGGTCCACTTGTTCTGGAAGTCCAAAAACATATCCTCCTCCATGAAAATAAAGAAGAACCCTTTCCCGGTTGAAATTTTCAGACTGATAAACATGAAGCCTGATATCATATCCATCTTCTGAGCTTGGTATAAAAATATCTTTCACAAGGATATGATCCGGTTTTTTAAAAGGATGAGCTTTCGTAAATTCTTTTCTTTCCTGCTGAATAATTTCCGGAGCATTCAAAAATAAATTTCCATCAATTTCCAATGAATAAGGAACATTTTCAATACTGTATTTCAATTCTTTGTCTATTCTATTAAAATCCATCCTATTATGAATATTTTATTGTACATCTATAATAAAGTCTCTTTTGGGCTCTATATTTCCTGTTTTTATTTGTAAATTTAGTCTATCAATAGAGTGCTTTCCAAGTATACAAAAGATTGTATGGAACGAACAAAAATGTAAGTATGAGTATTAAAGAATCATCTACCAATAATGAAAATAAAAAAACACTGGAGTACAGCTGCTCAGAAATATATGCTGTCAATCTGATCAGTGGTCGCTGGATTCTCTCGATCTGTTATCATCTAAAGCAGGAGAAACTCAGATTTTTTGAGTTGAAAGATAAGATCCCCAACATTTCCGAAAGAATGCTTACCCTACAGCTGAAAAAAATGGAACAGGAAAAACTTATTATCAAGACCATATATCCAGAAGTTCCGGTAAAAGTAGAATATGAACTTACTGAAATTGGAAAAAAACTGCTTCCGGTTCTGAATCAGCTTGAAATATGGGGTAAGGAACATAAAGAGATCAAAAAAATAACGGATCATCCTAATTAAAAGACGACCCGCCTGTTTTACAGTTTATAATTATAACCTATCTGCACTAAAAAAGGCAATCTAGGTTTAGTTTTAAAATCCTGTGACACAATATTTCCCAGTTTCACATAGATTTCCTGTCGGGAGAAAGAGTACCCTCCTTGTATTCCATAATAAAAATTGCCTCCCGCGGCCGGCTCATACCATCCGTTTTTTACTTCGGGATAGATTTCTTTATAATGTTCCGAATGTCTGAAATGAGTCACAATAGCTTTATCAAACCCTACTTCACCTCCAGCAAACCAGGTAGGTCTGTAATAACCGATCACTCCCGCCATATCTACTCCAAAATTGGAAATAGCAACATTCTTATTTTCAAACTTCCGGAATATACCCTGGATTCTTGTTGAAAACTGAACATCATGAATTTTGGCCCAGCGTACATGAGCACCTGCCTTCACCTTAAAATCATCCAACAATGTGTTCCCTGACGGAATAGACGCTTCAGCTCCTATTATCAATGGGAAAAACCTGTTGTCGAAATGGTAACCATATCCCAATCCGAAAATAACCCCATATTCTGTTCCAATATTGGCATTGAGTATATGTTTTTCTTTGGCATTCAGTGCATACCAATTTACTGTTTGTGACCTGATGGGATAAGTAACCATCATCATGATCCAAACTAATAATATATTTTTTTTCATGATATTCATTTTAAAGACTGCCAATGAGAGTAATGATTTGGGGTTTTGTATAATTATCCCAGGCATTAAGATTGCTAATAATGCCGTCATGCCCCACTCCAGGGATTTTTACTTTGGTCACATTCTTATAACTGGATGTTATTTTTTGAGCCCATGAATCCGGGTACGCTTTATTTTTTTCGCTATAGAAAAAAAGAACCGGACCATTATAGTTCTGCAGTCCTTTAGAAAAGTCTATGTTATATTTATCTCCACTTTCAAAAAGAGCATCCATAATAACAGCTCCGCTCCTCCAGCTTATACTTGGATCAAAATCGCCTTCGCCTGTAATACTGTTCTTTGAGGCCAGCATAAGCATCTTATAATCTAAAATCTCATGTTGATCTTCTTTTCCAGAAATAAACTGATCCAGATAGGTTGCATCATTAAGGATTTCGTTCCATATTTTAAATGATCTGGATTCTTTTACATAATGAGTAACGTCATTCCAAACCAGACCTCCAGGCTCACAAAGAATAAGCCCCTGGATATCATTAGGATATTTTCCTGCATAGCCCGAAGCCAACATTGCACCCCAAGAATGCCCCAGAAGCACCACTTTTTGTTCAGGTTTTTTACGATAATAAGCAATAACAGCATGCAGTTCGTCATACATCAGCTCCATAACTTCTGCCCCTAAAGACAGATAAGACTGTCTAGAAAATCGTTGAGAAAGTCCAGATCCTCTTTGATCATAAAACACAACCCTGTATCCATTATTTATAAGGTTTTTACAATTAAAGAGATAACGGTAGTCTCCACCTGGTCCTCCATGAAGTGGAATGACAATTGTTCCGTCTTCAGGACCAAAAGCTTCGGAATGAAGTTTAGCTCCGTTGATGGAGATGAAAGGAAGAGAAGTATCCTGATCTACGGTTTTTGGAACCAGATTTCCCGGTTCATCAATAGCCCTCCCATCTGTACATGAAATTAACATGATAAGTGACGTTAAAACTGCCAATGCGGAATTCTTTTTTATAAAAGCAATCATACTTTTGGGTTTAAAAGTTATGATGCAAAGATTCAGCATTTTCCAAAGCTGGTCGCCCCATCAGGAAAGTTGGAACATCACAACATAAAAACACAAACGATTGATTAAATGAACGTTATGAAAAATGAAACGTTTACCCTGAGCGATGAAACTCAGGATTCAGACTTTCTGGTACTCACTCGGAGTGACGCCGGTATATTTTTTAAAATTTCGGTTGAAAGATGTTTTGGAATTAAAACCACAGTCTAATGCAATAGAAAGTAAAGTATATTGTTTGCTTTCAGGCTGTGAAATTCTCTGTAAAAATTCTTCAATTCTTTTTTGATTAATCAGTTCATAAAAATTTTTATTTTCGACGGAATTGATAACCTGAGATAAAGAATTCGGATGAACTTCCAACAATGTGGCAAGTTCATTCAGCGTAAGATTAGGATTGATAAACGGTTTCTCTTCATCCAATACCTTTTGAAGCCTTACATGGATGTCTTCAATACTTTTTTCTGTAAGTCCTGATTTCTGGTACTTCTTTTCAATAGGTAAAAAATCTTTTCCTTCAACTTCAGAAACCGTATTTATTTCATTTTCAGTAAGTAAAAAGACCAATGCCGGCTGGTTGAAGACCTGCACCTGTTTGATTCCAAAGTATCCCAGCCATAGGATAAATACAGCAACAGCTCCGTAAATAATATCTGTATTTGAAAAAAGGACCAGTCCCCAGATCAGCGTGATCCATAGAATAAGATACAGCAACCAGTTAAAGTTGATCTTTTCCGTATTGGAAAACTGCTGAACCATTTTGTTCCGAAATAGGTATAAAGTCCGGAATGAAAGAATCACATAGGCTACTCCTGAAATATAAATAAAATAAAGTCTCAGCAGCATTTCGGTTTCAAATCCGCTTCCTTTATGTTTAAAAATTTCCACCCTTTCCTCAAAAGGAGCTGCATAAAAGGAAAGAAACATACAATTACAGATCAGAAAAGGAATAAAATGCAGCAGATATTTCCACGAAAAAGGCTCAGGAGATGTTTGTTTTTTAACATATATATATAAAAAGGGACCGTATAAAACCGGTAATATAAATCCAAGAAAAATAAATGACGGGTATTTGATATACTGGCCGGTAAGAAGCATATAGTGACCTGCCAGATTCAGACCAATCGCTGCCAGCCATGTAGCAAGAATAAGATCAGCAGTATTTCTATTTCTTTTTGTCATTAAAAGAAAAGCCAGAAATAAAGCGAGAAAAACGCCGGACAAGTAAAGCATAACGCTCTAATATTTTGTTAGTTGCATCAATAAAAGCACTGACTGTTACAAAAATAAACATAATTTTAAAGCAAAAATCAATCGCAAATTAATTTCTGTAATAATACAACGAAATAATGATAAGAGGTAAAATTATACCCCTACAAGAAGATGAAATGACTTCTCTTCAGAGCGTCACTAAGTCTTAAAAATAGTTAATATACGCATCCGAACGGTAGATTCAGCATTTTATATTTCTAAAATTAATTATCTTCGCTCACAAATCAAATTTGAAATGAAGAAGATCATCTCCGGGATATCTATTTTTTGTGCTGTGATTATTTCTGCCCAGGAAGCTATCCAATTTCAGGAACTGCCATTTAAGGATATTCTTGCAAAGGCTAAAAAGGAAAAAAAATTGGTTTTTGTAGATGCCTATGCTTCATGGTGTGGCCCATGTAAAATGATGGAGCACAACGTATTTACCAAAAAATCTGTCGGAGACTATTACAACGCCAATTTCATCAATGCAAGATTTGATATGGAAAAAGGAGAAGGAAGGGAAATTGCAGCTAAATTTGGAGTTCGCTCTTATCCCACCTATCTTTTCCTCAATGGTGAAGGGGAGCTTGTTTCGCGAAATACCGGATACATGGAGGAGAGTCTTTTTGTGGCGATGGCTCAGGATATCAACTCACCAGGTAATAAAAAAGGATCTCTTAAAGATAAATTTGCCAGTGGTGAAAAAGATCCTGATTTCCTGATCAATATTATGAAGCTTAATTCCAGCTCTGATTATGAATTTGCCAAAAAGGCCTCTGAGAGATATTTTGATAATAAAAAGAAAACTGAGGAACTTTCCAAAGAAGAAATTGGTTTTTTGTTGTATTTCTTAAAGTCTACAGAAGATTCCAATTATGCAACTTTCGTATCCAGAAAGGCTGATATCACCAAGTACCTCCCGGAAGAAACCTATAAAGAATTTGATGCTCAATTAAAATTATCTAAAATAGTAGAACAGGCTATTGATGATAAGAATAAAAGGATCAACGATGATTACTTCATGAAGATCGCCGAGCCTTTAGTAGGGAAAGAGGCGGCACATACAAAACTCAATCAGACCAAACTTAGCTATTATGAAGTAAATGCTAATTTTCCTGAGTATGAAAAAGCAGCGCTGGATTATTATAAAAACCCGGACACTTTTGAACCCAATGAACTTCTGAGAGCCGCATGGGTATTTGCTGATCATGTGAAGACTCCGGCCTCCCTAAAAAAAGCAACAGAATGGGCTGAAAAATCTGTCATGAGGGGAGAAACTTCCGAAAACACTTATATTCTTGCTAAACTTTACTTCCTGACAGGAAATAAGGAAGTGGCAAAAAATTATGCAGAAATGTCTAAAAACATAGCCGTTCAGGCCAACAAAGATTCGAAACTGGCAGAAGAATTACTTACGCAAATAAAATAACACTCAGAATGAAATATAAATTATTGACAGCTGCGCTGGCTGTCTTATCGATAGGAACGATTAATGCTCAGGAAAAACAAGAACAGGATAAAAGTTTGTACATTAAAGGAAATGCTCTATTCATTCCGATAGGTATTTTAAATGCAGGCATCGAAAAGCAGGTAAGTCCTAAATATACAATTCAGGGAGATGTATTTATTTCACCATGGAAATCGTTTGCAGGGCACAAATTGCAATTTTATTCTGCCTCAATTGAGGGAAGATATTATTTTAAAGAAGCATTTAAACATTGGTATATAGGAGCAAATCTTGGTGTTGCAGCCTATAATGCACAAAAATGGAATTATTGGAAGGATGATATATACACAAATGATAATGGAGAACAATTCATAACTTCCAATCTATATCAAAAGGGGTTTTCAATAATGCTGGGAGTAACTGGCGGCTACCAATTCCAACTATCAGACCGATGGAATCTGGATGTATATGCAACAATAGGAACATCACAAGGATTTTATAAAGGCTATGATCGTACTACAGGATTACGTTATGAATCTGCAGAAAAGTTCAATAAAAGTGGAGAAATTATTCCTTACAGAGGAGGTGTAATGATTTCATACAAACTAAAATAACATTATGAAACCTTTCGGAAAAAATCATATTATTATCTCCGTGATCACTTTTGTGATCCTTTTTTTAATGAATTATCTGGGAAATGATCTTCCGGATAAATTACAAAGAGCTTTACTGACTGCGTTTGCAGGTGTTGTAGGCTTGACGATAGGGTTGTTTATCTTAAACAAGGGCAAGAATGATAAAAATCCGCCCCATAATTTTGATTAATTAATCTTCATAAGTCACATATTTGACCCTGATCTTTTCAAAACTTTCCAGGTCAGCTTTCCATGATGCTTTAATTTCCGGAATTGATCTGCCAGCAATAATTTGTTTTCTGAGCTCATCAGTTCCGGAAAGTGTATCGAACCACAGATTTTTTAAAAGAAATCCTGTTGGGAATTTTTGTAATTCCTATATGCTTTAAGCACCCACTCAAGATTAAGCTCTCTCAAATCTTTTGGATAATTTGAAAGATTTTCGCCATAGCATAATTTCCCGTTGAGGAAAGGATCTTTTGCCCCATAACTTGGCTTGGGTGTAAACTGGTAAGGTAAATTGACTGTCCACGGAGAACCATAAATCTGAAAAGGAAGCTCCGTACCTCTTCCGACAGAAACCTGAGTTCCTTCAAAAAAGCATAAACTCGGATATAAATTGATAGCTTTATCATTCGGTAAATTGGGAGAAGGCTTATCTAAAATAGGATAACGCTGCTTTTTATGATAATTCTTCATCGGGATAAGGGTATATTTTGCCTGAACTCCATTTTTTAACCACTTTTCACCATTAACCATTTTTCCATATTCTCCAATAGTCAATCCATACACTACAGGCACTTCATGCATCCCTACGAAACTGGTCCATTTCTTTTTCAAAACCGGCCCGTCCGTATAGCCGTCATGCGGATTGGGACGATCCAGAACCATAATCTCTACTTTATTTTCAGCGCCAGCTTCCATCAAATAACTTAAAGTTGAAATATAAGTATAGAATCTTACCCCTACATCCTGAATATCAAAAACGACAATATCAATACCTTTCAACTGCTCTGCTGTCGGCTTTTTATTATTTCCATATAAAGAAACGATAGGAATTCCCGTTTTGATATCTACTCCGTTTTTCACTTTTGCGCCTGCGTCTGCATCTCCTCTGAAACCATGTTCCGGAGCAAAAATAGATTTAATCTTAATATTATTCTGTACTAAAAAATCTACCAGGTGTGTTCTGTCACTCATCAATCCAGTTTGATTCGTTACAATTCCCACCGTTTTATTTTTCAGCAGAGGCAAATACACTTCAGGTTGGTCTGCACCGGTTTTAAAATCCCGTTGAACTTGAGTCTGAGAATAATATTGACTGAATACTCCTAAAAAAATTAGGCAAATAAGAAGTAAATTTTTAATTTTGAAATCTAAATTCATAAGCTTGAAGTTTCCTTTATATTTCTCTAGAAAAATAGCATTTTCCAAAGATAACAAAAATAACCTTTCAAGGGTTATCATCTTCATTGGCAGGCTCTCCGTGGCACTCGGGATCATTGTCTCCCTTATCACAGTAGCTACCGGTTTTGGCTCCAAAAAAGCAATTAAAGAGAGACTTGCAGATTTCAGTGGACATATCACGGTACGATCAACCCGTTCCAACTCCTCATACAATACTTCAGTATTGGATAATCAAGGCCTTAATCTTGCAAAAATAAAAGAACTTAAGGATGTAGAAAGTGTACAGAAATATGTGACCGTTACAGGTATTATGCGTAACGAGCACAACTTTTCCGGAATTATTTTTAAAGGAATAGGAAAAGATTTTGACAGTTTACGATTCAAAAAATTTCTGATTGCCGGTACTACACCTAAGGTAACAGAAGAAGGCTTTAACAATAATGTAACAATCTCTCAGAAAATAGCAAACGATCTTCACCTTAAGTTGAATGACAGTATTGTAACTGTATTCTTAAAAGCTGACCAGAAACCCCTTTACCGTAAATTCAGAATTATTGGAATTTATAAAACGGATATTAAACTGATCGACGAACAGTTTGTAATAGGGGGAATCAACCACGCAAGAAAAATTCAGGACATGAAGAATGATGAAATTGGTGGAATTGATATTTTCCTGAAAAATGTAAACGATATCGACAAAGATTTCCCGGAAATTGAAAAATTGATCGGGTATAAAAACTATGCTGAAAAAGCAACTGAAAAATTCCCCCAGATTACAGACTGGATTAGTATTTTCGATACCAATATTGCTTTGATCATCATTATCATGCTTATTGTAGTGGTTATCAATATCATCATGGTACTTCTGATCCTTATCATCGAAAGAACCAATTCCATTGGCCTTCTTAAAACATTGGGGGCCAGCAATTCCCAAATCAGGGCAACCTTTATCAATTATACTCTTATCATTATGATTCCGGGTCTTTTATATGGAAACGGTATTGGTCTCGGCCTTATTTTGATTCAAAAATTCTTTGGTATTATAAAACTTAATCCGGAAAATTACTACGTCAGTACTGTTCCTGTAGATCTTAATCCTGTCGCGATTATTTCTATTTCAGTAGGAATTCTGATCATTTCAGGACTCGCTTTGATCATTCCGAGCTACCTGATCAGTAAAATTTCTCCGGTTAAAGCAATTAAGTATAACTAATACAATAATTAATAATTAATAATTGATAATTGATAATTGATAATTGATAATTGATAATGAAAGCTAAGCATTATATCAATTGTCTCCGACTTTATCTGGTGCAGCGGTAATTTTAAAAGCCTTATCTTTGCATCGCTTATAAAACATTTATGAAATACGCAAAAAATATTCTTGAAACGATAGGTAATACTCCACTTGTACAACTTAACAAAGTATTGGGTGAAGACTTTCCAGCCTTAGTTTTAGCAAAAGTAGAAACATTCAATCCCGGGAATTCCGTAAAGGACAGAATGGCTCTTAAAATGATAGAAGATGCCGAAAAAGACGGCAGATTAAAACCTGGAGGAACCATTATAGAAGGAACTTCCGGTAATACAGGAATGGGGCTGGCCCTTGCTGCCATTATCAAAGGTTATAAATGTATCTTTGTAACCAATTCTAAACAGTCAAAAGAAAAGTGCGATATCCTTCGCGCTGTGGGAGCAGAGGTGATTGTTTGCCCTACCGATGTAAAGCCAACCGATCCTCGTTCTTATTATTCAGTATCCAAAAGGCTGGCAAAAGAAACGGAAAACGGATGGTACGTAAACCAATATGATAACTTGTCTAACAGAGCAGCTCATTACGAATCTACTGCTCCTGAAATCTGGGAACAAACGGAAGGAAAACTGACTCATTTTGTGGTAGGAGCCGGTACGGGAGGTACTATTACAGGATGCGGAACTTTTTTCAAGGAAAAAAATAAAGATATTAAGGTAATCGGAGTTGACACCTATGGTTCTATCCTTAAGGAGTTTCATGAAACAGGTGAATTACACTACGACCATGCTTATACTTACATCACAGAAGGAATTGGTGAAGACATTATTCCAGAAAACTATGATATGTCTGTTATTGACCATTTTGAAAAAGTAACGGACAAAGACGGAGCTATCTATGCCAGAAAGCTGGCTAAAGAAGAAGGAATCTTCTGTGGATATTCTGCGGGAAGTGCTATTGCTTCTTTGGTTCAGATGAAAGACCAATTTACAAAAGATGATGTCATCGTGGTCTTACTGCATGACCACGGATCAAGATATGTAGGTAAAATCTACAATGACGAATGGATGAAGGAAATGGGCTGGTTAGAATAATAAAAGTTCATTGATACATACAAAAACGGAGCAAAATTTTGCTCCGTTTTCTATTTCCTGATACGATCTTTCAGTATTTTTTTCAGAAGATCATAGTCTTTTCCGCTCATTGATTTTTTGGGAAACATATAACTATATTTTCCCTCAAGAGAAATGAATTCGTCATTAGCATCACAATATTCAAAGTCAGTCCACTCACTGGTTTCTTTTTCACCGTCGATATTGACTGTGAAGAAGTTCCGATCAAACCTTATTTCATAGATTTTACAATTCTCAAGCATACTCAGGTACTGATTTACCTGTTTTTTCCATCTCGAAACTTTATTAACACCTACTGACAAAAAAATAGCACAAAGCAGGAATATAAAACTTAAAAAGTATAAAATTCCTACACTGTCATCACTTAGATATCCTTTTAAAAGGGAAGCAATAAACAAAACAGCTGCAGCAATAAGGGTTGTTATCGTCTTAGATTTTGTAGCAGGTGAGAAAAGTAAACTCCCCTGATTTCCGCTAAAATAAATCTCTTCAAAATTCTTCCTGTCAGGTTTTAATGTAATAACCTTTTCCTCATTCATAAAAAAGTAATTTGCTTTAAAAACCTACAAAGCTAAACTAAATATCTTCATATTGATCCTTTATTGCAGAAAGTTTATTCATCAGCTCTCTGTTTCTTTTATTCAATGCGTCCAGTTTTTTCAGCATATTATGAATAACTTCCAATCCCGGAAGATTTATTTCAAGGTCATAATGCCAGTTGGCAAACTTTTCAAGGTCAGGTAAGTCTTCATACATCAAGTAATGAACTTCGTTTTCTACCTGCACATGTAGCAGCCCATACTCTACAAGGTCATCAAAAAAAGTGATTTCTATATTGTATATTTTTACGAGTTCTTCGCGTGATATTCTTTCACTCATAGCCTAGGAGTTTTTTAGTTGTTCAAAAAGTTCTTTCTGCTTATCTGTAAGATTCGTTGGCAATTTTACTTCATAGGTTACAAAAAGATCACCATACTCTCCCTCTTTTTTGTATACAGGAAAACCTTTTCCTTTCAATCTTACCGTAACTCCGTTTTGGGTTTCCGGTTTTACTTTGAGATTTACAGTGCTATCTAAAGTATTCACTTTTACATCACCACCTAAAACAGCAGTATATAAATCAATAGGTACTTTAGTTTTTAAATCATCACCAATTCTTTCAAAGTCCGGATCCACGGGAATATTAAAGGTAATATACAAATCTCCGCTAGGGCCTCCGTTTACTCCCGGATTTCCATGACCTTTCAATTTGATCTGTTGCCCATCATATACTCCTGCCGGAATAGTAATTCTTACTTTCCTTCCGTTGATTTCGAAAGTCTGCGGATGTGTTTTTGCGGCATCTCTTAAATTAAGGTTCAACTCAGCCTGTATATCCTGCCCTTTGAACTTCCCGGAAGCCCTTCCTCTTGAGTTTCTTCCAAAACCTCCTGTGCTGCCGCCAAACATATCCTGGAAGAAATCAGAGAAATCTTCGCCTTCGCCAAAATCAGCACCGGAGAATCCTCCGCCATAATTCTGATGCTGGCGTTGATACTGTCTTTGCTGCTGCTGGGCTTTTTCATACTCTTCACCATGTTTCCAGTTTTCTCCATATTTATCGTATTTGGCACGATTTTCAGGATTACTGAGGACTTCATTAGCTTCGTTCAGCTCTTTAAATTTTTTTTCTGATTCTTTATCATCAGGATTGAGATCAGGATGCAGTTTTCTAGCCAGCTTACGGTAGGCTTTTTTAATGTCATCCTGTGTTGCGCTTTTATCTACGCCTAAAATTTTATAGTAATCTATATAAGCCATAGAAACGATATTTACTCAAATTTATGAATTTTATCTTTGAAACCCACACTCGAAAAAGCTTAAAAACAAAAAAAGTAAAGACTGGCAGGACATGTTGTGAACAATTATCTATGGATAATATTAAGTAATACCTCGTATTTATCATGAGGTAGCCTGTCATGAGATGGTCCCCTTATGTGTATGTATTCATTTTACTGTACATCCCCTGTTTTGCCATCTATATTTATAGATACAAACAAGGAATTTATAGAAAAATAATCCATTTTTAATTATTAAAACAATAAGAACTACTTTAGTATTTCACAATTATGATAAAACATATTTGAAATTACTAAATTCGATTTCTTCATACCCATATAAAAAAACTTATCTTTGATAAAAACCACCGCATGAGAGAGGTACTAAAAAATTACTCAGGAATCATATTTTTATTATTAGGAATTACTATTGGAAGTGTTATCGGAATTGTAACCCCTGATTTTGTGGAATATATAAAGCCTGTCGGAGATATATTTCTTAATCTCCTATTTGTAAGTGTGGTCCCACTCGTATTTTTTGCAGTATCCAATTCTATCGCATCTCTTGAGCAACAATCTGAATTTGGAAGAATTATTCTTGTAATGGCCCTTACCTTTTTGTTTTTCATTTTGACAGCGGCCGTTTTTACGATCGGTGCGGTTTACCTTTTTCCTGTTTCAGGAATTTCGGGAAGTTCGCAGGTAGTCACAGAGACAGCCAGTGACGAAAGCTGGGGAAACAGAATTGTCAGTTTTTTCACGGTAGGAGAATTTACGGCTCTTTTTTCAAGGCAAAATATGCTGGCGCTACTTATTTTTGCTTTCATGACAGGTTTTGCAGCCAGGAAAACGGGAGAAGCAGGACAGCCTTTCAGAGTTTTTATTGCTTCGGGGTATGAGGTAATGAAGGAATTGCTCTTACTGGTTATGAAGCTTGCCCCTATCGGTTTGGGTGCTTATTTTGCATTTCAGGTTGCTACTCTGGGGCCACAGCTTTTTGGATTCTATGCTAAACCTTTGGGGCTGTATTATATTGCAGGTATCATCTATTTTCTTGTTTTCTTTTCACTTTATGCGTTTATGGCGCAAGGCCAGAATGGAGTTAAAAACTTTTGGAAGAATGCGATCTATCCTACCCTGACAGCAATCAGTACATGCAGCAGTTTTGCTACCATGCCTGCCAATTTACAGGCGGCTTCCAAAATTGGAATTCCCAATCCTATTGCCAATCTTGTGATCCCGATCGGTACCACGTTGCATAAAAACGGGTCTTCTATGTCGTCAATTATTAAAATCTACGTTGCTTTTCTTATTATCGGAAAGGATTTTTTTGATCCTGCCAACTTACTTTTAGCTTTAGGAATCACTGTATTTGTTAGTATTGTAGCAGGCGGAATCCCGAACGGCGGATATATTGGAGAAATGTTGATGATCTCTGTATATAAATTACCACAGGAAGCTATCCCGGCGGTAATGATTATCGGGACCCTGGTTGATCCTCTGGCGACTGTTCTGAATTCTGTGGGCGATATTGTCGCTGCAATGTTTGTGAACCGGTTTGTGAAGGTGTAAAAAATTTTATTCATTGCGTTGTACAGGTTCAAGGTTTTCATATTCTTCCGGGGTGAAAAGCCTGTAGAGCACTTTAAAGGTTTTACCGAGTGGGGTTTCCAATGAAAAGCCGCCGGGACCAAATCCATCGGTGACGTCAAGTGTAAAATGGGAATATTTCCAGTATTCAAAAAGATCACGGTCTATCCAGAATTCGTGGTTATTGATGGTTCCGATCATCGCATCATTCATTCGCGGAAAAAAACCACCTTTTTCAAAACATTGTGGCTGTGTTCCTTCACAGCAACCTCCTGCCTGATAAAACATTAGGGGCCCATACTTGTCTTCAAGGGTATGTATTACTTCAAGGGCCTTTTCAGTAACGGAAAGTCTTGATATTTTTGTTTCCATTTTCTTTATTTTTAAAGTAATGTACAGAATGCTTGGGGGTTTCTACTCAAAAGGTTCGGCAAAATAAATTTTGCCGAACCTGAACATTTGATTCTGTTTAATGTGAGTATCTGATTACATTATGGTAAGCCATATACTTTAGTATTTTTAGTCTTCCAACAGTTTGAAGGAATACCGCTTTCTGCGTGAGGGATAGTAAGGGCGGCGAGGAACGAGCCGGTACGCAATGTAATGAAGTACCGGAACGAAGTGCAGCCCTGCATAGCCCGACCGTTTGCCCGGGACAAGGCCAGGGCAATCGGGCACGCCCTACATTAATATTAAAAGAAACCTAACTTATTTTTGTTGTAGGAGATCAACATATTCTTGGTCTGACGATAATGATCCAGCATCATTTTATGATTCTCTCTACCGATTCCGGATTGCTTATAGCCTCCGAAAGGGGCACCTGCCGGATATGAATGGTATTGGTTTACCCAAACTCTTCCTGCCTGGATCTGACGCGGAATATTGTACAACTGATGGGCATCCCGGGTCCATACTCCAGCTCCTAATCCGTAAATGGTATCGTTGGCAATTTTTATTGCTTCCTCTTCGTCTTTAAAGGTGGTAAATGCCAGCACAGGACCGAAGATTTCTTCCTGAAAGATTCTCATTCTGTTGTTTCCTTTGAAAATAGTCGGCTGAATATAAAACCCATCCTCCAGATCTTCTCCGAGATTGTTGACATCTCCTCCTACAAGAACTTCTGCTCCTTCGTCTTTTCCTAACTGGATGTAGGAAAGTATTTTATCTTTTTGAATCTGTGAAGCCTGAGCGCCCATCATAACTGTTTTATCAAGCGGATTCCCAACTTTGATCGCCTTGACTCTTTCAATTACTCTATCGATGAAGGCATCTGCAATACCTTCCTGAACCAACAGTCTTGAAGGACATGTACAAATCTCACCCTGATTCAACGCAAATAAGACAGCTCCTTCAATAGCTTTATCGAGAAATTCATCATCTGCATCCATCACTGAGTTGAAGAAAACATTGGGCGATTTGCCACCAAGCTCCAGGGTTACGGGAATAATATTTTCTGTGGCATATTGCATGACCAGACGTCCTGTTGCTGTAGAGCCTGTGAATGCGGCTTTTGCCACTTTCGGGTTGGTTACCAGGGCTCTTCCCAGTTCTGCTCCGAAACCATTGACAATATTTATCACACCTGCCGGCAACAGATCACCAATCAACTCCATCAGCACCATGATGGAAACGGGAGTACTTTCTGCCGGTTTCAAGACAACACAGTTTCCTGCAGCCAAAGCCGGGGCCAATTTCCAGACAGCCATCAGTATGGGAAAATTCCATGGAATGATTTGTGCAATTACTCCAAGCGGTTCGTGTACGATAAGAGACACGGTATCCTTGTCCAGTTCGTTATGAGATCCTTCTTCTGCACGGATCACAGAGGCAAAATACCTGAAATGATCAATCGCTAAAGGCATATCTGCAGCTAATGTTTCTCTTACTGCTTTTCCGTTATCAATCGTTTCTACGGTAGCGAGATATTCTAAGTTTTGCTCAATACGATCTGCAATTTTATTGAGGATAATACTTCTTTCTGTAGAGGAAGTATTTTTCCAGGTCTGAAATGCTTTTTCTGCAGCGTCCACCGCCAGTTCCAGATCTTCTTTAGATGAGTGTGCTACCTGAGTAAAAGTTTTACCGTCAACGGGAGAAACTACATCAAAATACTGCCCTTTAACGGGTGGTGTAAATTTTCCGTAAATATAATTATCATATCTGCTTTTAAATTCAGGACGCTGTAAGAGCGTCGAGGATCTAGGTTCTGTAAGGGTGCTCATATTAAGATTTTTTGTTTGTTCTATCGTACCAAATTACGCTTCCGCACAAAAAACGTATAGCACAATCGTATAAAAAAAGTGTAAAATAGTACAGGGTTTGAATTTTAGTATTTTGTTAACAGCAACGTTGGGTCAAATTTTCTATATTTGAGTAAGTACCTTCTAAAAAATATTTAGAAATGAATAACAATAGTAAGATTTTATTAAATACTCCAGAATTACGTAAGGAGAACCAACTATTGAGTCTTGTTGAAAACCAGACAAAATTCAATCTAAACAATTGTGAATTCAGTATATATGAGACTCACCAAACTGCCTTTGGTGTGAAACTTCATTTTGAAAATATTGCTTTTACGGCTATGCTTCGCGGCAAGAAACATATGAAACTGGATAATAAAACTAATTATTTTGATTATTTTCCGGGAGAAAGCATTCTGGTCGCTCCGGGTGAAACGATGGTTATTGATTTCCCAGAATCTGATGAAACCCCTACACAATGTATTTCTCTAAGCCTGAATCCAGAGTTTATAGAGGATTCTCTTAATCATTTGAATTATCATCTTCCTAAAGTGGATGATGACTCCCAATGGAATATACAGCTGGATGAATATTTCCTTTTTAATAATAAGGCATTGGCATCCGCTACGAACAATATCATGAGAATTGCCATGGATGATAATTCCCAGAAGGATATCATGGCTGATTTTGCCCTAAAAGAGCTTTTAATTCGGCTTATGCAAACCCAGGCAAGAAGCATGGTAGAAAAGAATATTGTAAAAAATAAGTCAAGGATCGGTTTTGCCGTAGATTATATCAGAAGAAATCTGCACCAGAAACTCTCTATTGAAAGTATCGCCAAGCTGGCATATGTCAGCAAATCCAATTTCTTTAAAATGTTCAAGGATGAACTAGGAACTTCCCCGAATGATTTTATTCTTCAGGAAAGGATCAGTAGGGCAAAAGAACTATTGGCAGGTCAGAATTCCATTAAAGAAACGGCCTATCAGACAGGTTTTTCTGACACCAACTATTTTACGAGGGTATTTAAACAATGGGAGGGTGTTACTCCGAAAAGCTACCAGAACATGAAACTTATTCGTAAGTAACATAATTACCTAAAAATAACCCAAAATACATTATAAAAAAAAGAGCCCCACAAAAAATGGGGCTCTTATTATGTAAACAATGATTGATTATTAATAATCGTCGTTTTGTTTAATATTTGGATTTGCCTGAATTGCAGTTATAGGAATTGGCCATTGCCATTTAGAGCTTCCTGCAGCAAGAGTCTGCTTAACAGCTGGTGTACCAGTACCATCAAAAAGATCTCCTTTACCTGATCTCTGAACAGATAAACCCAATCTCTTTAAAGTATACCATCTATCATTTTCAAATGCAAGCTCAAGTCTTCTTTCTTTCAGGATAGCATCCAAAATAGCTTGTCCTGATTCTGTACCAGGAGTAAATGAAGAATATCTTTCCTTTCTTAATTTATCCAATAAAGTAAGAGCCTGAGCAGGATTACCTGTTTTATAATGTGCTTCAGCAACGTTTAATAATACCTCAGCTGACCTTAAATATTTAATAGGTACAACATTAGCAGGCCCTCCATTACCAGCATATTTTGTTATGTGATTGTATTTTTCTTTACTATATACACTAGTAGTGAAATAGGCTGTTTTTCTGATATCATTTGCTGCATAAGCTGTATATAAATCATAATCAACAACAAACTCTGATCTAAGACTAGGTACTGATTGGTTGTATGCTGCTCCTACAGTATTATTTGGCTCAGCCGCAGCATTTGATAACTGAAATAAAACACCATCAGTAATTCTGGATAATCCTTCGTTTTCCTTCCATATTCTGGTAAAGTTATCTATCGCTGTAATACTAGGTGACAATCCTAATGCTAATTCTCCGTATTTAATCGTATTAGCATAATCTCCTTTATAAAGATTCACCCTTGATAATAATCCATAGATTGCACTTTTACTCAACCTTCCTTTATCCGCGTCGTTTTGTGTAATATTATCCGCTGCAAATAAAAGATCTGCAATAATTTTATCATACACTTGCTCAACAGTTAAGTTTCTGGATGCTGTATTGTTTAAAGGAGAATATTTCTCTGAATAATAAATTCCAATCTTATTCTTAGCTTCTGCAGATTGTGTTGGGATTTGGGAATATGCTCTTACAATATCAAAATGAGCAATAGCTCTAAGTCCTCTTGCTTCAGCTTCTATATTTGTTTTCTGTGTACCTGACAATACTCCGTTATTAATATAGGACAATACAAAGTTTGTTCTACTGATAGCTAAATAAGCAGCACTGTACAATCCCGTTGTTTGTGAGTTGTCTGAAGAAAATTCGAAGTTTGATGCTGCAAAATTAGTATTTCTTCCTGAAGCTGTACGAACTAAATTATCGGTAGTAAGGTCTCCCATAATAAGCTGGCTACCTGTATCTCCGTTATAATAACCACTCCCTTTAAATGCTGTATAAGCACCGTCCAAAGCCTGTCTGAATGATTCAGCTCTAGTCATTGACTGATCCTGATCTTCGTTAATTGATGAGATTTGATCTAAATTTCTGTCACAAGAAGTCAACGAAACAAATGTCGTTAGTGCAACTAAACTTATTTTTATTATGTTCTTTTTCATAAAGCTATTCAGTATTAAAATTCTAATTGTAATCCCATCAGGATTGTTCTTACAGCAGGATAGGTATAAAGATTATATGATCCCGGAACGAATAGTGCCGTAGAGTCAGCAGATCCTACTGAAACCTCAGGTTCTCCGTGGAACTTAGTTACAGTGAATAAATTCTGTCCTTGTACATATACTCTAAGTTTATTGATAGGTGAGTCCTCTCCAAGAAACGCTTTGTCAAAAGAGTATCCTAGTGTAAGTGATCTCAATCTTAAATAATCAGATTTTTCAATCCATTGATCAGAATCACGCATCCCATTGCTATCTACTTTCTGGAATACTCCTGTATCACCAGGTTTCTGCCAAACATTAGCTGCCTGCTGTGCCATGTTTCTCCCCGCAACAGCCAAAGTTGGATTAACAGCAGCATAGTACATATTATTATAGGTATAACTGCCCAACTTGAATGCAAAGTCTGCACTAAAATCAAGCCCTTTGTACTGAACTGTCGTTCCAAAACCACCGAAACTTTTTGGGAAAGGAGATTTGTCAGTAAGAGGAACTGCGTTGGATGCACTGTAAACATTTGTAATATTTCCCGCTTTATCATAATATAAAGCATCACCATTATTTGGATCTACTCCGGCAAATCTTACATTATAGAATGAATAAGGTGCTTCACCAACTTTAAGATAGGTATCTCCTAAGTTTCTTTCAGTCTGTCCGTCAGCAAGCTTATCAAGAATCGATTTTTGGAAAGAAATGTTAGCATGTAGATTCCATTGGAAATCTTTCTTTTTAAGAACATCTACACTCAATTCAACCTCAAGACCTTTCTGAGACATATCTCCAGCATTGATATACTGATAATATCCTCCTTCTTGTTTATCTAAAGGTACAAGCTGTACAAAATCTTTTCTTTTATTCTGATACACCTCTACCGATCCACGAACTCTTCTGTTCCACATTGTGAAATCAACTCCTAAGTTGGTGATCGCATTAGACTCCCATTTAAGATTTGTATTACCAATAATATAATTACTCTGTGCATATGTTCCAGGATATAAAGTTCCGTTAGAACCATATAAACCATAGCTAGAATTGTTTACGTTGTAATAATCAGGCAGTGTTCCATCGTTACCCGTTGTACCATATGATCCTCTAAGCTTTAAATCGTTAATAAAGCCTCCTTTCATAAAGTCTTCTTTAGCAATATTCCAAGCAGCACTTGCAGACCAGAATACCCCGCTTTGATTATTTATACCAAATCTTGATGAAGCATCTCTTCTTAATGACCCTGTTACCAAGTATTTACCTGCATAGTCATAATTTAATAAACCTGCTAAGCTGAATAAGGTATTTCTCGTCTTAATCCCGGTAAATGTATTTCTGTCTGAAGGTGTAGTAATAGAAGGAACACTGATTACAGGAGACTTCAATCCGTAAGCTCCTCCATTCATTGTTTCGTTGAAGTTATCGTTATATTCGATAAACCCTAAGAAATCAAAGTTGTGTCTTCCGAATGATTTTTTATAATTAACCGAGTTATTCCAAGTATAGTTAAAACCATAGAATGAATTTTTGTTTAATGCACCTGTAGGAACTGTATTAACTGTTAAGTCAAGGTTTGAGCCTTTCTTCAACCACTGAGTACCCATAAACCAGTCATAAAGCCCATTGAAATTGGTTTTAAACTTCAGTCCATCAATAATTTTATATTCAGCAAATAAAGTTACAGGAATTCTCAATCTCTGATCATCCAACCTGTAAGTGCTAATCTGCTCTACTACGTTAGAGCCAGCTCTCATAGTCTGATTATAGCTACCATCCGGGTTATAGATTGGCTCATAAGGAGCGTATTTATACATTGCCCCAAACGGGTTCTGGGTATTGTTTCTATCTCTGAAGTTCTGAGTTACTTGATATTGAACTCCAAGGTTGATTCCTACGTTAAGTTTTTCACTTAATCTGTTTGTAAATCCGAAGTTACCTGTATATCTCTTAAGTCCGTCGATATCTCTGATAATTCCGTTATCAGAATCGTAACCTAATGAGTAATAGAAAGTGCTTTCTCTGGATCCTCCTTGTGCACTAAACAAGTAAGACTGAATGCTTGAAGGTTTCAGTAGGTCTTTTTGCCAGTTGTGATCGAAAGCAGCTAATCTATCCATTTCCTGTTGAGATCTTGGCTTAAATCCAAGGTATCCCAATTGATTCTGAAAGCCCATTAACTCTCTTGAGTTCATCATGGTATAATTATTGTCCTTCAATCTTTCACTGAAACCAAATTTAGTTTCAAATGAATACCGTGTTTTTCCGGATTTTCCGGCTTTAGTAGTTACTACAACTACCCCATTTGCTCCTCTTGCACCATACTGTGCAGTAGCAGCAGCATCTTTAAGAATTGAAATAGACTCTACGTCTGCAGGGTTAATTGCACTAAACTGTCTTGCCGTCATGTACATCCCATTTACCACATAGGTAGGTTCCGAAGAACCACCAACGCCAGCAACCCCTCTTACCTGAATGGTAGCGGCAGCTCCCGGTTGCCCTGTAGTACTTTGTACAAACACCCCAGAAGCTCTACCCTGTAAAGAGTTACCAATAGAAGTTGTAGGAGAGTTTCTTCTGATCTCGTCTCCACCTACAACAGCCTGCGCCTGAGTAATTTCATCTGCCTTCTTCTTCTGATAGCCCGTAACGACTACCTCATCGATTTTATTCTCTTTCAGAATAGAATCATTCTTAGTTTTTTGCGCATAGGCAGCTTGTCCTAAAAAAAACAAAGCTCCAGCACTTAACACATGCAACTTCACATTCATATTAACAAATTTTAATATATTCAAGGTGACAAATATGTTAATAAAAATTAACAACATCAATTTGTAAAGTGTCTAAAACTGCCTGTCATAGGGGGAACATCCTCACTTAATTCACAAAATCAATACAAAATCAATTTAATTATATTTAAAATATTAACAAAAAATAAATCAATTTCAACATTAACGGAATTTTAAGAAAAAATGAAATTAAAATTAAAATCCTTTAATTAATTAATTGCAATTAAAAAAATAAACTATAAATAATACTTTATACGAAAAATATTAAATTAAAATTTTTATAATTGGAAGGAAAATTGACAGGAAAAGATGGTACATCTTATAAATAAGGATATAAAAAGTCGTGATAAATAGTAAAAAGAACACCTTAAAAACGATCTTATTGGTATGTGGATTAAAAATTTGTTAATTATCATATTCAGAATCTTAATCAATTAAACGACCAGCCACATTGCTTCTGACTGTGGAATTGGAATGTCTATTACTTGTTCCCATTTCAGTAAATCTCAATATCTAAAGCCATCTCCCACCAATTCCATTATCCCTTCCGTCTGACTAACCCGAAGAAAACTGATACTGCAGGACTTCTGCCACTTTGTTCTAATATTATATCGGATATTTAAGTGCTGCTATAGAGACTGTCAAAAACAACAAAAAAATAAAGCATTCCATACGCTGGAATGCTTTATTTTATTTTATTCTTAGTTGTACTATAACATTATTTTATTTCTGATAGCTGTAATATCTTGCTCCGGTTAAAACAGGATTTTCCGTTTCTACAGAGACAAGCCCGAATCCCTTGTAATTTTTGTTAACAGACTCGTTCAACAACTTTCGGTGAAGTTTTTCATAGGTATCAAAATCAACAGCTGTTCTTTGTTTCAAACTTTCGAATAAGTTCCATTTTTCCGCTATCTTTCTCCAATTCTCTGAAACCCTTCCTGCAAAAATCTTTGATTTTGAACCACTTCCATATCCCACAAAGCCAATTTCTTTTCCGGAAAGATCTTCGTTTTCGTTAAATGAGGTCTGTAAGGCTGATAAAAAGGCCATAAAAACAGAAGCTGTATACATATTTCCTATTTCCGAGGATGCTCTCTGCGTTTTCTCAATTTTATCATTGATTAACTGTAAATAGCCTTCAGACTTCGCGACTGCTTTTTGTTCTTCCGGAGTTCCGTAGGGAAGTTCGTTTTCAAGACTGTAAATTTCAGTAAAGACCCTTTTCCCATGGAAGGCATAGGGAAGGTGAAAAATAATATATTTCCAATTTTCATAGGGTTTCTCCTGACCTGTAATTTCTTTATAGTGATGGTAAGCCTCACGTATCCTATCCTGATAGCATTGATTAGAATATTGTCCGTCAAAAACAGGTTCATCGGTAAAAATTTCGATTTTTTCAGGGTAGGTTTCCGGAGCTCCCTTCAGATCCTCCTTTTTATACATTCTTCTTGGTTTGAAAAAGTCAAAGACACTTTCTGAAGCAACACCCCAGTTGTTTTCAATTTCAAGAAGATCCGGTTTTGATGAAACCAAAAGAGCTACCGCGCCGCCGCCTTGCGTATATTCACCGGAAGAAGCCAGTTCATATTTTGCGTAATCACTGGCAATGACAACTGCTTTTTTATCCGGATTTACTCTTACAAAGTCCAAAGCATTATGCAATGCATCTACTCCTCCTACACAGGCAAAAGTCATATCTAGTACGTCACAGTTTCTGAAGCATCTGGTTCCAAATTTTTCCTCCAATACTTTTTCTACCATCTGTACAGCGTACGAAGCTGTAGGTTTTGCAGCATCCAAAGCACTTTCTGTTCCCAGATACACTCTTGCTATTTCTTTCGGATTGATATCATAATCTTGTATAAGCTTCAGTAATGCTTCTGCTGCAAAGGTTGCAGCATCCTCATGGACATCAGAAAGACCCATTTTATGAAGACCTAAGCCTTTTTCCAATTTTGCTGGTTCTATTCCTCTTTTTTCTGCTAAATCCTTAATCTCCAAATATAAACCAGGCACATAATAACCCGCTGCCTCAATTCCAAAACTCATAATTGTCTAAATTTTGAACGAATTTATGAAAGATAACGCAAAAAACAGCAGGAAAAAGTACTAACTTTTATAACATCGTTAAAAATCAATATATTTTAAACGATAATCTGACAGTTTAGTATTCAGCAATAAAAAGAAAAGAGGCTGTCTCACTTTTGAGACAGCCTCTTCTTTCTTTATTTATAGTTTTCTATAGCTTTATTGAGAACATCTATTTGCTTGTTGATGCTTGCTGCGTTCTGTGGATTCTGTTTCAGCAGCTCCATTTTTTTACTTAAACCATCCTTCAGCATCTGAACGATCATCATTTTTGCCTGTGGGTTATCTTTCATCTGGTTTTTCGCATATCCCACCATTTTGGTAATGTTTTGAACAGCTTTCAGGTTATCGGAACTCATGATCCAGTTATATCCTTCTTCTGCTGTTTTACCCAATTCAGGGTTCTGGAATTTTACAAAAGGATAAAATGCAGCCAGTGGAGCAATATATTCCATCTGAGAAGCTACTTTATTTTTCACAATAATAGGAAGGAAAAGCGCCAGCAGCTCATCTGAAGCTCCTTCCAGATTAATTTTGTCGGCCAAAGAATTAGCCCTTGAAGGATCAATTGTGAGAACTGCACTTAGGGAATTTCCCTTCACCGCCTCGGAAACAGCATTTATTCCTTTTTCAAAGATGGGAAGATATTTTTTATCTTTTGTTTTTGATAAAGCAGCAATAGCAGCTGCCTGAGCTAATGTTTTAGGATCATTTGAAGCTATTTTTTCAACTTCAGCTCCTAATGTCTTCATTTGTTCAGGATTAGTAAGATCAAGTAATTGCAATGCTTTGATTCTTATCCTAAAAAAGGGATCTTTCAAAGCGGCGGCAAGTAATTTTGTAACGGCCGGGCTTTTCCCTGTCTGGTCTTTTATACCTTCTAAAGCGGTGTATCTGCTCTTGAATTCCTTAGAATTGGTAAACTGCAACAGGTTTTGTTCCGGTGTTTTGGAATCGGTAATATCTGCCAGCAAGACTCCGTCTGCATTGATATTAACCAAATCAGGAGTTTTAGAAACATCTAAATTGAATGTATTTTTTGCTTCAGCATTTACCCAAACATTATATCTTTTGGGTTTTCCGTTATCATACACATCAATAGCCAACGGAAATTCAAACAGCTGATCCTGGGTCTGGTTGATCGTTACAGCTACCTGTTTTTTTACCGGTTCAAAGGTAAATGAGTAATTGATTTTTGGATTACCGCTACCAAAATACCATTGATTAAAGAACCAGTTCAGGTCTTTTCCTGAAACTTTTTCAAAAGAAAGTCTTAGCTGATGGGCTTCTGCGTTCTGATATTCGTTGGTTTTCAGATAATCATTCATTCCGGCAAAGAAGGCATCATCGCCCAGGTAGTTTCTCAACATATTGAGGATTCCGCCTCCTTTCTGATAGGTTACCAGATCAAATACGTCTTCACGGGAATCATAATTGAATCTTACCAGATTTTTCTTAAAATCACTTGGATTATGGATGTACATATTCACATCGCTCATTAAATGGTAATCTGCCTGGTCTTTTCCGTATTTATATTCGTTCCACAGATATTCGGAATAGTTGGCAAATGATTCATTAACGGTAAGGTTGCTCCAGCTCTCTGCGGTAACCAGATCGCCAAACCAGTGATGGAATAATTCATGGGCTATGGTATCTTCCCATTTATTTTCGTCGATCAGCTGTCCCGGTTTTTGAAGGATATCACTTCCATGAAGGGTTGCCGTAGTATTTTCCATCGCTCCGCTTACGTACTCTCTTCCGGAAATCTGAGCATATTTTGCCCACGGAAAGTCGTAATTCATTTTTTTAGAGAAAAAATCAATCATTTCAGGGGTATTACCATAGATCTGCTTTGCGTAAGGTTCGTATTCTTTTTCAATATAATAATCTACCGGAATATTTTTCCATTTATCCTTTACGATCGCATATTCTCCTACTCCCATAAAGAAAAGATAGGTAGAGTGTCTTTTATCCATTACCCAATGATCGGTTCTGAGGCCATTCGATTCTTTTTGGGAATCTTTTAAAATTCCGTTGGAAAGTGTTACATATTTATCGGGAACGGTCATATATATTTCCTGGGTAGTCTTCTGATTGGGTTTGTCAATCGTAGGAAACCAGGCAGAAGAAGATTCTGTTTCTCCCTGTGTCCAGATCTGTGTAGGCATTTCAGGATCTGTTCCCTGTGCATTGATAAAATAAAGGCCTTTGGCATCGTTGATTGCCATACTTCCTTTTTGTTTGACCTCGTTGGGACGGGAAGTATATTTGATGTAGACAGTATAATCCTGATTTTTCTGATAGGTTTTATCCAGATTAATTTTCAGGATGTCATCTTTATATTCGTATTTTAGAGGAGATTTTTTTCCATTGTTATCAAGGGCCACTTCGTGGATCAACATTGCCTTAGCATCAAGAATCAATTCATTTGCAGGATAGAAATAGGGTGAAGCAGTAAGCCATTCTTCTCCGTTCAGCTGTTCTTTCTGATAATCGAAATTTACTTTGAGTTTTGTATGTTTAAGCTCCGTTACTTTGGTGTGCGTAGCTCTGTATACTTTTTCTCTTCCTGAGGTATCGGTTTGTGCGGCTACATTTGCGGAAAATAAGATTCCAAGTATGGCAATGGATAAAATGGCCTTTCTCATCTCTCTTTATTATTTTTTAGAATTATTTTTTGTCAGTATGTCAAAAATATCATTGACTAAGGTTTCATAGTCTCCTGTTTTCAGCTGTTCTTTTGTTTTGGCAAAAGCTTTCTTCAGCTCACTTTCCGGATTTTCCTCGTCGATAACTTCCACTGAAGCCACTCCTTTTAATTGAAGGATTACATTTTTTAACAGTTCGGTATCTGTGTTTTCTTCAGTATTTATTTTTAAGTACTTCATGATCTGTTGAAATTAAAATCAAGTTCTTTCAAATTTAAAACTTATTTTAAAAACAGTAGCCCTGTTTACCGCTTTTTTACAGGATATCTTCGTTTAAAATGAAGAAGACAAGGTGACCTATTCAAATTGATGATAAAAGGAAGATTATCAACTGTAATGACCTGATTTTAAAAACGCTAAATCAACTTAAAGATTTTGTGAAATTTTCCAGAAAGGTGGCTGCAGAAACTTTTCTTACCCTATTTTATTCTGACAACTTTTCCGTTTTTATAAAGAAACACCATTTCGCAATCTATTTTTCTTTCCCGATTATAAACATGAATTCTTCTGGAATCGATCCCCGCCCTTTCGCTTAACATAGGCCCCTCCCAATCATTATAAAAAACAGGTTCTCTCAGGGTAAAATGAGAATTATTTTTAAGTTCATTAAACATATTATAATCTAAACAGACGTTTCCGCTTTCAATATGATTTTCGTCCAATGATGTTTTTAATTTACTGAACAGTTCATCATTAAACCGACTTGCGTATATCCATGAGTTTTTCACGCTGATATTGGTCGCGATCAGGAGAAAAGCTATCACTGCAAAAGCAGCAGCAATGATCTTATTACCCAATTTTATTCTGACCGATGCATAGATGATTATTGAAATGACAAACAATGTATAAAAAAGCCTTATCGCTCCGAGATTTCGGTTATCAAATCCAAAAATCGTCGGGATATATGATGAAAAAAGGAAAATACTGAACCCACAGAGCAGAGCCAGGAAAGAGATTACAGCAATGTTTCTAAGCCGTGCTGACTGGCTTTTAAAATCATAAACAGAGAAAACTTTGTACACGGTTGCAGGAATACTGAGAGCCAATATCCATTCTAAAATACCAAGATTTTTCAAATTCAAAATACCTCTGTACAAACCTGCAAAAATATCTTTGAAGAATAGCTTCCCTGAGAAGACCGCAATCTGCACCACTCTTTTCATCTCAAAAATCTTACTGACCTCATCCCTTTGATAAGAGTTTACAAACAGAAGGGGCTGAATCACTTTTCTAAAAAGAACCACACTTCCCAAGGTGATTATTACAAACAAAATTCTTTTTTTATTTTCTTTAATCAAAAACAGATGCAGCAGTATAAGGGGAAAGAAGATTTCATAACTTAAGATGGAAGCAATAAAAAGCAGAGCGCTTACCAGGATTTTATCCCGCACATATAAGAAGTAGATACTCAATGAAAAAAATACAGTCGCAAGATTAGAATTGAGCATAATCGGAGAAAACTGAATACTCGTCCCGATGACAGAGCATGAATACAACAATGTAATAAGACCGGCAAGCTCCTCAGATAGGATTTTTTTGGCCACCATATACAGAACAGCTAAAGAAAGGGGAAAAAAGATTAATCCAAGTAAATAAACAGATTCATCGTATTTTGAAAGATAAATTAAAGTTCCTGTTACAAATCCCGATACCGGCCTTGCTGCCATGGTTGTAGAATCCAGAAACGAATAAATATAGGTGAAATAAGATCCTGAGATCAACTTAGATTCATAGACCTTACTTAAATCATCCGTTACAATAACTTTCTGTTTAAAAACAGAAAGACTGATGTAGAGGGTATACACAATTATCAGAATATTCAGGAATATACCATAATTGTTGCTTTGATTTTTCTTCATATTGTTTTTGACGCTGGACGAAAATTTATTTCACCAATGCCAAAAATAACAGAATTATAGCAATTAAAAAAAGAATACCGGAAATATTAAACCGCTACAGGAGCTTTGATCCCCGGATGCGGATCATAGTTTTCCAACGTAAAGTCTTCAAATTTGAAATTGAAAATATCCTTGATATCAGGATTCAGCTTCATTGTCGGAAGCGGTCTTGTTTCTCTGGAAAGCTGTCTGTTTACCTGTTCGAAATGATTATTATAAATATGAACATCCCCGAAACTGTGGACATAATCTCCTACTTCAAGATCACAAACCTGGGCCACCATCATTAATAATAAAGCATAACTTGCAATATTGAACGGTACACCAAGGAAAACATCGGCACTTCTCTGATAAAGCTGTAATGATAATTTTCCGTCTGCCACATAAAACTGAAATAGAGCGTGACAAGGTGCCAGCGCCATATTCGGAATTTCGGCAACATTCCATGCTGATACGATCAGCCTTCTCGAATCGGGATTTTTTTTGATCTGGTCAATCACTTCTGTAATCTGGTCTACCACTTTTCCGTCTGCTCCATGCCAGCTTCTCCATTGGGCGCCATATACGGGACCTAAATCTCCGTTTTCATCTGCCCATTCATCCCAGATACTTACTCCATGATCGTTAAGGTATTTGATATTGGTATCTCCATTCAAAAACCAAAGCAGCTCATAGATAATTGATTTCAAATGCACTTTTTTAGTAGTTACCAAAGGAAAACCTTCTGACAAATCATATCTCAGCTGATATCCGAACACACTCCTTGTACCGGTGCCTGTTCTATCGGTTTTATCTGTTCCGTTGTCTAAAATATGTTGTAAAAGATCCAGGTAATTTTGCATTTTGAAAGGAATTTTATGGCTCAAATTTAGTAAAAAAGCATTAAAAAAAGCACCCATATGATGAATGCTTTTTATGAGACGAATATCTCTTATCTATTAGACATTGTGTATCTGCATACTAGAGATCAACTTTATCGGATAATTTTTATAATATAAAAACACTGATATCATCATTATTGCCGTTGATGGATTTTACCTGTCCATATTTTGATTTCTCAATGAATTTATCATTCCAGTAATCAAGGCGTACCGGACCAAATTTAATCAGTTTCTGATATTGGCTGTCGTCGATAATATCCTTCAACCCATAATCAACGGAAATATTCCCTATAGATTTAATTTTTCCGTATCTGCTGTTATCCATAATATCCTTAGGCCAGTAATCGATAGTATAACTTCCTATTTTCTTTACTTTCCCGAATTTTTCTTCATTGAAAACAGGGTTGTCCCAATATTCGAACCTGATATTACCGATACTTTTTATTTTACCGTATTTCTCACTTTGCTGATCCATGTCGTCCCAGTAATCTATTCTTATATTGCCGATACTTTTAATTTTTCCGGCTCTGTACTGATCAAAACTGCTGTTGTCATAATAATCAATTCTTCCGTTCTGCTTCGGGGAATGGAAATCTGTAATGGCTCCCTGGGAATCTATTGTAATAATAAAATCATCTACGGTAATGCTGACAGAGGTAAGGTCATAACTTTTTGCCGAAACACCAGCACGAATTTGTGCATGGATCCAAAAACTGCCTAATAAAAAGGCAAAGAGAAGTACATTTTTATATTTCATAATGATAAAATTAACTACCAGATATTTTCAATGGTCTGATTGATAGTATTGATGGTAAATGTCTCTCCCATTTTCTTGCCAAACATCGCTTTTACCAGAGGTGATTCTGCAGATACCGTCATGACCTTCTGATTTTCAGATCTGATTTCTCCCATGGAAGCAGAAATGTAAAACAAACCTTTATCCGTTTTGACTATGGCACCATTCTGAACTTTCTCTGAAGGATCAGCAGTTATTTTCTGTAGGATCGCCTGTTGATTCAGTACTTCATTCAGCTGGCGTTGAAGATTGTTGATTTCCTGCTGAAGCATTTCACGACCGGTTTCATATTTATCTCCCATTGAGCTTTTTGTATCGTTATTGGAGGCCCTTGTTTCAGCAATAAGATTTTCAAAATACCGTATTTTGTCTGATATTTTTGTTTTTACGATGTTGATTATTTCTTGTTTGTTCATGGGTTGTTATCGGGCTTTTGGTTATGATACTTCGATCGTCCCTTCAAGGTCGCGGATCTTGCCACTCTTGGAGTACCGCTTTAATGATAGTAATTAAGATGTCATTGTTGAATACGAAACAGTAAAGGTTCCACTATTCACTTTTCAAAAACGACGTAGTCTGAAACTTTGAAACTGAAGGCTTTACCTTCGTCAAAATTTCTTCTCGTTTTATCGAAAACATTATTGAAAGCTCCGGATAAGTTCTGATCTTCTATTGTGAAATCTACAGGTTCTTTCGACATATTCAAGACAACCAACACTTCATTCTCTCCGTTTTTCCGTACATACGCAAGAATCTTATCATTGGCTGTTGTATTCAGGAAATAGGTAGTAACATGAGGATCTCCGCCTCTTAATGCAGGATTGGATGCTTTTAAGTTCAACAATGTTTTATAGAAATCAGCCATCAGATAGGTATTGGTCCATTTAATGGCATCTTTCTCAAAGAATTCCAGTCTTTTCATATTGGGAAGCTCCTGTCCTGAATACAATAGCGGAATACCATTCCATGTTGCTGAAAAAACCGCCATAGGCTTGGCAATTACTGCATATTTTTCATATTCTGAGCCGTTCCACGAGTTTTCATCATGATTAGAGGTAAACCATGCTCTCATCGAAGCATCTCCGATATTGGAATATTGAATGAGTAAATCTTTTAATTCCTGAAGAGGTTCATTGTTTTTGTAGTAATCTGCCGACTTGTGCATCCATTTCCATGAGTAGCTGGCATCAAAGACTTTTCCGTACTCTGGGCTTTCCAACTCATCAAATTCTCCCAGCCAGAAAAGGGGTTTTATTTTTTCTACTTCGGGACGCGCCTGCTCCCAGAAATCTACTTCTACCCACGAAGCCAGGTCGCATCTGAAACCGTCAATACTAGTTTCTCTCACCCAGAATTTCATAGCTTCAATCATAGCTTGCCTCATCTCCTGATTTTTGTAATCCAGTTCGATGATGTCATCCATGCCGGAAGCAATATGGAATTTTCCGTCCGGATCTTTTATATAAAATTCAGGATGTATTTTTGTCCATACATGATCCCAACCGGTATGATTGGCTACCCAGTCAATAATAACCTTAAATCCCAATCGATGTGCTTCATTCACCATATCTTTAAAATCATCCAGAGTCCCAAATTCAGGATTAACAGAGGTGTAATCAGCGGCAGCATACGGACTTCCCAGACTTCCTTTTTTATTGTGTTGAGCAATCGGTGTAATGGGCATCAACCAAAGTGTCTGCACGCCCATTGACTTCAATCGGGGCATTTCTTTTGCAAATGCTTTAAAAGTTCCTTCCTGGGTATATTGTCTGATATTTACTTCGTAGATATTTGTGGTATGTTTCCAATCTTTTGGCAATACTGTCATTTTTTTGGTTCTTTTTTGAGTGGTACAGGAAACAATTCCCAGACCAATGATAGCTAATAAAATTAATTTTTTCATTAATCTATTTTTAACAAAAGTAGGGATTGTTTTTCAGGTGAAAGGCTAAAAAAAGCCCCGGATTAAAATCCGGGGCCTATATTGTATTTCACTCTTACCTTTCGTCGTCGTTATCATCCTCATCATCGAAGACATCATCATTGTAGTCTTCTTCTTCCTCGTCATCGAAGCTGTCGTCCTCATCAGAGAAATTTCCGGTGGCACCGAAATCATCATCGAAGCCAAACTCATCATCCGTCAAAGGCATTGCTGATTTCTTTTTAGAACCACCTGCACTCCCGTTTTTGCTAGGCGCTTTTAGAGGAACATTTCCAAATCTGTATACTGTAATCGGGTAATTTACTGCTTTTGTTTCTTCAATGACTTCTATAAGTTCACAGAAGAACTCCCAAAGATCAAGAAGCCCGTACTGGAATTGTGCTTTGTCGCCTACATTTTCAAAAGCTTCATCAATGTATACGTCTGACATGATCTCGCCATCACCATCATCACTCATATCTTCCAATGGAACACTTTTTACTATCGTTCCGTCATTTTCTAACAGATTAAACGTAGAAAGCTCATCGCCCTGCAGACTGAATGCACTTTTAATTCCTAAATGTAAGTTCCATAACGTTTGTTTTCCCTTAACTTCAATGTCGCGGAAAATATCCTCTTTCGCATCTAATATTACGCGGATCTTGTAAACCATATCAGTTTCTTAAATTACTTTTTGCCTTTATAATTATGATAAATCTCTGGTGCAAATATATAATAAATGACATGTGACAAAAAAATATTTCTGGATTTTTTAAAATATTTTTTTTCTTACATTTTGCCGGAATTATTTACTTTTTTCAAGCATAAAACTAAACTTAGTTCCTTCTAGATAAACGCTTTCTACGGTAATGTTTTCGTTATGAGCCTCAAGAATATGCTTTACGATAGCTAATCCCAACCCGGAACCGCCTTCTCTCCTGCTTCTGCTGGTTTCGACACGATAAAATCTTTCGAAAATCCTTGGAAGAATTTCAGATTTGATCCCCATTCCGTTGTCGATGACTTCAATCAGGACTTTATTTTTTAAAACACTGGTTTTTACAATCACCTTTGCTTCCTGCCTGTTGGCATAGTGAATGGCATTGGAAATAAGATTAATAAATACCTGTGAAATTTTCTGTTTGTCTGCTTCAACAAAAATCTGTGGATGCAGGGTTTGAATTTGCATCGTCGTGTTGTGTTTCTCTGCTTCCAGGTCAAGAAGGTCAAAGATTTCACTGATAAGAAGGTTTACATCAAATCTGGAAACGGTAAGGTTGATCTCTCCGGCCTCCAACCTGTTGATCATATCAAGATCCGTGACAATGGCGATAAGTCTTTCAACGGAAATATCGATTCTTTCAAGATATTTGTCTCTGATGGTAAGATTATCCACACCGCCTTCCCTCAGGGTTTCAACGTAACCCTGGATAGAAAACAGAGGTGTCTTAAGCTCGTGAGATACATTTCCGATGTATTCTTTACGGTAACTTTCCATTTCCTTCATCATATCGATTTCTGTCACCTTTTGTTGGTTAAAATCGGAAAATCTTTCTCCCAGTTCTTTAATGGTGATATTTTCGTCGTTATCATGCACAATTTCCTGAGGGAGAATCTGGGAAAGTCCTTTTACCTGTTTTCTACCGTAATAATTGAAAAGTAGCTCCAGTACTACACAATTAATAATAAAGATCAGGACAATACATATTACAAGGCCCGTTGTAAAGTACGGAGTGCTGTAATAGATATCCTTTAGTGAGTCAAAAATAACTACTAAGAAAAGCATTACCAATGTCAGCAGACATGAGGCAACAAGAGTAAGCCTGTAAAATTTCAATTTTACAACGTTTTAAGATTGAACGTAAAGTTAGGATTTTTAAATGATTAAACGATCAGTTTATATCCGATTCCTTTTAAAGTCTGAATGGTATTGATCCCTAATTTTTCTCTAAGTCTTCTGATATGGACATCAATGGTTCTCTCTCCTACAATCACATCATTGCCCCAGACTTTTTCCAGAATTTCTTCTCTCTTGAAAACTTTTTCTGTGTTGGAAGCCAAAAGGTAAAGCAGATCAAACTCCTTTTTAGGAAGAAGAAACTGCTGACCGGCTTTGGAAACTCTGAAGTTATCTTTATCAATAACAAGGTCACCGATTTCAATAAGTTTTGCATTATCGGAAACCTGAGAGGTCAACTGTAATAATGCGTTTACTTTGGAGATAAGGATTTTCGGTTTGATCAGTTTTACGATATAATCATTGGCACCAGCCTGGAAGCCTGCCAACTGGGAAAACTCTTCGCTTCTTGCGGAAAGGAAAACAATAAGTGTTTTTTGAAGTTCTTTCACTTTACGAAGTTCCTGACAGGTTTCAATACCATCTTTCTCAGGCATCATTACATCTAGTAGGATCAGATCCGGAATAATTTCCTTTGCTTTTTCTATACCTTCGTTACCATTGGTGGCGGTATAGATATCATAACCTTCTTTTTCCAAATTGTAAGACAGAATCTCTAAAATGTCCAGTTCGTCGTCTATTAAAAGAATTTTTTTGCTCATCTTCTAGTTTAAGAATTCCCACAAAAGTAGTTATTTTCGTCGGGCTTCTTCATTTATGTTATGTTAACTAATTATTAAAAAACCTTCCACCTGCTTTTAATTTGAAAATTAATAATAAAAGCAGGTAAAAAATACACATAAACCAAATATACGAAACAAAGTTTGAAATAAACAAAAAAAATAACATCATAAGAAACATATTTCCACAACAAAAAATTAGAGTTATCTATTAACTTAAACTTCACAATTAATTAAAATTCTCCTAAAGTTTTCTTAAAAACTTAGCCTTTATTTTGCCCTTGAAAAAGAAGTAAAGAGAAGTAAAATGAAAAAACAACTCCACAAGAGCATTATGCTACTTGCCTTGTTTTCTGCTGGCTATGCTTTTGCACAAAGTCAGATTCTGGAAGGTAGGGTATTGGATGAGAAAGACAACACTCCTATACAGGGAGTAAAGGTAAAAGTAAATGATCAGGAAGTAACAACTGACATTTCCGGCTACTACTCTATCAATCTCTCGCCCGGAACCAATTATATTATAACGGTATCCTCCAATGGATATAACAAGAAGGAAATCAGTGAGGTTATTGTAAAAAATGAAGGTAACACTCATCTTGATATTGTGATGGACAAACCGTCTTTGAAAGAAAAGGAAATCGATGGAGTTGTCATCAGATCCAATGCTAGAAAAGAAACCATTGCCTCTACCATCGGCTTACAAAAGAATGCAGGTGTGGTTTCACAGGTAATCGGAGTGGAAGCGATTAAGAGAAGTCCGGACAGAAACACAGGAGAGGTTCTGAAAAGAGTTTCAGGGGTGAGTTTGTTTGACGGAAAATACATCGTTGTGAGAGGTTTATCCGATCGTTATAACCAGGCCATGTTAAATGGTATTCAGTTATCGAGTACTGAACCGGACAGAAAGACTTTTTCATTTGACCTTTTCCCGGCCAACGTTATTGAAACCCTGGTAATCAACAAAACATTTATTCCTGAATATACAGGTGAATGGGGAGGCGGTTTGATCCAGGTAAATACTAAAGACATTCCTAATAAAGATTTCTTCAATGTACAGGTAGGTGTAGGAGGAAACACGATCACCATGGGACAGGAATTTTTGATGCAGAAAGGTGGGAAATGGGACTTTTTAGGTATTGACGACGGTTTCAGAAAACTTCCTACGAATATGCCGGCAAAGAACGGATTCAGTATTTTGAACGAAGCTCAAAAAACTGAGATCGGTAAAGGATTTACGAAAAACTTCGGATTCAACAGTGTAGGTTATCCGGAAAATGTAAGTTTACAATTAGACGGAGGTTTCAATACCAAAGTTTTCGGGAAGGATCTTGGAGTGATTGCCGTTTTAAACTATAGCAATAACAAAAGAAGAACCGAATCCACTAACCGCTTCTTTACGATCAATGATCAACTGGCTGATACCAACTTTGATTATTATACTGAAAAATACAGCAACGATGTTATCCTTGGGGGAATGTTGAACCTTTCTTTGAAACTCAATAACAACAACAAAATCTCCTTAAAAAACATTATTACCAATAATACCGTGAACCATATGTCCTTCAGAACAGGAAAGGACTTTGAATTTGACCCGGTAAACGGAACCAATATTATCGCCAGAGAAATTGGATTTAAACAGACTACTTTTTACAACTCTACCATCAATGGTACTCATAAGATAGATGCTCTTGGCGGACTTACTTTTAACTGGTACGGAAGCTTTGGAATACTGGATCAGTATATCCCGTTACTGCAGCGTTTACAATACAACCAACACCCTGAAATGGCTGGTAGTCCTTACCTGGCTTTGATCTCTAACGGTCTTTCTCAAAAATCAGGTAGTGTTTTCTATTCTACGTTGAGTGACTACCTGTATAATGCGGGTGGAGACGTATCCAAGACTTTTACGTTATTCGGAGAAAAACAAACCATTAAAGGTGGATATTTGTTCCAGGTAAAAGACAGGATATATAATTCAAGACCATTCTCTGTGAGACTTGAAAGATATAACCAGGGATTACTTTCTCAATCATTCGAAAATATTTTCAATCCTGAAAATTTTGGTACAGACGGAAGGTTTACATTTGATGAAATCGCCGGAAACCAGTACAGATATATTGCCAATACGATTCTTAACGCAGGATATTTACAGTTCGACAATAACTTTACCCCTTGGTTGAGAGCGGTTTGGGGATTGAGAGTTGAAAATTTTGACCAGTTAGTGGGAAGTGCAAGAAAGAGTGATGACCGTTTTGTAAATACGCGTGTCACAGACTTCTTACCTGCCCTTAACCTTACCTTTAAGGTAAATCCAAAGATGAACATCCGTCTCGCAGGTTCTCAAACTGTGGTAAGACCGGAATTCAGAGAGGTTTCTCCTTTAGCATATTATGATTTTGATTTAGGTGCTACGGTAATTGGTAACAAATTTATTGAAAGAACAAAAATCACCAATGCAGATCTTCGTTGGGAATATTACCCGAGAACAAGAGAGATTTTCTCAGTGGCAGCATTTTATAAGAACTTCAAAAAACCAATCGAACTTTATTTCAACCAGTCTGGTGTAGGAACAAGTAATACCTTCAACTACCTTAACGTAGATAAGGCCGATGCCTATGGAATTGAAGCTGAATTCAGAAAAAAACTTGATTTCACAAGTGCTTTGAGAAATTTCACATTGGGTGGAAACTTCGCTTACATCAAAAACAAAGTAACGGATGAAGCTACTAAAATTGACAGACCAATGCAAGGACAGTCTCCTTACACCATCAACCTGAGCCTTCAGTATGACGCTGAAAAATCAGGATGGTCTTCTACAGTGCTTTTCAATATGATCGGAAGAAGAATCCTTTATGTAGGAAATGACCAGGTTCCACCAATCTGGGAAGCTCCAAGACCTCTTCTGGATTTCCAGGTAGCTAAAAAGATCTGGAACAAAAAAGGTGAAATCAAACTTAATGTTTCCGATATCCTGAACCGTCGTGCCAAATTCTATCATGACCTTAACGACAATGGTAAGTACGACAGCAAAGATGCTCTTGCTATAGAAAGAGTAACAGGAACCAATATCAGTTTAACACTGGGATACAATTTTTAATACAGTCAATATAATCTAATAAAAATAATTTAATTCTTTATAACATGAAAAAGTTCGTTTTATATTCTTTAATGCTTGGTGCTTTGGTATCCACTACCGCATGTAGAAACATAGAAGAAGATGGACCAACCATCATTCAGGGTGGAGGTAACGGAAACGGAGATTCTGAAAACCTTATTCTTTCAGGAAAAATCACATCCAATCTTACGCTTAAAGCTAATAAAATCTATAAGCTGAGAGGACTAGTATATGTAACAAACGGAGCTACTTTAACAATCGAGCCGGGTACTAAAATTGTAGGTGAAGCTGATAAAAATGGTGCTCTAATTATTACAAGAGGAAGTAAAATCATGGCAGAAGGTACTGCTGCCAACCCAATTATTTTCACATCAGACAAACCAAGTCCAAAAAGAGGTGACTGGGCAGGATTGGTGATCTTAGGAAATGCTCCTACCAATGCTTCTTTCAACAACCAGGCAGGCGTTGGAGAGATTGAAGGAGGAATCAACAACACTGAAGGTCTGGGTCTTTACGGAGGTAACAATGCCGCTGATAACAGTGGAGTTTTAAAATATGTGAGAGTAGAATATGCAGGCTATGCATTCTTACCAGATAAAGAGATTAACGGAATTACTTTCGGAGGTGTTGGTAACGGTACTGTTGTAGACTATGTAGAAGTTGCTTATGCTAATGATGATAGTTTTGAATGGTTCGGAGGAACGGTAAACTGTTCTCACCTAATTTCTTACAAAGGTCTTGATGATGATTTCGATACAGATAACGGTTTCTCCGGAAATATCCAGTTTGGTATTGCGGTAAGAGACCCTCAGGTAGCAGACGTTTCCGGTTCAAACGGATTTGAGTCTGACAATGATGCTAACGGATCTGCTTTAACGCCTCAGACATCGGCTACGTTCTCGAATATGACGATTATCGGGCCAATCAATTCTTCAAGTACCAGTACAAACGCAGGATCTATCAACTCTTTATTCCAACATGGGTTACAGATCAGAAGAAACTCTTCAATTTCTGTATTCAATTCTGTATTTACAGGATTCCCGATCGGTTTATTTGTTGATGCCACTAAAGGAACACCTACAGATAAGAACCTTACCAGTGGAAGCCTTGCTTTTGAAAACAATATTTTAGCAGGAAACACAACTCCTTTAAAATACGGAGCTTCTACTTCTTCTTCTTCTACAGGATACACTTTGGATAACCTTACGACGTTATTTAATTCTAAAGGAAATACCATCCTTGCGTATACAGCTGACGTAAAACTGGCGGGTGCATGGGCTCCTGCAGGAACAACTCCAAACTTCTCTCCTGCATCCGGTTCACCACTATTGACAGGAGGAACATTTACTCATGCTAAGTTGACTTCTTGGTTCAAACCGGTAACATACAGAGGGGCTGTAGCTGATGCTAGTGATACCTGGTATGCAGGTTGGACAAACTACAACCTATAAAATATAGTAGTTAGATTAATTTTATAAAGAGCTTTCGGAAGTATTTTTCGAAGGCTTTTTTTGTATAATTACGTTAAATAACAGATTTCAGGAATATTTTACATTAAGAGATGTTAATATTAGAAGACATCAATATCCAATGTTAACGATATAAGTTCTCGTTAATTTCTATTGCTTTATTAAATTTCGGCTAAAGCCAATGAAATCTGGATTATTATATTTGAGTGAGCTAAAGCCCACTCCTCCTGATGTCAATAATGATAAAAAGGCCACCGGAAAATTCCGGTGACCCATTACAAAAAACAAGTGTATAAAAAAATATACTATATCATTATTTTCTCCAAAACAGATTCCCGTCATTCATCAGGGCTTCTATCGGTGAGATTCTGGAAACAGCTTCTGCAGAACATGACGCATCAGCCAAAACAATAGCCGCCTCATCTCCGGGCTTCGGCCATTGCTGGTTTCCTTTATCATCCAAAGGAAGAATACTTTGAGTGGCAAACTGTAAAGCCCTTGACAATGCAAATTCTGTGGCATAACCATATAATTCTGCAATAAGATTTGCTTTCTGAAGCATGTTGCCAGATCCGAAAGTACTCCAATAGTCCTGTACATTATCATTTCCTACTAAAACATTTACCCCATATTTCTTCAATGTCGGAACAGGCATAATGGTTCCTCTGAAAGGTATCGATGATGCGATTCCCACTTTACCTTCTGCCAGTCTTTCAGCAATCTGCTCTGTTTCTTTTGGTGAAAGATGTCCCAGCGCAAAAGCATGGCTTACAAAAGTCTTACCTTGTAATTCAGGATTCTCGATTGCTTTATCGATAAGATAATTGATGGTCTTTATTCCGGACTCTCCTGCTTCATGAAGATGGATATCAATTCCTTTATGATGATCTAACGCTAATTGTACAGTGAAATCCATTACCTTTTCAATACTTCCGTCGATACTGAACGGATCCAATCCCCCTATAAAATCAACACTTTTCATTTGTGCGGCTTCTTTCAGTAAAGGAACAGTATCCGTATAATAGATTCCATGTTGAGGAAAGGCGACCAATTCTGTTTTAAAAGAATCTTTCTTACTGTTCAGGGCCTGTTCCAGATGCTCCAGAGATTTCAATCCTGAAGTGGGGTCAATATTGAAATGGGTTCTGACAAAATGGGTTCCGTAATGCTGTAATAAACTGATCAGCTGCTCTGCTCTTTCCACTGAAGTCTTCAACAGTTCAGGGATGATTTCCTGTTCGTAGGCAATCATATCCTTCACCGTTTTTCTTTTTGGGGAAAGCGTTTGCCATGGAAGTCCGTACCATGTTTTATCCAAATGGATATGCATATCTCTGAAAGCCGGAAGCATCAGATATCCTTTCGCATCAATTGCGTTAGAAGAATGTTCGTTAGATTTTACTGCTTGTATTTTCCCGTCTTCAATTTCGATACTGAAAAGATCTGTTTTTGTTCCGGTTACCTCTTCATTTTCGTATTCAAAACCTGTTTCCAGGCGGACATTTTTCAGGGAATATTTTCCTTTTGCAGTTAATTGATAGGGAAATTGCATGATGTAATATTTTAACAATACAAAATTACACCAGCTTGTATTCAAAACCGGTGTATCAATTATGTCTTGTTTTGTACAGATTATTCTTTAAACTGAGAAGGCGTCATCCCTGTTTGTGCTTTGAAGAATTTTGAAAAGCTGGCATGGTCGTAAAAGCCAAGATCATATACAATGTCTTTCACAGACATTTCCGAGACTTTCAAAAGCCGTTTTGCTTCCAGTAAAATACGGTCCTGAATCAATGACGAAGCGGAGGAATTCAGGTTCTTCTTGCAGACAATATTCAGATAATTGGCAGAAATGTTCAGCTTATCAGCATAGAAAGATACGGACCTTTCCGTTTTAAAATGCTCATCAATCAGCTGCAAAAATCTGGAGATGATAGGATTGGAATGATACATTTCAAAATCTTTAAAGGCACCTTCCATACACTGGCTTACCAATAGCCCAATAAGCTCACTCCTTTTCTGGATAAGCTCCCAAAAGACTTTTTCGCCTGTCAGTTCTTTTTGAATAGCTTTAAATTCATACCGGAAAGTTTCAAAAACGTCCTTTGAAAGGTTAATAACCGGATGATTCTGGTAATAAGAAGCGGAAAACCTCAATGAAGGCAGAAAGCTTTCAAACCAATCCCTGCTGATCATCAGCTGGTATCCTATCGTTTCCTTTTCAATAACCCATTGATGAACCTGATCCGGAAAAACAAGATGAATCTGATGGTTTTTTATCTGATATTCCGTAAAATCTATCGTGTGGGAACCTACTCCGTGCTCAAAAAGGTTGATGATAAAAAAATCGTGTTTATGGGGATCATCGATGGAACGTGCCCCGTAAAGTTCATTAAACAACAAATTACAGCCCATAAGCTGATTTTCGCTGAACTCCTGAATTCCTAAAATAGGAAAATGATCTGTATGATAACTCACACTACCTTAATTTCTCTTAAAATTAATAAAATTCCCCGGAGAAAAATTAAAATAACCACAAAAGAAACAAATCCCGAGTCTTTTGTGGTTAAATATCAACTAAATTATATGTCTGAAATTTCTACTGTTTGATCAAAATCCGGCGTTAAGATCTTAAGATTGCGGCAATCTCTTTAAAACCCAATGATTCTGCATGCTGCAAAGGCATTTTTCCAGAATGGTCAGGAATATTGAGATCCGCACCGTTATCTTTTAAGATCTGTACAATTTCCTGATATTTTTGCGAGCCGTTTCCAAGAATTACGGCTTCCATTAAGGCGGTCCAGCCTAAACGGTTAACATGATTGACCGGGAAGCCTTTTGTTTTCACCAATACTTTCACCGTTTCCACATGTCCACGCTCACAGGCAGGAATCAAAGCGGTACCGTTATACCTGTTGAAAACATCAAAACGCGCTCCGTTTTCCAGAAATAATCTGACCAATTCTGTTTGTCCACTTGCTCCGGCATACAAAAACGGACTGTCCAGCTGCTTATCCTGAAGGTTAACATCTGCTTTATGGGAAATCAGAAGCTTTGCCATTTCCGGTTTATTTTCCAGGGTAGCTATCAAAAGTAAAGAACGTCCTTTTTTGTCCTGGGTATTCACATCAGTACCGTTCTCCAAAGCCGACTTTACGCCAGTAAGATCATTTTTCTTTACCAGATCTGTAATACGGGTCTGTTGCATAATATTTTCTTTTGAATGACTATCAGATTTCACTTCACAGGCATTCAGGCTTCCAAACGCCAAAAGAAATACCAGGATTTTCATAGCTTTTCATTTTTGAGGTTAATGATTAAAAAACAACATTTCCCTGATGTACCAGTGATTCCACATTTGAAATTCTTGATACAGCTTCTGCTGAGCAGCTTGCATTCAGCAATACAAAGTTGGCCGGGTCTCCGGCTTTAGGCCATTGCTGAGTTCCTTTATCATCCAATGGAAGTACGTTCCCTGTAGCGAGTTTTAAACTTCTAGATAAGGCAAACTCTGTAGAATATCCATATACCTGGGCCATTAAATTAGCCTTTTCCAGAACACTTCCGGTTCCGAATGTATTCCAATGGTCTACAATACTGTCATTCCCCGTCAGTACCGTTACATTATGTTTGTATAAAGTCGGAATCGGCATTACCAGTCTTCCGAAAGGAATGGTAGAAACAATTCCGATCTGAGCCTCAGCTAATTTTTCAGCAACTTCTTCCTGCCTGGATGCTTCCAGTTTTGCCAGAATAAAACAGTGGCTTAGGTATGTTTTGCCTTTTAAAGCAGGGTTTTCATTCACCTTTTTGATCAGGTATTCTACAGTTTTCAGTCCGGATTCTCCTGTTTCATGCAGGTGAATATCAATTCCTTTGTTGTTGTCTAAAGCCAGCTGAACAGTAAAGTCTACTACTTTTTCGATATTTCCGTCAACATTGAAAGGGTCTACTCCACCGATAAAATCAACATCCATCTTAGCAGCCTCTTTCAGATAAGGTGCTGAATCCGTATAAAACACTCCATGTTGCGGAAATGCGACCAATTCCGCTCCAAATCCTTGCTTTTTATTATCCAGGGCTTTCTGGAGGTTCTTTAATGACTGCAGTTTTGAAGTTGGCTCAATATTCACATGACTTCTTGCATATGAAGTTCCTTTTGACTGCAATAATTCTATCATTTTCTCTGCCTTAAAGGTTGAGTTTTTAAGCATTTCAGGAAGCATTTTCTGCTCCAGTTCTATCATCCCTTTGATTCCTCCTGTTCTTTTGCGGACTGCCTGCCACTTATCGCCATAAAAAGTTTTATCTAAATGGATATGCATATCTTTAAATGCCGGAAGCATTAAAAATCCCTTGGCGTCTACCCCTTTGGCGCTCGGTTGGTTCGGTGCAACCTTGGTGATCTTACCGTTTTCAACTTCTACACAAAATAAATCCGTTTTTGTTGAAACGACTTCTCCATCCTCATAGGTAAAACCTGTTTCCAGGCGAACATTTTTAAGGCTGATTTTTCCTTTTGCCGAAATATTCTTATCCTTAAAAAAAGGTGATGCTGTCATAATACCAGGTAATAAAGTGAATCCCGCTACGGCCCATGCGGAGCCTTTTAAAAAATCCTTACGAGATATATTATGGTCTGAGCTCTTCATATCCAATCTATTTATTACAAAATTAAAAAGAACGGATAGGAACACAGTGTACGGTTTATCACAAAATCTGTATCATTTATGCTTTCTCGACGGCTTTAAGAATAAACAGCACAAAAATTCATTGTTTATCATTTTTTTATTACAAGGATTTGATAAAACATTTTTTATATTTCAGATAGGTAGCTTTAATATTTTTTATACAAACAAAATACAACTATATTTTTTTATTAAAATTTATCTTTGCAAGAAAAAATATATGAAAAAAATTATTGGTTTTATTTTGATGGGTGCAGCTTCTGTATTATTTGCACAAACCGGCATTAATACTGAAAATCCTAAAGCAACTCTTGATGTCAGTGCTAAAAAGAAGTTTTAACGATTGCTGGTTTATTACCTCCGAGATTAACCCGGGCAGAACTTACGGAGAAAGGCAATACATTATATGGAAAAGAGCAGGATGGAGCTATCATATACATTACTGACGCTTCCGGAGGAGATGCCTTGAGCCAAAGAGAACATATCCAAAGTAAAGGCCTTTATATATTTGATGCTGATGAAGCCAATAAGGAAGGACGCTGGATGTGTCTTCTGTGCTATGGTTTCGCGTAATTTAAGGCATTACCCTAAAAACAAGAGACCGGCTTTTCAACCGGTCTCTTGTTTTTATTTATTTGAATATTCAAATTTCCTCACTGCTTCCAGTGTCATATCAATTTCCTTCTCTTTGATCGCATCACTGATGAAATATGTTTCATAACCACTTGGCGGAAGATATATTCCGTTCGTCAGCATCTGGTGGAAGAAATTATTGAATAATGAATGATTGGCTTCCTGTGCTTCATCAAAGTTAGATACTCTGTTGGTATGGAAGAATACAGACATCATAGAGCCTTTTCTGTTGATCTTATGGGCAATCCCTTTTTCATTTAAAATCTTCCCGATTTCAAAATCCAGCGTTTCTGTTGTCTTGGCTAATCTGTTGAAAAATTCAGGATCATTTTTGATCAACTGAAGGGTTTTCAATCCTGCTCTCATCGCTAAAGGATTTCCACTTAATGTTCCTGCCTGATATACTCCTCCTTTGGGAGCCAGATGGTCCATGATTTCATTTCTTCCCGCAAAAGCTCCTACCGGCAGTCCTCCACCGATAACTTTTCCGTACGTTACAAGATCAGCTTTTACGTTGAAAAGTTCCTGTGCACCTCCGAAAGCGAGTCTAAAGCCTGTCATTACCTCATCGAAAATCAATAAAGCACCATTTTCATCACAGATTCTTCTCAGGTTCTGAAGGAAATTATTTTCCGGTAAAACACATCCCATATTTCCTGCCACCGGCTCAATAATAACTGCGGCAATCTCTCCTGCATTATGACGGAACAAATCTTCTACCTGTTCAAAATCGTTGTAACGAGCCAGTAAAGTATCCTTAGCCGTACCTGCTGTCACTCCCGGAGAATTGGGATTACCAAAAGTTGCAGCTCCACTTCCCGCTTTAATCAGGAATGAATCTGAATGTCCGTGATAGCACCCTTCAAATTTCACAATTTTATCTCTTCCTGTATATCCTCTTGCCAGTCTGATCGCGCTCATACAGGCTTCTGTTCCTGAAGAAACCATTCTGATCTGATCGATATTCGGAACGTTTTCGATGATGAATTTTGCAATCTCGGTTTCAAGTTCTGTAGGAGCACCGAAAGAAAATCCTTTTTCGGCCTGTAGCTTCAAATCTTCCAACACTTCAGGATGGGTATGACCTAAAATCGCAGGTCCCCATGAATTGATATAATCGATATAGGTGTTGTCATCTGCATCAGTAAGGTAAGCACCTTTTGCTGATTTCATGAAAACGGGAACTCCTCCCACAGATTTGAATGCTCTCACCGGTGAGTTAACGCCTCCCGGAATGTATTTGTAGGCTTCATCAAATAAAGCCGAACTTCTTTGATATTTCATATATACTTAGTTGCTGGTTGACAGTTCTTGATTGGCATATAACTGTCAACAATAAACTCTCAACAAAAAATTAATTTCTTGGTTTTTTATCAATCAGATAAATCAGCTGCCCTGCAGATGGCTGTTGTCCTTCATCCATTCTGTTTTTAGCATATAATTTATGTAATTTGATTCCGAATTTCTGAGCGATATCATGCATATCCTCGCCTGATTCGGCTTTGTAGGTAGCGGTATTTCCTGATGAATTTTTAGACTCCAGGAAAACAATATCATTTTTCTTGAGCGCGTCATTTTCCAGTTCATTCCATTTTTTCAGTCTGCCTTCGCTGACTTTAAATTTGTTGGCAATAAACTGTACATTGGTATCTTCAGGAATTACGATATATTTTAGCCCGTCGTTCGGGTGACTTTTGATAAGAATTGAGTTGAGAATCTCCGCCTTGGTTTTGATTCTCTCTACTCTCTTTTGTTGCTGTGCGTAAGAAGTCTGTTTATAAGGTACTTCTACGGTAACCGGTTCTTTAGCTTTTTTAGCATATTTTGAAGGTTCAAGCTGTGCCATAAAAGATCTGTCGTCTTTCAGGTCCGGATACATTTTAAGAACAGCATACAATACTTCTGTAGAATTGGTATTGTCGTATTCGTATAATTTATACTTTTCAATCTTGGTGATAAGGATAGATGCATAACGGGGATTGGTTGCATAGCCTGCTTTTTTCAATCCATATGCCCAGGCTCTGTAATCCTTCATATCCAGCTTGAAAAGGTTTGCATAATACTTTCTTGTGGATAGAAATACAGAATGATCTTCGTACGACTGTCTTGGATCTTCATACACACGGAAGCATTCGTTCGGTGCATCATCTGTATGTTTCATTGTTTTACCGGTCCAGTCTTCTTTACATTTTATACCGAAGTGGTTTTTACCTTCCAACGCCAGACGGCTTTGTCCGCCGCCGGTTTCCAAAAGTCCCTGTGCTAATGTGATAGAAGCCGGAATTTTATATTTTTCCATTTCTTCTACGGCATATTTAGCAAACTTCTGAATGTACTGATCTTCGGTTGCCCAGTTTTGGGCAGAAAATTTTGATAAAACTAAAAGGCTTATGGATAGGAAAAGTCTTTTCATGTTTTTCAATTTTACTTATATAATTAAATTTCTATTCTGTTTTTCTAAAAGCAGATTAGCTCCCTCAATCCCCTGCAAGCCACCAGTATGAAAGCATAAAATCCTGCTGTTTTCAGGAAAATAACTGTCTTCAATCATCTCAAAAATCTTCTGCATCATTTTTCCTGTATACATCGGTTCTAAAGGAATATCATATTTCTCTTTGAAATCATTGATAAAACGGACATTTTCATCATTTATTTTACCATAACCTCCAAAACCTGAATCTATTAGATTAAAGTTCCGTTTCAAAGTTAATTCAAATATTTTATTTTCCAGTGAAGCATCATCAACGACCTTACAGCCTATAACTTTCTGATTGTCTTCACAAAATTTTGAAATTCCGGCAATAGTTCCTCCAGTTCCTACTGCGGTGCAAAGATAGTCAAAATCTTTTGTTTGCTCATTGAGCATCATCTTCACCCCTTGTACAGCTTCTTCATTGGTACCACCTTCAGGAACGATCAGTGCGTCAGGAAACTCCTGTTGAAGGAATTCTGTGAGTTTTTCTTTGTGGCGGTATTCTTCGCGGGTGACAAATTTCATATTCATCCCATTTCTTTTCGCAAAAAGCAAAGTAGGATTGTCACGCCATTTATGTTGCAGCTCTTCTCCCCTTATGATTCCTAATGTTGGAATCCCTGCTGAATTTCCAACCGCAGAAACCGCTGAAATATGATTGGAAAATGCTCCACCAAAAGTAATAATATAAGGATTCTGAGGTTTTTTTTCCAGATAATGATTCACATTATAAAACAATTTCCAGTACTTATTTCCTGAAATCTGTGGATGAATCAGGTCTTCCCTTTTGATAAAGAGTTTTATATTTTTTTCAACAGGTATTTCCTGGATCGGAATTGTTTCTGTAGGGAGTTTTAATAGCATTTTTTGCTGCTCATGTTAATTATTGCAAAATTAGCAAAAGATTTATTGGTTGGAAATATTGTGATAAGAGTATTTTCTTCTCATAAATGATGCCGATTTCCACAGACGATGATGCTGATAGAATAGTGCTATAGAATTGTGAAATTTGTGAAAAATATTGTGTTATAGGTGTATTCAGTTTAGACTTTGGCTGAAGCCAGATGGAATGTTTTTTTAATTTTAACTGGGATAAAGCCCATTTCTATTGGGGTAGCCAAGCCTATTTTCTGTTGACTTCAGATATTCATCCGCATTATTTCAGATATATTTACGGAAGCTCCAGAATTTTCTGCTTTTCAGATAATGCAAGTCGTGTTCTTTTGCATAGGCTTCTCTTTCAAAGGATATTCTTTTGTAGGCCAGATATCCGTCTTTGAGCTTAAAAAGCCAGTAATAATATTCAATGACATAGAAAATGTAGAAGAAAATAATGAGCATTTCCAATTGTTGCCGTAAATGGATTTTCTCGTGATTGATCAATACATTATTTTCCTTATCTTCGGGTTTCCTAATAAAGATAAAGGGAAAGAGAGCAATGCCGTTAATTTTTAATCTTTTTAATGGCTTTTGGCATACAATTATCATAGTAACAAATATAAAAAGTTTTTGACTAGGTTTAACTTATGGCTCATTATGACATCAAAGAAGGTGAAGACTTTTACTATAATGAACAGGGATACAAGGTTTTTACAGAAAAATTCCATCTGAAAAGAGGATACTGCTGTAAAAGCGGTTGCAGGCACTGTCCTTACGGGTACGACAAAAAGACGGATACATTCATTAAAAATGATAAAAAAAATAAATAAAATGAAAAAATATATTTTTATTTTGTTGGCAGCAGCTACATTAGGATTAACTTCATGCAGCCCTTTTCAGGTACGTTCAGATTATGCTGAAACTGCCAATTTCAATTCTTATAAAACATATAAAATAAGAATCGATGATTTAAAATTGAATGATATTGATAAAGACAGAGTTTTGAATGAGCTATCAAGACAATTGCAAAGCAAAGGACTTCAGTCCGGAGAAAACCCTGATCTTATTGTCAACGTAAAAGCGAATCATAAGAAAATTACAGATATCAATACCACTTCTCCTTACGGAATGTGGGGATGGGGTGGCCCATTCGGATGGGGAGTCGGGATGAACAGAACATGGACCAGCAATTATAATGAAGGGGCTTTAATCGTTGATCTCATCGACTCAAAAACCAATAAACTGGTTTGGCAGGGTATCGGAAGCGGAATTTCTGTAGATTCACCAAAATCAAAACAGAGACAGATTCCTGAAATCATGGCTGAGATTATGAAAAATTATCCGCCACAAAGAAAATAGGATTTTAATCTATTATTATAAGAATGCCGGTGCAATATTGCACCGGCATTTTTTATATCATGGCTGATAGGTAAAGGAATCATTTTCATTAATATTTTTACCTGTTGTTTATGTTATGTATTTTAAAATTAATGATAATGTCATTTTTTATTCATAAAAATGTAGTATTCTTGTTTTGAAATTATATTAATATGAAAAAAATTATCTTATTCTCTGTCTTTGCGGGACTTGCGCATGCTCAGGCGCCTGCAGGATACTACAATGCAGCTAACGGATTGAATGGTGCAGCATTAAAAACGGCTTTAAGTTCTATTATTTCGAATGGACATCAGGACAAAGGATATAACGGATTATGGACTGCATATAAAACTACGGATATTGACAAGGACTATGAAAATGACGGAAGTATTCTGGATATCTATTCCGAAAAACCGACAGGTGCAGATCCGTACAACTACACGCCAGGATCAAATCAGTGCGGAACTTATTCTACGGAAGGCAATTGCTATAACCGGGAACACGTGATTCCTCAAAGTTTATTTAATCAGGCATCTCCTATGGTTGCAGATATTCACTTTATCAGAGCAACTGACGGAAAAGTAAACGGAATGAGAAGCAATTATCCGTACGGAAAGGTAGGAAGTGCCTCATTTACTTCTAAAAACGGATCTAAGCTTGGAAGCTCTTCCTCTTCGGGATATTCGGGGACTGTATTTGAGCCGATTGATGAGTTTAAAGGAGATGTAGCCCGTATGATTTTTTATTTTGTAACCCGTTACGAGAGCAAACTATCTTCTTTTGCTTCGGGAAATATGTTGGGAAGCTCAGCATATCCGGGATTACAAACATGGGAGCTGAATACCCTTCTGGCATGGCATAATCAGGATCCTGTTTCTCAGGCGGAAATTAAAAGAAATAATGCTTCTTATACCTATCAGGGAAATAGAAATCCGTTTATTGACAATCCTTCTTATGTCAATCAGATTTGGGGTTCTCAGCAGCCAACAGGTGATACCCAAGCGCCGACGGCAGCTACCGGCTTAATTGTAAACGGAAAAACATCCAACAGTATTTCCCTTACCTGGAATGCTTCGACAGATAATATAGGGGTCACTTCATATGCCATTTATATGGACGGAAATTTGAAAACTACTTCAAATACCACCTCTGCCACAGTTTCAGGACTGAATCCTTCCACTACTTATAATTTTTATGTGGTTGCTAAAGATGCGGCCGGAAATTCTTCTGCAAACAGTTCAACTGTTTCCGGAACAACCAATGCAGGAGCAACTAATCCTTCTACAAGTTGTGCCAGTGAGAGCTTTGAATCAATACCGACAGGCAGCACTTCTTCCTACTCCACCAGAACATGGACAAATAACGGAATTTCGTGGACAGCTACTGATGCAAGAACAGATCAGACGATCAATGCCAAAGCAATTACTGTAAGAAACGGATCTTTAACTTCCGGAAGCTCAGCAAATGGTATTGGTTCTCTAACAGTAACCACACAGCTCAAGTTTTCAGGAACCAATGGAAGTTTTGACGTGAAAGTAAACGGAACTACAGTAGGAACCATTCCTTACGGTACTTCAGCAACGACTACAACCATCAACAATATCAATGTCTCCGGAAATGTAACGGTAAGTCTGGTTAATACTTCAACAAGCAACAGGGTGGCAATTGATGATCTTACATGGACCTGTTATTCAGGAGGAACTGCCAGGCTAGCTCAAGCTACTGTCCCGGAAACACAGGCTTCGGACTTTAAAATCTCTCCCAATCCTGTTACAAACCAGGAAATAACGGTAAAAGGAGATATTCAGAAGGTGAAAAAAGCGGAAATCTATAATTTGCAGGGAAAAGTAATGCAAACGATTGATCAGCCTTTTAAGAACGGAAATTCAATAAGAACCCAAAATCTTGGTCAGGGCGTTTATATCTTAAAACTGGATGGAGCTACCTTGCAGTTCTTAGTTAAATAATTCAAGACCATTCATCAGATAAAAAAAGCTGGTCCCTGCTTCGGGGGCCAGCTTTTTTATGTAAAGATTCAGCATTTTCAACTTTACACTTTCAACATTTCATTTTCAATTTTCAATTTATTTCTTCTCTTTTTCTTTAATAATTTTAGACCAATCAGAAAACATTTTGGTAATGGTATTGGCATTGATCAAACTGAAAAAGAACATTCCGGTAAAAATAGTCAGCCAGCAATACATCAGCTTGATGATATTCTTATCAGTAACCAGGAAGAGAACAAATATGGTAACAACTCCCAGGATAAAGGTGAAAAGCAGGGTATACAATAGTACATGAACGATATACATATTGAATTTAAGTTTACGGAATACCCATCCTGCCACGGTAACCGGAATAAGCAAGACTAAAGGCAGAAAAAATGCTCCAAAGATGATCATCTCCGGAGAGTCCTGAAATTCGCCCGCAAGCCTGGTGAAGATATTAAAACCGGACACCGTCATAGTGTTTTTCTTCGGTTGCTATTTCCAGTAAAGTCCTGTCATTATACCCCATCATCCCAGCTAACAATACATTGGGAAACTCATGGATGCCTATATTATAAAGATTGACGCTGTCGTTGAAGAATTCTCTTCTGTCGGCAATTTTATTTTCAAGCTCAGAAACCCTTGTCTGGAGTTCCAGGAAATTATTATTGGATTTCAGCTCCGGATAGTTTTCTGAAACGGCAAAGAATGAAGTTAAAGCCTTTGAGGTTTCATTGGCTATTTCTGTTTTTTTATCAGCATCTGTAGTCGTGCTATAGGATGTTCTAAGCTCTGTAAGACGGGTAAGAAGATTTTCTTCATAATTCATGAAATGTTTGGCAACATTCACCAGATTTGGGATTTCATCTGCTCTTTGTTTTACAATGACATCAATGTTGCCGTAGGCTTTCTCAACATTGAATTTCAGCATTACCAATTTATTGTACAGGCTGATCAAAAAGCTGATAATGGCGACTCCCAGCAGGATAAGTATGATGATTGCAACGGTTTGATTCATGATTGTATGAGTATATAGGTTATGATTAAAAGGATAACGGAACATGTGAACAGAAACGATCTGAGCAGGGGCTGGTATTTGTTCCAGACATCAATGCCTGATGCTGAGGTTATTCCCAATATTTTATGATGGTCATCTCTTCTGATAAACGGCACTCCGTTTCTGCTATCCGCGTAGCCTACCAAAAGCATTTTCTGCCCGTCCTTTAAAAGGGTTTCCGTATATCTTTTGCTATTATTGCTGCTGATGTTGGTTTCGCTCAGAAGGACCAGCTCAATTCCTTCGGGTTCTACATCGATCATTCCTGTGCTGTCCTTTATCCTGAAAGGGTTGCATTTCGTTTCCCGGTGAATGGTCGTATACCTTTCGTCACCGTGTGAATCCCTGTCAATATCTTCAATCGTGTAATAATATCCGATACAGGTTTCATTGTTTACGGGTGAAGACAAAGGAGTATTCATCACCAGACTGCCCTCCACCTCTACCAATCCTTTGGCTAATGATTGAATTTTTGAAGTAGGAAGAGAGGACTGCAATTTCAAAAACCGTTTGGCAGATGTAGGTTTCAGGATAAGCAATGCAACGATGACAAAAAAGAATAAGGGAAGAAAAATAAATATCCGCTCTGCATAGCTGTCATAATGGGTATAAAAGTCTGAAAGATAATTATGAAACGGCATCTTTTCTTTAAAGATCAACCACAGGATAAAATAGAGAAAGCAGAATACTGCGATTCCGATAACAAGTAATGATATTTTTTTGTTGTTTCTCATGTGTTTATCCGGTAAGTCACCTTGTCTTTGTTTGCAACGCAACAGACTCTGCGCTTAAAAATACGTTTTATTTTAAAATTTATATAATTTCAAATTCTTGTTTTCCTTCCGGAATATAAAATGAAATATCCAGCATCAGCTCTTCTTTGGTTTTCGGATCTACCAGATATAGGGCTGAGTCTCCGTTTAATCTTTTTAAAACGGCTGCTTTATTTTCCGCGTAGAATATCATGACAGCATCCTGTGGTAAAGGTTGTACCTCCATTCCGGCATTGAATTCCTGCAGCAGTTCTTTAAATCTTCCTTCTGATTCACCGGCTGAAAGATACATGGACTTTGCCATATTTTCTTCTCTGGCAGAAATCATCTTCTTATACTCATCATATCTTCCGGTCTGAATCTGTCTGATCAATTTATTGTAGGCCGCTTCCAGCTTTTCTCTGACATCTTTAAGGTCTTTAAGGTTCCTGCCATGCTGCCATGCCTTTAACTGGTAAGGAACTTCCGCTTTAAAAGTGCTATTGTGTCTGAGAACCGGTAATTTCTGATCTTCAACCGGTTTTGACTGATAATCACCAAACTGACTGTCAAAGACAAAGTTGTTGGCTACATCAAACAGTTTTATATTCAATTTCAATTCGGCTTCTTTATCAAGCTCTGTTTTTCCTGCTATGGGAAGAATAGAGGCCGTCAGTGTCTGTTCTCCACTCTCAAGAATGGCATAATTGACAGGAATTATGGTGGAAACCTGGTGGGTGATATTCATATGAATCACAGGATAGTCATTCACTCGGATCTCCAGCATACATGCGGATGCACTAAAATCAATGACATAATAAGGCTGCTGCATAGCGGTTTTATAAGGTGTATCTTAAGTTAAGAGATTGTTTGGGGTTAGCTTAAAGAAATTTTATCCAGGTCCGGATATCCGGATCCATTAAGAAGATCTTTCCATTCTTTATTTTTGAAAACAAACAGGTTGCATCGGTATTCTTCAGGCTTGTTGTCAATCCGGGTTTCACAGTAGTAGTAAATAACGTCTTTATTTTTCCAGATGGCTACTTCCTGTCTGAACTTATTAGGTGTCGGGATGACTTCATTGTCTTTCACTTCTGAGTCAAAACTTTCATGTACAGTATTAAATTCTGGTTTCTGTAATGTCTGGTTTAAGTTTTCAAAAAGAGCCTTTTTTTCATTTTCTGTATAAATATCCAGTTGATACATACCCAGCTCATCATCTTTTTCATTGGCAAGCGGTCCTATTTCGTGGTCAACTTTTCCAAAATGCAAAAGAACTTTATTGGTATTTTTATTATTTTTCCCGTCTAAACTTATTCCGTTAAAGTGTAGAATTTTTTCTGTTGAAAACGCCAGTCTTTCATTCCCTATTAAGGTAACCTCATCCGTATAAACGGTATCTTTTGTCGTTATTCCTCCGGATTTCAGAATATCGTTGATATTTTGTCCTATGGAAATAGATGCCAGATTAAAAGGCCCGGTCTGGGTATTATTTTTAACCTCGGTCTGAGGTGCTCCGTTTTTTCCCTGCTGACCACATGATGAGAGTCCTAAGCACATGGCTGATATGAGCACATATTTCAAATTTTTCATAGTATTATTTTTCATGAGTGGTTATAAAACTTTGTAAAACAGTTTCTCTGTCTTCCATATTCCCGTAATGTATTCCCGATTTCACAAAATACAGGCTGGTCTCGAAACCTATTGCTTCTTTCTGATCCGTGGTAACTTTACTTTTCACCTGTTCCAATAAAATATCAAAACCGTCTTTGGTCTTTTTCCAGTAATATCCGGAATATGGCCATGCGTCTGTCGCTGTTGAAATCACTTCCGGCTCACCGTATTTTTTCTTCAAGGCTGCCACCAATGATTCACTTTCTTTAAAATTTTTAGTTACAATAAAGTAACCCTGAAGCAGATTATCTTTCTGATTGTTGACCAGAAATCCGATCTCGCTTTTGAGAAACTTTTTTTCTTTGGGATAATCCACTACAAATTGGATGCCTCCATACTGATATTGGTCTACTTTATAGGTATTATAATAAGGATATCCCGTCGTTTGTTCAAGATCAGTTTGTCTCGTAGCATTTTTAAGGACAGCCTCATGATTCGCTCCGGGCTTCAGATCTGACAACTCCGTTTTTGATTGGGAGCTACAGCAATTAAACAATAGCAAAGTACTTATCAGTAGTATATTTTTCATATTATCCTTGTTGAATGAATGGTATTTGTGCAGATATTCCTGTAAATTTTTCCAGTTTTTGAATCACATCAAACTCAGGAAGTATCTGGTAGGTTTTATCAAAATCAACGAGTTCCATTTTTCGGTCTGTTTCTAAAAAACCTTTTTTAATGTACAATCCGACGCTGGCTTTTACCACTACGGTTGCAACGAGTCCGTCAAATTTCACTTCCGGCCTGTAATATAAGGTTTTTTGTGTACTGCTTTTCTGATCATACGTTAAACTCTGTCCGAAAGTAGCAGATGCTTTGCCGGTAGCTTTCAGTTTTCCTTCCGCATAGGCTTCCGCAATAATGACTACGAATTTAGCTTTTACTTCAATACCTGCGTCCAGTTCAATTACAATTTTGGTCGTCAGCTTTCCGTTTCCTCCGCCTGCATCTGAATTGGTATTAAAGTTCAGTTTGGTTTCTCCTGAAATGGTTCCTTTTACTTTTAAATCCATATACATGTTTAAAGTAACGGGATGGTCGTCATCAGCCAGCCATGCTCTTACCTCGTTCAAGACCTGTTTGGCTGCTACATTAGCCGTTCCTCCACTTACCACGCCTACTCCGGCCTGTATCAGCATATCGAGAAGGTCTACCGTAATGTCAATACCGATCAATGGCTCTGCTTTAAAATACATTTCCATGGCCGTTCCGATTGTTGGCAACGGTTTTCGGTTTTTCTGGCCTCTTTCCAGCTGCCATTCTCCCCCGAAACAGAAATTAGGAGGTTTCATTTCTATGGCTAAGGGAAGTTTACTGGTAAAGCTGTTCTTTCTGATTTTTCCTTTGGTCTGATCTGTCACTCCTTTTGAAAACTCTTTTAAAGAACTGAAGACTTTATAGAACCACTTGATTTTATCTTCAAACTTGAAAGTGGCATCAAAATGACCATTGTACTTATCATTGGCTACTTTGTCCCAATTGGCTTCCATAGTCACTCCAAAATCTACCGCCGTATTTTTACCTCTTTTTTCATTTCCGATTTTTCCAGCTTTGCTTTGCATTTCCTGATGTTTTTTCGGAGGGAGATTCTGCCATTTAACACTCAAGTCATTGCTCAAGTTTAAAAAGAAATGAAAATCCCATTTGATATCGGGAAACACATTCATTAAAACGGTCGTCTTTGATGTGTTGCTGTAAAACCTGCAACTATGGGCATGGAGATGAATTTTGTTTGGGGTTGTCCACTCCGGCCAGATATACTGCAGTGGAAGTGCATTGAATCTGGATAAATCGGAATACACCAGATAGTCAAAGGATGGAGAAGTAAATTTTCTTTCTTTATCACCTGCATCGATTACCTGACCTATATCCAGCAACCGAACTTCTTTGGCGTGGAGTGCTTTATTCCTGAAACAAGCTTTGGTATCAAGATCCGTCACTTCAATCGTAACATTTCTTTTGGTCGAAGAAGTGGGCCCAATGGTATGATAGATAATGGTATTGGCATCGTGGGGGAAATAATCAAAATAGATATCTACCCTACGGTTGTTTTTATATTCCTTTTCGTCTTTATGCTTGATATTATCGCCTCCTTTTTTATCATCGGTAGGGTTTACTTCACCTTTTCCCAACGATTTGATTCGTTTGGCATCCACACCTCCGTCTGTGAAGAACTTCTTGACAATGTCGGATCTTTTCTGGGATAGGGTTTTGTTGTATTCCATTTTACCGATCACACAGGCGTAACCGTCTACCGTAATCGTAGAATGCTGATGTTCCAGCAAAAAGCGAAGGATATTATTGAGTTTTGTTTCCCCGTCTCCTTCTATAATTGCAGAATTGAATTCGTAAAAAATGGTAGCATGGATGGTTTCTTTAGCTGCTGTATTTTTCACTCCTTTCCCGTTATCAAACACGGTAATGGGTGTTTTTACTTCTCCTTTTTTATCAAAACCAATGTCGGTGATATTGATCATTTCAAACTTACAGGGTTCGTAACGTTCAACATTTTTATCGGGCATGTAAACCTTGGTAGGCACTACATTTTGAGGTTGCTTGGGAGCCTGGGCCACCAGCTGATTTTTAATCCTTAAAAACCGGGCGTGAATGTCATCATTATTATCATCCACAATGTATTTTCCTTTGGAATCTTTTACTTTTACATAGAGTTCTTCGACATCTTTGATATCTTTGATCATCCCTTTCCATTGGGAAGTATTCTGGATTTTAACATTAATTTCACCGTCATTGACTTCTACATCCGTTAACGTTCTCAACAGGAGATCGTCTTTTGCTCCTCCTCCATATCGTATTCTCCTGTAAATTTCTATGGTAAGATCCTTCCTTCCATTAAGGCCTTCTGTACCCAGATACAGATAGATGATATGCCCGTAACTGAAATAATATTCTTTTCGTACGTCTTTTCCGCCTTCGGTTGTACTCCATTTGGAATCTACAATTCTCGGCGGACAGAATCCGAAAATATATTTTCCTACTTTGTTGACGGTATCGGGTTTTCCTCCTAAGCTGGCTTCAACATAATAAGAAAGAATTCCGCATTCTTTTTTGGTAAATTTATATTCAAATACATAGCCTGCCGGTCTTCTCAGCTGCTCGATGATTGTTTTCCTTGAAGATTTCTGCCTGATCCATACCACTTCTTTTTTCTTGTCTGCATCGGGAGTTCCGGGATACCATTCTGAAACGCTGAAACGGATGGGTTTTCCGGGTTCTACTCCAATCATATCTCCGCTGCTGACTACCACTTTTGCATTGTCAGCTCTTGGAGCAATATCTATTTTTTTATTCCTTTGTTTGCCATACAATCATTGTTTAAAAATCGTGTGATGGATCTTCATCATTTTTCTCATCTTTACGCATTTCCTCAGCATCCACCAAAGGATTGATCTGCTGCTGTACTTCAGGATCGGCATTTTTAAAGTTTTGCTGACTGGCTTCTGCTCTTTGTCCGTGGTCAATGATTTCGATGCAAGGGCTTCCGGCAACCGCACAAACTGCTTTGCTGTCTTCTACAATGATAAAGCCTCCGTTACTTAGCTGGACTTTATCATAAAAGTTCTGCCATTCGGTAACCATGATTTTACAAGGTGGCGGTGGGCCACCATGCTTTGTACAGTTACCAAATGTATTTTTTTCAAATGTAGCGCCTCCAATTTCTTTCGTGGTCACGATGAGTTTTTTGGAAGCATCTTTATCATTTGCATATTCTTTCTGGTGAGTAAGTACTTTGAGCTTATCGGGTGCCTGCCCAAACTGGCACTTGCACGTTGCTCCCTGTACTACAATATGTTTTTCTGCCATGGTTTATCTTCTCCTTTTTGACTGAAATGCAGGCTGCAAAAAGTAGAAGCCCATGCTGACAGTCTGTGTCTTAATTTAATTTTCATTTGTTTTGTTTTTTTATTCAGGAAGAGCGGCGATAGAAACAGAAATCTTCTTTTCTTGCCTCAAAAGAATGCTGCTTTCGAGATACATTGATTCGGGAAATATTGTTTTCTCATCCAGGTAATATCTCACCCTGAATTCACCATTATCGTTCATTACTGGCTCATCGTCAATTACCATAGAGAATGGAGCACCGTTCATAAAGTCAGATGCAGATCTCTCCTCATGTAATTTTCCGGTTCCGTCTATCCGGATGAGATTATGGTCATCTTTGAGAGGGTCAAGCTCCAGTTTTATTTTATATTTTGGTTCTATCGGATTATCTGTGACCGGGAAGCTTTGTATTTCTTCTATGCTAAAATCCTCTCCAAAGCTTTGATAAATCCCATAAAATAATGTTCTGATGAAATAATCATTTTTAAGATATAAATTAAGGGTTTCAGGAGCATCCAGTACTTTTTCAATCTGTCTGCAGTAGCGATCAACAGTCTCACCGTCAAATTCCTTGTACACTGCTTCTTTTACGGCCGGCCATCTTTCTTTAAAGACAGAAAGATTCTCAACTGTTTTAAATTTTCCGTGCTCATCGGTACTGATCTGCAGAGGATATAAAACTTTTGAGGTCTGATAAGCCAACATATCTGCTATTTCATTGACTTCTTCTTCGTTCAGATATATTTTGGAAATTCTGTTTATTTCAAAATAATGTTGTCGTCTTTCACTTCTGATCCATCGTACTGAAACTTCATATTTGAGCTCGTTGAGATGATCTCCGTTTTCAATAGTGACAACGGCACCGTATTTCCTGTATATTTTTGCAGGGTTAAATACCAGACTGTTAGCCCTACCCAGCGGTACTTTTTTATCCTGATCAACTGCTGAAGATCTGGGAATAAAAATCTCCTTCTGCCCGGTCAGCTCAATCAGAACCATATCTCTTACACTGCAAAGGTTATTGTGAAATAACTTCAGCGCATCTTTATCTATTCCATAAAGGGCTGCAATGCTTTTTAGGGTATCGTTTTCCTGAACGGTATGTATATTAAATTTCTGCATAATTATCCTGCTTCACAACGTGTTGATTATATTTTAATGCACCACTCTTTTCCTGTCTGACCTCGGGTCCATTCCTATGGCATACCGGTCGGCAGACCAGTGGAGGTATTTATTCCTTAAATCTCTGAGGTCTTTCTGCTCTGCGAGCTCTCTTATATAATCAGGATTAGTTTTATTATGGTTATATTTTTTATCCAGATCAGCAACCCACTTAAAATCATAAGGTTTTCCGTTTTTAAAGACATATCCCCTAAGTTTTTTTTCAACACGAACCAGAAGGGTATCTTTAGAAAAATCATAGGTCTTTTTTATCTTCGTCATGGATATCTGCTCACATTTAGCGGTATTGGCTTTTTCTGTCATAAATGTGAGGGGAATATAGCTGTAGGTATGCAGTAAATCTCTGACTCCTTTTAATGCAAAATATGCATTACCCCCAATGTAGGAGAGTTGATTTCTGTTATACCATCCTTCGGCAACCAATCTGTCTTCAAGAGGTTTAAGATCTCTTTTATCCGTCCAGTCGGTTTCTATTTCTCTTACCCATTCTGTTTCGGATAAGTAACTTCCTCCAATGTCTGAATGTACGCCCGGAAATGTTTTTTCTTCTCCATAGAAAACAGGAACCTGCTTTTTTCCTTTTGCATCTGTATCGTAGGCTACATTGGTAAGGTCGAAGTTCTCCCTGTGCTCATCAGTGGCAATAAAGTGTACAATTTTTTTGGCCGAGGTTATATCGTCCAGGTGTAATTCTTCTACATCATTGCTGAAGTTGGGCTTTGCAGAAACACCGGGATGATACGATGAAACGGTGTCATAAATTCCCAAAAAGCGAACGACAATCCGCTCAACGGTAATACCTGCCTCCATTAATTTTAATCCAAGATGTCCTCTTGGCGGCAGTTGGGTAATAGGCACTTCTTTTCCGTCATCATCACTGTAAAAGGTAACGCTTACTTTTCTTTTGGTATAGGTTTTCTTGTTTGCGGCGTACTTTCTTTTATTAATTTCATATACAAAGTTACGGGCTGCCGCCGCTCCTCTGCTGAATCCAAAGACATCCAATGTTAAGACGGCAACTTTCTTTTTATTGCCGAGTTTTTCCTTTAATCTTTTGACTGTTTCTTCACAGCCTTTTCTCACTTTCCCACGGATTCCTGTGTCTCCGCTCCCAAAAGCAAAGCCGCTATTTTCATCATCTTTACGGTCATCGGTTCCTATTCCTTCGATATAAATTCCATAATCAGCATTGCAGGCTTCCGACATACGAGCAACATTGCTCCAGCCATTATCATAACTGGTGTCTTTTTTCTCGCTTATCAGCTTTTTGGACCAGGTTTTAATCCCGTATTTTTTATAAACTTCCGTATTATTTTCCCGCTCTTTGGTATTGGCTTTATTGTTGAGCGTTCCATCAAAGAAAACTCCCAGTACAGCATCTATAGAATCATCTTCTATGTTTTCGGGAGTATAATTTCCAAAAACTACATTTGACATAGGTTTCTATTTGTTTTGCTTTACGTATTTATCGGTCTGTGTCACCGGATATTTTTTACCGTTTTGCTCGATATAAATCTCTGCAGTATTTCCACTGCTTATATCAATAACTATATCTGCAGAAGCTTCTTTATCTAATCCTCCAAATATTTTATACATATCGGTTTTTTCAAAATCCAGAGGAAGAAAAGTTCCGTTGTATACTTTATTGGCCTCTTTTATATATTGTGAATTCCCTGTACATACAATCTGTGAGCTTTCCTGTTTTCCGTCTTTATTTTTCCATTCGAAATAGAAAAGATACGGCACAGCTCTTTTGGCATACGGTAAAGCAGTAGCCGGCTGATCCTGCAGCGTACTTTCACGTTCACCGTTGGCCATATAAAAATTCCTTTTTTCAAGAGTACTTCCTGCAGGCAAGATAAGCTTGGGTCTCCAGTTTAATTTTTCTCTGAAATTTTCATATAAATCAGGGTTCGGGTAGCCTTCGTCTTTTATCTTTTGAGTAACGATGGGTTTTACGATTCCAGGGTCGTTCAGGATATCTTCTCTGTAGTTGGGTTCAAATACATATTTAAATTTATCGTAAGCTTCTGCTTGTGTAATTTGTATTTCTTTGCCCTGAAAATGTCCTACCTCAACCTGATGTCCGTCTCCATATAACCAAAGTATCAATTTCCCTTTTGGTCCTAAGCCAATGACAAAGGTGTCATATGTTCCTTTTTTTAAGGAATCAAAATAGGTCTGGCTGAATCCTTCATTAAACAATCGGGTAATTTTTTGGGTGTCCAACTCCCAATGTCCTGCATAAAATTTATTTTCTGCCAGAGAATACCAGGTAAATTCCAAGGTACGGGGAACTTTGACGGGATGATCTGTGCCCCCCATATGTTTTCCGGGTTCTCCCCATCCTCCGCCTGTAATTCCCCAGATATCAGAAAACGGAAACTGATAATCATCAGCGATCAGCTCTCCGTAATAAGCCTGCATCGGGTATTCATTGGGTGCTGACAAGGTTCCTGTCCATATATATTTTTCTTCCATTTTTTTATTTTGACATGTGATTAATGAGAAACTGCATACAATGAAAAGAATGAAAGTTTTCAATTTATTTATTCCCATGAGACATTATTTTTTTATTGCTGGACAAAATAAGATTTTCCCGCTGTGCTTCCACATTTATCTTTTGGGCAATCTTTTCTACCTTTTTTCCTACATTTAAATGATAAGAGTCTTTCACGGTGACCCGGATATTGGTTGCGGTTTTTCTAATGGCCATTTTAGAACAATTTTGATTTTTCAGCACTGTTGAATTCTACGATTTTTCCGCTCTGCATGGTCATATTTTCCAGCTCGCTGAACATGGATATTTCTCCTGCAATTTCATGAGAGGTTTCGGATTGTCTTTTGAATTCTTTTTCTACCATTTCGGTTCTGGTATCCGAAGATTCCCTGATATCACCGGAAGCGGTTTGTACAATATCCTGTCCTGCTACAGAAATAATATCATCATTAGCATTGCTCGTAATACTGTTTCCGGCTCCGATTGAAATTTCTTTTCCGGCTGTAATATTGATATTTTCTCCGGCATTCAATGTAAAATTCTTCGGGGCCTTCATATCAATATTTCCTTTACCATCCATGAAGTATACGTTTCCGCTTGGGTCAAGAATTTTCACACTTCCTTCTTCATCATTCATTAAAATCCTGATTCCGCTTCTGGTTTGTATCGATTTTAAATGGTTATTGATGCCACCTCCCAAAGCAACTCCTCCATGGAACATTCCTCCCATGACAAAAGGTCTGTCGGGATGGCTGTGCACGAAGTTTACCATGACCTGATCTCCTACTTCAGGAATAGCCACATATCCTCTGTTTTGGGTAATCTGGTCTGTACCCCCGCATCGGGGCTCATCATCCTGATAAAATGAGTGGTATCATTAGTTTGCCAGTCAAATCTTACCTGAATCCTTCCCTGCTTTTCAGGGTCTGTATTTGAAATTACGGTTGCCGTCTGCGGCTCGGCTTTAGGAACGGTATATTCTGGTCTGGGAAGGAAGCCTGTATCTGCAGCAATTCCGACAAAGCTTCCGTGATAATGGCCTATGGTATCAATTTCATGTTCCGACTCCGTAATCATGATTCTGGTAAAATAAGAAGTCTCATTGGAATCCGGTTTACGCATCTGCATATCTACGACACAACCCGGGTGCAGAAAAGGAACGGTTGTATTTCCTGAAACGGAAAAAACATTTACCGCTTCACTTCCTGAAGCACTTTTCTGTGAATATTCTACGTCAAGATGAGTAGAAGCTTTTATAGGAGCAACCTGTAATGCCGGTGTCTTATAAATAGAATCGTTATGGCTGTAAGCTGTCTTCGCAAGATCCCCCACATGTTTGATGGGTGTTGATCCGGAAGTTAGTTTTTCATTTTTATGACTGTTGTAACCGTAAAATTGTGGTCTGGTATGCACTGCTTTTAATTCAACCTTGATATCATTGGCACTGCTTCCGTAGGTTAAGATGATGGGTTTGTTCTGGGGAGGGAGTTTTCCGAAATGTACTACTTCGCCATCATAATAAAACTGTTCTCCGTATGCTTCCGCCATTCTTGCCAGATAATTATAATGCGTTTCATCATACTGGCTGCTGTAGATGATCTGTGAAAAATTATTAGCATCAACTCTTACGTCAAAACGGTTCTTATCTATTCCTTGTTTGATGACTTCTTCTGCAATAATTCCCATGTTGACGGGCTGATTTCCCCCAAAGCTCTGAATATGCGGAGCTCCGTCAAGAAGGATGGTGGGGCTGCTTCCGGTGAGTACGATATTTCCCAGGCTCATTTTTTCCTGACTGAATCCGACACCTGTAATGACTCCCACAAAAGTCCTTTCCGGACTGTTGTCGACATCTTTATAAGAAATAATGGCTGTGAGACGTTTTCCAAGAAATTTATTAGCATCTTCCAATGAATGGGTTTGCCTTTCTCCCAAGGTATCATGTGCCAAGGTGAGCGTAAACTCATGATGGCGTTTTGTACTTTGCTTAAGTTTAAAGTGTTTGTAATATTTGATCATCTTTCCCTCTATTACAAGAGAGAGTTTTACCAATCGGTTGATTCCTGTATGATGATTTTCAGATATACCGTCTGCATTTTGCGTCGGACGGAAAGTCCCCGCTTGATTCCCAGGCATGATTGACATATTGTGTAGTGATTTGTTAGGTTTTTAATTTTTTGAAGAATTTTAAACGAATAAAAATCCGGCAGATAATGACTTTCCAACAGGTAAAAAAAGACCGTCTTGTAAGGACAGTCTTTTAATATCTTGGAATGAAAGACCTAGCTCATTGGCCAAAGTCCTTCATAGAATGAGTTTCCGTAACTAATGCTTTCTGCACTTACTACAAAGCTGATCAGCATATTATTGCTGTCTAATGCATCAAAATCTACTTCATGCTGGATAACGTACCCGTTTTCCCATTTTAAAGTGATCAATGTACCTTCTTCGTGAGATTTGTTGAAATTGATTTCTCCTGTTGTAGGCTTGTATTTGCTGTTTAGTAAGCTTTCCAAAACATCAGATTTTTCTGTTGCTTCGATGGTTACTTTAATCAGTGCGTTTGACGGATCAGAGGCTACACGTCCTGAAACATCTGTAGCTCTTGATACACTGTAATTAAGCTTTAATAATTTTTGTCCCTCACCTCCATTGAATTTTAAGATTCCTCTTGAATTTCCTGCCATATTCTTACATTTTATTCTTTACTATATATTGTCCCTATAAGGTTTAATATAAACAAAGATAGACTTCATGTTCTAAACTGAAAAATTTTCGAGCAAGAGTTTCAGAAATTGTAGTAATTCTACGACTTTCAAATATCGGATATTATTATAAAAATCATAACCGACAGGTTTCTTTATCAGGTCTGTAAAAAAACATGTTTATACACATATGATCCTATAATGATCGTAAGATTGATGATAAGCAGGGCCATCAGTACAGGTCCATATTTTCTTTTCCTGTCTATAAAACTTATCCCAAGAATAAATAAAAACAACAATATGGTATATACTGCCGGATACATCTGAAACGCTTCTGAAAATTCCCCTTCAAATACGAGAACAACAGCTCTCTGCGCACCGCATCCGGGACATTCTACGCCCAGAAATCTTTTACTGGGACAAGTCAGCATGAAGTCATCAATATTCATTTTTCGGAAATGTTGGGATGATTTGATATTACGTTGAAATCTTTGCTCTGGTGTATTGATGAGGGAAGAAGCAGTCTTCATTCATTTCAAACGATCCCTGAACGGCGATATAGGGATTTCTTAAAATCTCTCTGGCAATAAAAATAAGATCTGCATCTCCGTTTTGAAGAATTTTCTCCGCCTGATCAATCTCTGTGATAAGACCTACGGCGCCTGTTTTCACAGAAGCTTCGTTTTTTACCTGAGACGAAAAAGGAACCTGATACCCGTCAAAAACAGAAATCTTCGCTCCATGGATATTTCCACCACTGGAAACATCTACCAGATCAACACCATGCTCTTTAAGCACTTTTGCCAGAGCCACGCTGCTTTCGATATCCCATCCGTTTTCGGCATATTCCGTTCCGGAAATACGTACAAAAAGTGCGGTATTTTCGTTTAATACTTCATTAACGGCATCTACGATTTCGATTAAAAACCTGATTCTGTTTTCAAAACTTCCTCCGTACTCATCCGTTCTGATATTGGAAAGCGGTGACAGAAACTGGTGAATCAGATAACCATGTGCTCCATGAATTTCAATGACATCAAATCCTGCTTTAACTGCTCTTTTGGCCGCTTCTTTAAAATTCTGAACCTGTTCTTTTACCTCACCGGTAGTCAAAGCATGCGGAATTCTTTCCGAAGGATGATATGGAATGGAACTGGGTGCAACGGTTTCCCAACCTTCTTCTACTGAAATCTGTTTATTATTCCAGGTAGATCCTTTTCTTCCTGCATGAGCTAACTGAATGCCTATTTTACTTTCAGAATTTTCATGCACGAAGTTGGCAATTCGTTGTAGTTTTTCAGCCTGTTGATCATTCCAGATTCCCATGCAGTGATTGGTAATCCTCCCTTTGGGTTCTACGCCTGTTGCTTCTACCACGATCAGACCTGTTCCTCCCTGTGCCCTGCTTCCGTAGTGTACAAAATGAAAGTCATTGGCCATCCCGTTTTCACATGAATACATGCACATTGGAGACATTACCCATCGGTTTTTGAGCTCAATATTTCTGAATTTTATTGGTGTATATAGCATTTTTATTATTTTAAAAATTAGAATTTGCGGGAAGAAGAATAAATATTGCCCACCTCATTAAAAAGAAGTAATTTTACCCCCCTTTTTTAGTCGACAATATATGAAAAAGACATACAGATCAGTTACGAATACTTTAAAAATAGCAGCGAACTGAGCGATATAGAGAAAAAATTATTTGAAAGAGCCAAAGAAGCTCGTGAGATGGCCTATGCTCCGTATTCTCAGTTTCTGGTGGGATGTTCTGTTTTGCTGGAAAACGGAGAAATCTATTCCGGGAATAATCAGGAAAATGCGGCGTATCCGTCCGGTCTTTGTGCTGAGAGAACTACCCTTTTCTGGGTGGCAGCGAATTTTCCTAATGTGAAAATAGAAAAGATTTTCGTCGTGGGTGGCCCGAAAGAATTCCATGAAAGCAACCCTCCGATTCCTCCATGTGGAGCTTGCCGTCAAAGCCTTATAGAATACGAAACCAAACAGAACGAAAATATAGACCTTTATTTCTCCAGCATGAATGAAGAAGTAGTGAAGGTTCATGCCGTGAAGGATTTGTTACCTTTTTACTTTGACTCTACCTTTTTGTAAAAAATAAGAAAGTAAATTTTATGAACAAATAACTAGTGGCTTTATATTAACCACAGAATTTTTGTTTTGATATGGGATCAGCTAAAGATCTTAAAAATCGTATTGATAATATTTAGTTTACAACCTGTAGTAATGAATGCTACAGGTTTTTTATTGGTGTTGAAAAAAATGCAAAGATTTAATAAATAACAAACCCTTTTACAACACAATAAAATCAAAGGTTTTCGTAAGAATTTTTATAGCCACTCATTCACGAATGATTTTATTCGTGCATGAGTGGTAAACCAATAAAAACTCCCGATACTTTCTATTTACGGAATCTCCCAAATCTGCGAGAAAATAAAAAAAACCGACTTTACTGACTAAAAAAAGGATAACCAATGTGCACCACATAAAATAGGCTGTCTTATTTCTAAAACAACCTTATTACTTTTTTATATCATCAGTTAATCTTCTGTTTCCTCTTCGTCCTCATCTTCATATTGCTCCAGATAGTAACTGAAAGTGAAATCTTCTACTTCTTCCTCCGCATCTTCCAGCGTAGTCAACAAGTCTTCAAAAATTTCCAACTGATCTACTGTCATATTAACAAACTCAAGGTGAAGCGGCATCTCGAGATCTCCCGTAATGGTATCAAAAAGTGCATCAAGATTATCCCCAAAATGTTCAGAAAGTTTTATTTTTTCCTTTAGCTGGGCGTAAAAATCTTCGTAATCGCCTATGTCTGTAAAATCTATATATATTGTCTTCATATCTAATTAAATTTCCAATTTTTATCTATTAAAAAAGCTTTGCATGTATTGCAAAAATCGGTCTCCTCATTGGTAGGATTTTTACCTTCTGCATCTCTCATAAAGCACATCTTCCTAGGGCAATGTGGCAGCCCTTGTGTATGTCCAAGCTCATGGATGGCTATTTTATAAAATTGTTCATTCGCATTCTCTTTACTGAGTCTGAATTTGGATGCTACACAGGCTTTTCCAGGTCTATACCCTAATCCCATAATTCCAAAATCTTTTATTTTCCCTCTGGTTGCACTTATATCTTTTGAGGTTAAACCAATCGTAACAAATCCATCTTTTGTTCTTTTATTCAAAAATTTAATGATTGAATCAGCCCTGTATCTATTTCTCTCTTTATAATAAGTATTCTTAGGAAAATCTATAGCCTCAAGAACCTGTACATTTGGGTAAACTTTTTTAATACCTTCTGTAACCGTTAACAAACTTTGAGAACTGACATCCTTAAAAGGTTGAATAAGTATAGTTATGAACTGTTTTTGCTCAATCTTCACTGTTTTATGTTTCTCTTTACATGAAATCATCAGAAGAAAAACCATAAGAAGATAAAAACTATAATTTTTCAAAATTAACTATTTAAAATAACTTATCAGGAATATCGGCTTTGTGACGAACGCAATGACATTATTGTTTATCAAAACTCTTATAATGATTTTTGGTAAGATAAACGTCTCCGCTTCTGGTAAAAATAATTCTGTCTGCCTGCCTGTTGCCGCAATGGTAATTCACATCCGCTTCAAAGTACTTTTCTCCATCCGGTAACCTTCCTTCACGGTTACCAAATTTATCTCCTCCAATAGCTTTTCCCGGGAGTACATCGCAAAGATTTCCTTTTGAAGGATTCCAGCCTTGTTTCCTGGCTTCATTTTTTGTGATATAATAGTCCGGTAATCTGTGATTTTGTTTAACATAACTGATAACGGTTCTTTCTTCCGTCAGTTTTTCAATGGGATCTTGACTTGCTGTATTTCCGACATTCAATTGATTTTCTGCAGAAGTACTTCCGTAGCTTACATTTTCTGTTTTTGCTATGTTTGCATCTCCTTTGTCAATAAAATTCTTGTAAATATACATCACTGACATCCCGAAAAGAAGTCCTAAACAGATGAAGAATACGGCTCTTATTTTACCATTCATAGTATTTTTATTAATATAACAATTTAACCTAGTTTCTCCATTCTTCAGGAATATCACAAATCGGAATAGGTTCCATTTTGTGTTTTGCGGCTTTATGCATTCTGTCAAAGATCAGGAATACTTCTTTATCTCTGCCTTCATAGTCGTCAGCTGTTTTGGTTCCGTATTCTTTCTGAATCTTTTCAAGTTCAGGATACGTGGCTCCGATCTGCTGTTCATCAGTTCTGTCTACATCCCAAAGTCCGTCTGTAGGAATAGCTTCCTGAATACTTTTGATAAGGTTCAATCCTTTCGCCAGGGTATACACTTCAGTTTTATAAAGGTCTGCAATTGGAGAAACATCTACTCCACCGTCTCCATATTTTGTATAGAAACCGATTCCGAAATCTTCTACTTTATTTCCTGTGCCACATACCAAAAGACCGTTCAGCTGGCCATAGTAGTACAGCGTAAGCATTCTTAAACGGGATCTTGTATTGGCAAAAGCCAGTTTTTCGTTGGGATACAGATCATCCTGCACATTAAATGTTTTATACAGTTCCTCGAAAGCAGGTGTAAGATCTACAGACATGATTTCAACATTGGAAAATTTTGATTTAAGATCATTCATATGGTCTTTCGCTCGGTCTACCTGATCGGCTTTCTGACGGATCGGCATTTCAATGAGCAGGGTTTTCAATCCTGTCATGGCCGCCAATGTGGAAACCACTCCTGAATCTACACCTCCTGAAACGCCTATTACATAACCGTTAACTCTGGCTTTTGTTGCATACTCTTTTAACCAGTCTACAATATGATCTATTACTTTTTGTGTCTGCATTATTTATATTTTTAATCTATACCAAATTCTTTAGGGTATTTCACCACCCCTTTTACATTTTTTAGTCCGTCTTTTACCAGCTCTATAGCCATTCCATTTTCTTCGGGAATTTCAAACGGAAAAGAAATCCCAAAATTACTTGTTTTTTCGTAACCAAACTTCGGATAATATTTTTCGTGCCCAAGAAGGATCACCGATTGATATCCTAATTCCCTGGCTATATGGTGTCCATGAAGGATAAGCTGGCTTCCGATTCCCTGATTCTGAAAGTCCGGCTTAACCGATACGGGAGCTAATGCCAGTGATTCAAAAGATTCTGAAGCATTTTCAATCCTGATTTTTGTAAACAGAATATGACCCGCAATTTCTCCGTCATCATCCTCCATTACCAATGATAATTCTGGAATGAATGCATCGGAAACTCTTAATTTTTCTACCAAAAACTGTTCCTGATGGTCACTATGCTCCATATTTCTGAATGCTTCTTCTATAAGTTGAAACACGCTTTCGTGATCATTTTCTTCTTCCTGTCTGATCCTCATGGTCTATGCAATATATTTTTCACGTTTCAGTTCGTACCAGAGACAAGGTATTCCCGAATCTTCAAACTCTCCTGTATTTTCAAAGCCAAGCTTTCTCAATATATGGTTGGAACCTGTATTTCCGGCATCTGCATAAGCATAAATAGTATCGGCACCCAATTCGTTAAAACCGTACTCAAGAGCAGCCCGTGCAGTTTCCATGGCATATCCTTTACCCCAGAACTCAGGGATAAAACGATAGCCGAGATCCAGAGTGTTCACATGCCCGTTGATGGGTTGTTTTAATAATTTCAGGCCGCTCCACCCTATCATCAGGCCACTTTCTTTTTCGATTACAGCTAGTCTTCCTACTCCGTTTTCGTCGTATTGCTTCTGAATCATTTTGATGGCTTCTTTTGATTCTTCAAGACTTGTCACGGGCTTACCAAGATATTTCATGACCTCAGGATCGGAATCCATCAGAAACATTCTTTCACAATCGGTCTCCTCAAGTTTTCTTAAAATCAATCTTTCTGTTTCTATTATCATCGTATTTTTTATTCCTTAGTTCCAAAAATTGTCACATCCGTTTTTGTGTCTTTTTTAATATCTGATTCTTTCATATTATTTCCTCCTACATTTATTGTTTGTAAGGCTGTATTGGCTGAGATATCTATTATCTGAATTTTATTATGTTCAATATTAAGCTTTTTCAGGTTTTTGAGTGTAGTAATATCAATAGTTTCTAACTGATTTAAAGATAATGTTAATTGTTCAACTTTTGGTGTTCCTTTCATTGAAATAGCCTGCATAAGATTATTATCTAAATATAATGATCCCAGGTTTTTTAAATTTTCTGCGGTGAATGAAGTGAGTCTGCATCCTGTACATGAAAACAATTCCAGTTTATCGAAATTCGCAATCCTTATATCAGGAATAGTATTATCATCGAGTACGGCCATTTTAACGTTTTTAAAATGCCGTAAATCATCAGCGGAAGTAATACCTTTCTGTACCAGAAATAAATTGGTTATCATTCCGGTTTCTACAGGTTCCATGATTCCATTTTTATTAAGGTCAAAATTTGCCAACACTGCTTTCTCAAAATTCTTGTCCTTAAACTCAAGCTTTTGACTATAAAAAAAGGAAGATCCGGCAATAAGGGCAAGGGTTGTAAATATTTTAATTTTCATCATGATATGTCCATTTAATCCTTACTTTTGTAAACTTAAATTCCTTGTAAAAATAATGAAGATTTTTAGATATATTGCGCTTTCTTCTGTTTTAATTCTGGGACTTGATTCCTGTAAAAAAGAGTCCGGAGATCAATGGAAAGTGGAAATAAAAGAACCTGTCGAAAAAATTAAAATCACGGATATTTCTAAAGAATTTTACAATCCGGGGATTCCGTTAGAACAATTTAAATCTAAGTTTCCATGGTTTCAGGGCACCGTTTCTGATGAAGATTTCGGAAAAAGAAGAACGGATGATGAAGAAATAAAAATCTATAAGGAAGCCATCGGAAAAATAGATCAGGCTAAATTACAAACAGAGCTTCAGGAGCTGTTTTCACATGTTAAATATTATTTTCCTCAGTTTAAGAGTCCGAAAGTTTATCTTTTTTCGTCTGCTTTACAGATGGTACAGGACCCGATCATTTATGACCGGAAAGGAAACTTCTTGTTTATAGACATTACAGGTTTCATGGGAGATGGTAATCCTCATTACAAAGGACTGGAGCTTTATTTTCAGAAATCTATGAATCCTCAGAATATTGTTCCGAAAGTGTCGCAGCTTTTTGCGGAAAACATCGTTACAGAATCTCCAGATCACCAGAAATTTATTGATCAGATCATTCTCAACGGTAAGGTGATGGTTTTACAGGATGCTTTCCTTCCTGACTTTCCGGATTATCTTAAAATAAATTATACCCAAAAGCAATATGATTGGGCTAAAGCCAATGAGGCCAACATCTGGAACTATTTCGTAGAAAGCAATTTGATTTTCGGAGATGACCCAAGATTGGGTGAGCGTTTTATTTCTCCGGGACCTTTTTCAAAGTTTTATACAGAAATTGATAATGAATCTTCCCCACAAATAGGGATTTTCACAGGATGGCAAATCTGCAAAGCCTACTTGAAAGAAAAACCTGAGACGAAATTAACTGATTTTCTGAAAATGGATGCGACCAGCATCTTTAACCAATCCGGATATAAACCTGTAACAAAGTAGAGAACATCACATACCTATAAAAGACCTTTTGTATTGCAAAGGGTCTTTTTTATTTTCAACACAAATCAACATGCACATGGAAAATTTAATTAGTATTCGGAATTTAAATTACGGATTTACGAGGGACAAGCTCATCCTGAAAAATATAGATCTTTCGGTTCCCAAAGGAAGTATTTTTGGTTTTCTGGGAGCTAACGGAGCGGGAAAATCCACAACTATGAAAATGCTGATCGGCAGTATTCCCGACGACCAAAATTCTATTCAGATTTTTGAAAAAGATTTATCAGATCTGTACCCGGAAGGCTTTCAGAAAATCGGTAGCCTGATTGATACAGCAGCATTCTACGACCATCTTTCCGGCTGGGATAACCTTGTCATTATTTCCAGACTTCGAAATTTACCCGGGTCTGAATGTGAAAGAGTTCTACATCTTGTGGGGCTTTGGGAAAGCAGAAAAATGAAAATGAAAAAGTATTCCCTGGGAATGAAGCAAAGGCTCTCTATTGCCATGACTCTCCTTGGGAAACCTGATCTGCTTATTCTTGATGAACCTGTAAACGGGCTGGATCCTAACGGAATGCTGGAGATGAGGGAATTACTCATCAAACTTAACAAAGAAGAAGGAGTTACTATTTTTATATCAAGCCATCTGCTTCAGGAAATTGAAAAAATGATCACTCATCTTGCTATTATTTCTCATGGTGAGATTCGCTTTACAGGAAGTATACAAGATCTTAACGAACTCTACAGATACAACCATATCCGAATTGGAATCATAAATGCAACTCGGTTTATTGATGAAGTTCCTGAGAATTATTCTCCTAAAATTATCAATGACCACACCATAGAAATCACTGCAGAGTCTAAAGAAAATATTGCAGCTCTTATCAAAAAGCTGGTTTTGGCTCAAGCCGAAATCTTTGAGGTAAAAAATAATGCGGGTCTTGAGGACTGGTTTATGGAAATAACAAAAAACTAAACACAGATGAAAAAATTATTAACCGCCATCGGTACAGAATGGCTAAAAACAAAAGGGTTGGGATTGACCTATATTGCCATTGTCCTTGGAACTCTAATCCCTTTTCTGAGCTTCGTTCCTGGGTTTTTCAAAAAAAGTCTCGTTATAGAAGGGACACTTAAGTATTCAATATTTGAAGATGCTATCGGTGGAGATGCCATCAAGTATTTTACATTTTTTATTGTACTGTTATTTGTCATTATTACAGCCAACAGAATAGCACAAACGGATCATAAAAATAACGGTTGGCAGCTGATGGAAACACAACCTGTGAGCAAATTTCAATTGTATCTGTCAAAATATATTATTCTCATATTCTTATGTTTTATATGTATTGTTTCTTATTTTGGATTCAATATTATTTTAGCCGTTGCAGATTATTATATACATCCTGATCCAGCCAAACTTATGACCTTTGATATCGTATGGATGATTAAGACCTTTATCAGAATTCTGATCACCATTTTAGGAATTGCTGCCCTTCAACTATGTGTTTCAATTGCTTTTCAAGGCTTTATCTGGTCATTTCTTATTGGCTCGCTGGGATTGGCTTCAAATATTACCTCCCTTGTACAAAAACAGGCCTACTTTTTTAATCCATATAGTTCTCTGTATACGTTTTGGAATGCCCCGGAAATAAAAAATCTCAACAGTTTTATTTCTCATTCTGAATACATGAGCCTTTTCTGGATGGTCATATTTCTTGTTCTTGGCTATTTCTGGTACAGTAAAAAAGGATTTAAAAATGCATTCCTTAAAAATAAAAAGCAGATTTTTATCTCCGCTGCTGCCTTAATTATTGGCTCCGGATTGCTTTATATTTTCCAAAAGCCCACATCATATCGCAGCGATGGTACCGGAGTTGTTATCAAAGGAAAGCTGGAAACTGATCTCAAAATAGATTCTGTACGAATTTATTCCAAAGATTTTCACAAGAAAATCGGTGCAGCCATTGTTAAAAATAACACATTCAGCTGGTTGACCACACAAGCACTCCCTCTTGATGAATATATCCTGGAAATCGGAAATAAAAAAATACATTTCATTATGGCCAGTGGTGATTGGTTTAATTTCGATATCAAGCTTAATACAACCCAGATTGTATCTTATGTACAATCAAACAGGAAAGCTGATCAGGTGTATAAAAACAGTGAAAATTCTTTTGGGTATGAATTTCAATATGCACTGGAGAAACAAAATTACAGTAATGATCCCACAAAATTTTATGATGTGGCAGAATCCGACTGGAAAGAAAACAAAAGAATTCTCAATATATTTGCTGACCCGGAAAATAACGCCCTTTCAGAGGACTATAAACAATACAGAAGACAACTCATGGCCATAGAGTATCTGAATGAGATTAATAATTACATAAAAATGACTTCTCTGACAGATACCAAGTTTGCACCACCCGCTCCTTTTTAAAAGAGCTTAATGAAAATATTCAGAAGCCGGGTAAACTTGTAAGCAAGAATGATAAATATCTGCAATATAAACTGGATCTGCTTTTGTCTGATAAAGAACAGGTTTCCAATCCGGATAGTATTCTTTTTGTGAAAATTGATCATATGCCAAAAGGACTTTCAAAAGATCAGCTGCTATCAAAACATTTAACAAAATCCATAGAACTACAAACGGACAGCATTGCAAGAAACAAACTTTTTAATGCTGAAATCGGTAAAGTAAGTAATATTGATTACAAAAAAGCTCTCTACTCAAAACTTGACGAAATCAATAGGTCTCAGAAGGGGTCTGTATTTCCGGATATTGCTCTTCTTAATGATAAAGGGATTACCCAAAAACTTTCAAAATATAAAGGCAAATATGTGATAATAGACTTCTGGGCAACCTGGTGTGGCCCGTGTAAACAGATTCGCCCTATATTTGAGTCGAGAAGTTACCAATACAGACATTATGATAATATTCAGTTTATTTCTATCAGTCTGGACGAAGAACAATCCAAATGGACAAATTATTTAAAAACAAAAACGTCTAACATACCACAGTTCTGGCTTATTAATGCAGAGCAGTTTATGAATAAATACAAAATACAGTCTATCCCAAGATTTATTATTGTTGATCCTGAAGGTAAAATTTTTAACTTTAATACACCATTTCCTGATGAAGATAATTTCGTAGAAATTTTAGATAAGCTCAAGAAGTATTAACTTTGCTGAAAATTTTAAATTGATATGAGAAAAACTCAGATTACGATAGATGTAGAGCTGGATGAAAACCACGTTCCTGAAAACATCACATGGAATGCTCAGGACGGTGGTATTGAAAAGGAAGAAACAAAAGCGACAATGATCTCTGTATGGGATGATAAAACAAAAGAAGCTTTACGAATCGATCTTTGGACAAAAGAAATGCCCGTGGATCAGATGAAGATGTTTATCCACCAGATCTTAATCTCTTTAGGAAACACTTACCAGAGAGCAACAGGTGAGGAAGATGTGGCACAGTGGATGGAAGAAATTGCAGAAGAGTTTGCGGTGAAATCAGCCATAAAATAAAAATATAAAAATGGATCAGTTTACTGATAAAACAATGCTGAAATATTGGTAAATTGGTACATTATTAGATTGGTAAATTATAAAATATTATGAATTTTAATACAAAAGTAATTCACGGAGGGCAGCATCATGAGTCTGCAACAGGTTCTGTAAATGTTCCTGTATTTCTAACCTCTACATTTGCACAAAAAAGTCCCGGAGTACATTCCGGATATGAATATTCAAGAGCTGCCAACCCTACAAGACAGGCATTGGAAGACTCTTTGGCAAGTATTGAAAACGGAGCGAGAGGTTTGGCTTTCGGTTCAGGTCTTGCAGCAATTGACTGTGTTCTGAAATTGTTGAATCCAGGTGATGAGGTAATTGCTGTGGATGACCTTTATGGTGGTACCTACAGAATGTTTACCAGACTTTTCGAAAAATATCAGTTGAAATTTACATTCGTGAATTTTGATGATGTTTCTAAAATTGCTGACGTTATTACTGACAAAACAAAACTGATCTGGGTGGAAACTCCAACCAATCCGTTGATGAAATTGGTAGATATCAAGGCAGTAGTAGACATTGCTAAAGGAAAGGATATTTTAGTTGCGGTAGACAACACTTTTGCCACGCCTTATATCCAGAGACCTATTGATCTGAGAGCTGATATCGTAATGCACTCTGCAACAAAATACCTCGGAGGTCACTCTGACGTTATTGCAGGAGCTCTTATTGCTAAAGATGCCGAATTAGGTGAAAAACTTCACTTTATTCAATTTGCAAGTGGTGGTATTTTAGGACCACACGATTCTTACCTTGTATTGAGAGGAATCAAAACATTGGCGTTAAGAATGCAGAGACATTCTGACAACGGTCTTGCGGTTGCAAAATATCTTGAAACCCATCCGGCCGTTGATAAAGTCATTTATCCGGGATTGGAATCTCACCCTCAGTATGAGCTGGCTAAATCTCAAATGAAGGAATCAGGAGGAATGGTGTCATTCACTTTCAAATCCGGAAAAAAAGAAGATGCCATCAAGTTTCTGGAAAAAGTAAGAGTATTCACACTTGCTGAATCTCTGGGAGGTGTGGAATCATTGGCCAATCATCCTGCATTGATGACCCACGCTTCTATTCCGGCAGAAAAACGTGCTGAACTGGGAATTACAGATGACCTTGTTCGTTTAAGCGTTGGAATTGAAGATGCAGAAGATCTTATTGCAGATTTAGAGAAAGCTTTTTCTTAAACAAAATAAAATAATGAGAAGGGATTTAATAAAAATATTCCTTCTCATTTTATTTTACACCAAAACACTATCTTATTATGAGAGATATACGAAAAGCAATCATTTCCGATTTGCCAAAACTTGCAGAACTCTTCGATCAGTATAGAATATTTTATCATAAAGACTCTGATATCCCTGCCGCTACTCATTTTCTTCAGGAAAGACTGGAAAACAAAGATTCTGAAATTTTCGTTGCCGAAGAAGATGGTATGTTAACTGGATTTGTACAGCTCTACCCTATTTTTTCTTCCACCAGAATGCAGCGATACTGGTTGCTTAATGATTTATATGTCAACGAAAAGCACCGTGGAAAAGGGTTTTCCAAAGCACTCATTGAAGAATCAAAAGACCTGTGTCGATCTTCCAAAGCCTGCGGAATTTTATTGGAAACAGGAAAAGGCAATGATATCGGAAATCAATTGTATCCGGCTTGCGGATTTGAACTTTATGATTCCGTGAATTTTTATGAATGGAGCAATTCATAGAAGCACATCAAAAATTACTAACTTATAACTCAAAACAATATGTCAGATTTTCAAAAATACGTTCAAAGATATTTAGATCAGATTCCGTCAGGAGATTGGTTGAAAGAATTAAAAATTTCCGGAGAAAAAACAATCGGAATCTATTCTAATCTCACAGAGGAACAATCCCGTTTCGCCTACGCTGAAGGAAAATGGACCCTGAAAGAACTTTTGCTTCATTTATCAGACTGTGAAAGAGTCTTTCAATACAGAATGCTCGCTTTTGCAAGAGGTGATAAAAATAATCTTCCTGGATTTGATGAAAATGAATATGCTGAAAAGTCATTCGCTCACGAAAGAACTTTAGAATCTTTAATTGAAGAATATACGCTGGTAAGAAAATCTACTCAGATTTTAGCTGAAACCCTAACTCCTTCCGCTTTACAAACGACAGGTATCGCCAACGGAAATGAAGTTTCCGTAGAAACAATCGGAAAATTGATCGTGGGCCACAATTATCATCACCTGAATATTATTGAGGAAAGATATTTATCTAAATTGGGATGGATGTAAATATAAATTTGTTAATGGGCCAAAGCCCATTTCTATTGACAATTTCCATATTTATCTTAATATAAAACAGACAAATCAAAATCAACAGGAACGGGCTTTAGCCCGTTTTTCAATAAATACATCTTCCATTGGCTTTAGCCAAAACTTAAAAAATAATTCAACATCCCGTTTCATTTACAGGTTAATTTTTTGTCTAAAAAACCTAGATTTTCTACCTTTATCGACTGATTTGAATTCAATACAATTATGGAACATATTATAGATGTTTTAAAATCCGGCGGAACTATTCTTTACCCTACCGATACGATTTGGGGAATCGGATGTGATGCCACCAATATAGAAGCTGTCAATAAAATTTTTGACATTAAAAAAGGGAAAAGAATAAGTCTATGATTATTCTGGTAGAGTCTGAAAAAAGGCTTCAGGATTTGGTAGATGTTCCTGAAATGGCCTGGGAAATCATTGACCTGAGCGAAAAGCCGGTAACTATCGTATATGAAAACCCACGAGGTCTTCCTAAGGAATTGCTTGCTGAGGATGGCAGTATAGGAATCAGATTGGTAAAAAATGATTTTTGTAAAAAATTAATTACAAAACTGAATAAACCTTTGGTATCTACCTCAGCCAATTTCAGCGGTGATAAAAGTCCTTTGAAATTTTCGGATATTTCTCCGGAAATGATCAAGCTTGTCGATTATGCAGTGGAAGAAGACAGAGATAAAGTTTCAAAATATTCAGGATCTTCGGTGATTAAAATATGGGCTGATAACAGAATAAAAGTCCTCAGGGAGTAATAAATTTTGTCTTACCTGATTTATTTTTGGAGTCTTGCCTGTACATATCGGCAGGATTTCTTTTTTTAGTTTTATCTTTGCAAAACTTCACCTCATAAAATACATGCTATGAATCATCAAAAATTTGCTCAGATGTGGGTAGATACCTGGAATTCTCATGATTTGGACGATATTCTTTCTCATTATTCCGAAGAAATCGAAATCACAACCCCGATGATAGCAATGGCTACCGGTGGTAAAGAAAGTTCATTACACGGAAAAGAGGCTGTTCGTGAGTATTGGAGGAAGGCATTGGAAAAATTTCCTGGTCTTCACTTTGAATTGATTCACTCAACTGCCGGAGTTGATTCAGTAGCATTATTTTATAAGTCTATTATGGATAAACATGCTGTTGAGGTCATGTTTTTTGATGAAGAGGGAAAAATTAGTAAAATGTATGCCCATTATGATTAGTGAGCAACATTGGTAGAAACTGACACTATTATAAACGATGAAAATTAATCTTGCTCAAAATAAAAATTTAAAACTTTTTAAAATCATTTCTGAAGCTGCAGAAAGAAATAATCAGTCTGTATATATTGTAGGCGGTTATGTGAGGGATCTTCTGATGAAGAGAAAGGCTTCTACTGATATAGATTTTGTGACGGAACAAAGTGGTATTGAGCTCGCTCAAAATGTAGCTAAGGATATTGATCCTAAACTGAAGGTATCTGTGTTCAAGACCTATGGAACGGCAATGATCAAATATAAAGATCTTGAGCTGGAATTCGTAGGGGCAAGGAAAGAAAGTTACACTGAAAACAGCAGAAAACCGGAAGTGGAAGGTGGAACGCTGGAAGACGACCAGAAAAGAAGAGACTTCACCATTAATGCAATGGCCATTTCTTTAAATAAGGATAATTTCGGTGAACTGATCGATCCGTTCAATGGTATTGAAGATCTCGAAAAAGAAATCTTAAGAACACCTTTAGAACCGGCCCAAACCTATTCTGACGATCCCTTGAGAATGATGAGAGCAGTACGTTTTGCATCTACACTGAACTTCACAATTGAAGAAAAGTCTTTAGAGGCAATCAAACAGGAAGCAGAAAGAATCAAGATTGTTTCTATGGAAAGAATCATGGTAGAATTCAATAAAATCATGCTTTCGGAAAAACCTTCTGTAGGATTAAAACTCATGGAACAAACAGGTCTTTTAAAGCTGATTATTCCTGAACTGATAGAGCTGAAAGGTGTGGAAGAAGTGGAAGGACAAACTCACAAAGATAACTTTTACCATACCCTGGAAGTTGTAGATAATATATCTGAAAATACAGATAATCTTTGGCTTCGCTGGTCTGCGTTACTGCATGACATCGGAAAAGCTCCTACCAAAAAGTTTGTTGAAGGGACAGGCTGGACATTCCACGGACATGAATTTTTAGGTTCAAAAATGACAAAAACACTTTTTCAGAGATTAAAATTACCGTTGGGAAGTGATATGAAATATGTACAGAAAATGGTAAAGCTTTCATCCAGACCTATTGCTTTGATTACTGATGATGCTTCAGACTCTGCATTGAGAAGACTTTTGTTTGATGCCGGAGAAAATCTTGAAGACCTGTTTACACTCTGCAAGGCAGATATTACTACAAAAAATTCAAAAAAACAGGAGAAATTCAAAAGAAACTTTGAATATGTAGCAGTCAAGATTAAAGAAGTGGAAGAAAAGGATCAGGTGAGAAACTTCCAGCCCCCTATTACCGGTGAAGAAATTATGGAAATGTTTAAATTACAACCGGGTCGTGAGATTGGTATTCTTAAGGAAAAAGTAAAAGAAGCTATTCTGGAAGGCGAAATTCCTAATGAAAAAGAGGAGGCAACAAAATTTGTAATTGCTGAAGCTGAGAAACTGGGATTAACATTATAAGAAAATTGATATCAAAAAGGCTGCGGCGGGACTTTGTCCCGCCGCAGCCTTTTTTGATCTGTATAAAACAAAGCCGGCCGGTTTCGAAGAAACCGGCCGGAAAAAACACAAATGATGAAAAAATAAAAATTTATATAATATACGCCGAAGCGCAATTTTTAGTTTTTATAGAAACCGTTGGTACCAATTCCGGCTATAAAGTTTTTCAATAAATTACCCCCAGCGGTATCATATACATACACTTTACTGTCGCTTGTAAAGCTAGCATCTGAAGCATAAAGTTTACCATCAATTACATCAAATCCGTACACATTTCCAAATAATGATAAAAGAGGTACTGTCGGAACAACAGTTGAACCAATGTTCATTTTAAATACCTCTTTACTACTGGTAAAAAGATAAAATTTATCATCATCAGCTCTAAGCTTTTGCCCCTGAGGAATTCCTGTAATAGTTGTTGTTGTATAGGTTCCTGCTGACGAGTTGATCTTATAAATATAAGAATTTGTATTATCAGAAGCTAACACATATGCCGCACCTTTATAAGAAATAAGATCTCTGATAATCCCTACATTAGGAAGGACAATAGGCTGTTCTGCAGTATTGGTAGATGGTTTTACTACCGTTATGGTATATCCGGTTGCGAATGAAGTAGCAGGTGTTGTACTAAAATCATATCCTACACCGTCCGTTTGTACTATAATATTTCCTTCAGCTTCTACAATTTTTTCTGCATAGCGAGGAAAATTAATGCTGGATACATAAGCATTATCCGAAACATTATATACATTCACTTTTCTTACGTTAGGAACTGTAGTAAAATTATTGTTCGTAACATAATATTTACCTCCTGAAAAAGCAATATACCTTGCATTATCAAGATTAGCAGTAACTGTTGTTATTTTTTTAAAATTAGTTCGATTAACAATATCAATCTTATTAGGAATATTAGAAACCAAATAAGCACGATCTCCATTTAAACCTATACTTTGGAGCACTTTTCCGAGCTCTTCCTTATTGGTGTTGGTATAGATATTATTATATCCGAAAGCTAATGTATTGCTTAAAAAAGAAACATCTGCTGTAGGCGTTGTGAAGCCTCCTTCATTAGCAATAAGAATGCCTTTTTCATAACTTGTAGGAAGATTGGTATCCGTTCCTAAATCGATATCGTTACTACAAGAAACACTAAAAAGTAGTGCTGATAATAACGCAAGAGGTAAAATTTTTCTGATATTCATATGCAATTAATTTATTTTAAAAGTTAATGTTTAAATTTATACTATAATTTCTTCCAGGCAATGGATAATACCGCATAGTATAATATGTTTTATTAAAAATATTATTTATTTTTAAACCTAAGTTATAATTTTTAAAAAATGTTGCTCTAAGTCCCGCATTCATTATAAAATACGATTCTAAAGCCTGATCTTTAATTTCATTGGAATCTGTATAAGTAAGTCCGTTAAACATTCCCTGTACATACACTTTTATAAAATCATACTGATAATCGATACCACCTACAAATTTATGTAGAGGTACGTACATCAGTTGTTTCTGAATTTCAAGATCAGTAGATTTTGTATAGGAATATCCCAGATTCGTTTTCAAAACGTGTTTTCCAAACTTTTTCTCATATTCAAACTGAGCTTCGACTCCATAAGATTCTACTTTATTGGTATTTGAAGCTGCGTAGTACCCTGCAGAAGTAGGAAGCCATCTGATCATATCCCTGATATCCATATAATAAGGGGTAACAGATAGCGTAATCCCTTTGACCTTAAATTGATTTCTTAATTCCAGCTGGTAAGAAGTTTCAGGTTGTAAATCTTTATTCCCTCCCGGCTGCCAATATAAATCATTAAATGTCGGAGCTTTGAAATTCCTCGAAACACTTAATCCTACATGGTACCATGGTGTGGCATTCCATTTTCCTGAGAAGGAAAACAGAAACAGTGAACTAATTTCCTCGACAAAATCTTTTCTTATTCCAGCTTCAAAGTGTACATCTTTCGCCGCAAAATAACGTATTAACCCAGCTACATATCCTGCATTTCTACTTACATTCCCCAGCATTGAAGTTCCTTCTCCGCTTCCTTTATTCAACTGGTATTCTCCGATAATATTAAAGTTCCATTTTGAACTAAGAAAATAATTGAAATCGTTTTTCAGGATATAGTTTTTTCCTGCCCCTCCACTTGTTTCCGGGCCTTCAATATTAGCATAATATTGAAAATTTTCTTCCGTATATGCAGCCCTGAATGAATTGGTAAATCGTGTCGTGTTCCAATCCCAGGAAACTAAACTTCTCACATTTTGGGTTCCGTACTTGGTACCTTTTTCAGTATCAAAGAAAACCGGATAATGCTGCATGCCGTTAAAAAACTCCGTAATCCAGGATATCTGGTGATGAGGAGCTAATTTATAAGCAGCTGATATATTAAAATTGGTATTATAGTATTTTCCGTTGTTATTGGTATATTTCCTTCCGTCTTTTACATCTACCTGATAATCATTCTCACTTACAGAATGACTTCCGGAAGCCTGAAAGCTTAGTTTTTCATTGCTGTAAGAACCTTTAACCAGATTATTAAATGTATTAAAAGAAGCTCCTTCAGAAAATAAAGAACCGTGAAATCCTTTATTAAAATCTAGATTATTATTAAGGTGAATACTTCCGCCAATAGCACCGGAGCCATATATGACACTTCCTCCGCCAGCCTTTATTCCTATCTGATCATATCCCAATAAAGCGATATTATTAATGTCGCCCTGCCCTAAAAAAGCAGAATTAATATTAATCCCATTCCACACAAAAGCGGTCTGCTGCGCAGTCGTTCCTCTGAAAGAAGGTGAAGAAACAGCCCCACGGCCATTTTCTTTGATATAAACAGGAGACTGGAATCTCAACAGCTCTGAGAGATTGGTTGAATTTTTTTCAGCGTCTTCGGTATTGATAATCTTTACAGGATGAAAAAGCCTGACTTTATTGATCTGACTGTCGAAGACATAAATTGTATCAATAGCTTTCTCTTGTGCAAAAAGAAAACAACCATAAGACGAAAAAAGCAGTACTAAAGATCTTTTTATACTCATACTCTTTTACTTTTCCTCCGAAAGCAATATGTTTGGGTTATAAAACTGGCAGGTCTCCTGACTTTCGCTTTCTGTACCTTCCCGTTTTTACACAGTGGCTATTTACAGAAATTTTTATTGCGATTTACAGTTGCGGGGACAGTCCGGGAGTTACACCCGATTCCCTTTTCATTCCAATATGCTGGAAACCAATTTTTTTGCAAAGATAGCTTTTTAAATGTATTGGGCAAAAGGAAGAATTCCTGAATAATTACCCCTGAAAAAAGGCTGCCTTCACATAATGAAGGCAGCCTTTATAAAATAAACATCTTTTTAATTTATTTACCGATAACCTCTGTAATCGGGTTTCCGACATTCCCACTTGGAAACTGGATCTTTAACAGAGAAGAAACAGTAGGGGCAATATCTGTCATATGATAAGCCTTGTTACTTTCTCCGTGTTGTACTCCCCATCCCATAAAGATCAAAGGAATATGAGAGTCGTAAGAATTCCATACACTGTGTGTCGTTCCTGTTTTTGAATATGGAGGCAGCATAGAGTCGTGTGAAATCAATTGAATATCACCACTCCTTTGTCTGTTGATTCCATTGATAATCCTTTGTTTGATTGGCTCCGGAATACTTGATTCCTGCACTTTATCTACAGAAACAGCGTATAAAACGGTAGGATCTTTTTCCAATTCTTTTACGGCAAAGTTTCTTACGTCATCCAATTCAAGTTTATTGTCTGCCAATACTTTTCTGTCAAAATAAATCTGATAGTTATCAATAGCATTGATCAGTTTATCAGCTCCGAATTTATCTTTTAACTTTTGGTTAATATTTTTTTCAGCTCCTTCTCCAAAGAAACCGGTCGGGATTTTATGCTCTTTAAGGAAACCTACAGAATGTGCTCCTCCGTGGTCGGCAGAAAGGAAAACAGTATACTCCCCTTTTCCAACTTTTGAATCCAGATATTTGAAGAATTCTGCCAGATCCTGATCAAGTCTGATATAAACGTCCTCTACTTCAATAGAATTCGGACCGAATTTATGTCCGGCATAATCTGTAGAAGCTAAGTTAATTGCTAAAAAGTCAGTAATGTTGTCACCTCCCAATTTTTCACCTTCTACTGACGCTTCAGCCAATTTCAGGGTCAATGTATTTCCAAATGGTGTATAACGGATGTTGTCTTTTTTGGTCTGATAATCCTGCGGCAAATTGCTGTAAGGGAAAGTTGGTGTTTTGGCACTTCCTAACAATCCTTCCCAAGGAGAATTATCGGGAGCACTTTCTGTATATTGATTAATTGGAAGCAAAGTATTCCATCCGTTTGCCACTAATTTTTCAGGTAAATTCTGTGAGTTGAATGATTTTACCCATTGAGGCAGATCATTCATATACCACGTACTGGTAATAAAGTTTCCGGTACTGTCATCAAACCAAAAGGCGCCGTTGGGCGTGTGTCCTGCTGGAAGGATAGAAGCACGGTCTTTTAAAGAAACTCCGATTACTTTTCCCTGGAAATTGGTTGCCAGCCTCAATTCATCAGTTACAGTGGTAGACCAAAGATTTTTTTGGAGAGTGGCTTCCTGTTTTGGTATTGGTTGTTCCTACAGGCTGAACGGCTTCATCTGCTGTACAATATACTCCTTTACCTGTTTCTTTATCTGTCCAGTCGTTTCCTGCAATTCCATGGATCGCAGGTACTGATCCCGTATAAATACATGTATGTCCCAAAGCTGTAATCGTAGGAACATAAGGAATGTGCACGTTATTCAGAGAATATCCGGTATTCAGTAGTCTTTTAAAACCGTCATTTCCATATTTACCATAAAAACGGTATAAATAGTCCCAACGCATCTGATCTACTACCAGACCTACGACCAGTTTTGGCCTTTCCAATTGAGTGTTTTTGTTCTTCTGTGCATTGATTGTAACTACGGACAAGAAAGTAGCTGCCGCAATTGAAATGTTCCTAAGCATCCAAGTAAAATTTTTATTGGTCACAAATTTAAGGGTTTTGAAAGTTTTGGAGTATGAAATTTTATTTAATTTTGATATTTTACAATGTATCAAGCGATTTTACTATGATTTTAGGAGTATACTGGTATTTTAAATTTCCTGAAAATTTATATCATTTCAAATTTTTCAAATTTTTTGAAGGAATTGGAGGACATGCTGATAATGCAGCAGAACTGATCACCAGAATTAAGGTCAATAATCCCAAGGACTTTATCCTAAAACTGGAAACTCTTAAAACAGAATACAAACAAGCATTTCTGCATTTGAGTAGTGACGATAATCAGCTGGTTATTACATTAGGAGGTTATCATCTGTTTGATTACTGCTTTCAGTTTGCTCTGGAAATCGAAGAATTGCTTATTCTCGAGCATGCAATATCAATAGATTTCAGTACTCCTTTTACAGCAAAGGCCAGTAAAATCTATCATGCCGAAACTACATTCACAAATATTAAATACAATTTTATCCAGATTGTAGGCTCAGACTTTAAAAAAGACAATGCAGAAGTACTTTCCGTCAGGATTGACTGTAATCTTCCTTTATCATCAAAGAGAGATATGCTTCATGCTCTGACGTCTATTTGTAAAGAAGAAAATATCAGTGTTTTTTATTACAATACGTATGAATTTAAAGATCAGTGTAATCTGATGTTATTTTTCACCAATGGCAGACAGTATAAAGATCGTATTCAGCACGTTGATGTCAATTCACTGGGAAGCAAAGTAAGAAATCTTTCCCAGAAATTTCAGCTTCAGTTTGGCCATTTTGGCGGGATGCCCTATTATCCCCGTAACGGACCTCATGTTGAACTGATGCAGGATGAAAATTATATTTTAAATTAACAATAATTAATATTCAAAACCCATGGCTAAGATTCAATTCAAATATGTAATCCTGTATGTAGAAGATGTAGAACAATCTATGAATTTCTATAAAAATACTTTTGAAGCCGAAATAAAATTCATCACCCCTGAAAAAGACTATGGAGAGCTGTCAACCGGAGAGACGAGTCTTTCTTTCGCTTCCGTTGATCTGGCTTCATCCAATGTGAAACAAGGTTTTTTATCCTCTAAAGCAGAAACAAAACCCTTTGGAATAGAATTAGGGTTCACAACTGATCATGTAGAAGAATTGGTGGAAAAAGCAATTAAAAACGGAGCTGTTTTATATGAAAATATCGCTGTAAAACCTTGGGGTCAAAAAACAGCTTATATTAAAGATCCCAACAATTATCTTATAGAAATCTGTACTTCTATATAATACATTCAATACTTTATGGAAATAAAAAGACTTCTGAAACTGATCTCCGACCCAAGTATAAACTGGGGCCACAACGGCTATACTACTGAAAAGATCTACACCGTTTCTTCTATCGAATTCTCCGGCTCTTTTGAATTTGTAGTTAAAGAAAAACCTTTATCTTATTCCAAATTATGGGAAACCAGCGACGAAGATTTCAAGGATCTGAATAAGATTATTGAAAAAGGACAGTCTTTTGCGGCCTACATTGATGATGAAATTATTGGCTGGATAATCTGTGAACAAAGAGCCTGGAACAACAGCTTTTATATCGAGAATATTCTGGTTGATCAAAAATACAGAAGACACGGAGCCGGCATCATGTTGATAAAAAGCGCAATCAGGGAGGCCAGACGCCTTAACTCCCGGATCATTGAGCTTGAAACCCAGAATACCAACTATCCCGCCATACAATTTTACAGAAGAATGGGTTTTAATATTACCGGGCTCAATACCAGATTATACGAAAACTCAGATGAGATCGCATTGTTTATGAGCCTGGATGTGGAGTAAAGTTTTAATATGATCATAATATCAACTGTTTTTTAAATTAAAACACCAAAAAGTGTCTTTAGTAATCATTCATTATTCAATTATGGAAAATCTCCTTACGTACATCCGCTCTCTTACAAAATTTTCCGACGAAAGCTGGTATTTACTCCAGCCTGCTCTTTCTAAAAGAACATACAAAAAAAATGAAATGATGCTTAAGGAGGGTGAGATTTGTTCTTCCTTATTTTACATCGATCGCGGGTTTTGCAAGAGTTATTATGAAGTAAACGGCGTTTCTAAAAATACCGGTTTTTTCTTTGAGAATGAAATAGCAACCAATATCACCAGCTTTGGAAGCGGACAAAGGTCTGAGTTTAATATGATAGCTTGTGAGCCTTTACAAGCCATTGTTTTTGATAAAGAAAAGCTGTTTGAAGCAGCAGGTCAATCTCCTGAAATAGAAGCGTCAGGGCGTCATTGCATCCGCACATTCGCTTCGAAACAGGAAGAATTTTCCAATCTTTTTAAACTATACACCGCACAGGAAAGGTTGGAATATCTGGAAAAAAATTATCCGGAGATGATACAGCGCGTATCACTTTCTCAACTTGCCTCTTTCCTGGGAGTGGCAAGAGAAACACTAAGCAGGATAAGGAAACGACGGATTTCTAACTAAGTGAGCCTAACTACACATTAAAATTACAAAAATGAAAACATTAATATGGAAAGGGATCGCCTATGAATCCCTGGAATATTTTACTCTCAGAAAGCGTGAGGATTATACGGTAGAATCTACAATTATAGGTTGCTATCAGGATTATCTATATACGGTAAACTATAAACTCGCTATTGATAAAGACTGGAAAATCTTAAAATCATGATTGAATCTGAAATCAACACCATAAAAAATAAGATAACCGGCAGAAAGCTCCATGATGAATGGGAAATCAATACCGTAATTGATCCAGATTTTAAAGATTTCACATTTATTGATATTTCATTAACCCCTTTTACAAATACATTACCAGTAAATAACCTCCAGTTACAGGAAAATACTTCCCGGGTAATCGACGTAATTTATATTGATGTTTTAAACAATAACATCAGACCTGTACAGCAACAATACACCCGGAAAAATGGCAACAACTATCTTTATGAAAATCTCGAAAACGATTTTAAAGCCAATGTTCTGTTTGACGAAGAAGGATTGGTAACTGAATATCACCAACTGTTTAAAAAAATTGCCGGGTTATAGCGGAAAACAACAACACATCAATCTACTGCCGGATGTGTATCCGTTTTTACTATAGGTGTTAATTAAATATGACTGTTGATAAAATCAGGGCATCTGCTTTTGCCTTTAAACCCCAAAATAAACAAGAGCTCTCTGATAAATTAAAAGAACTACAAGAAAATAGTATCTTTTTTACGATGCACTGCTTTTTCACAGTATAATTAACACCTGTCACTTTCAGAAGCTCGAAAACAAATATTTGATTTTGAAGCCTGGACCGAAGAAGAAAAACAGAGATCAGATACTATCAGAATCTTATGTTGAGCGAACTTATGGATAGCGCAGATGAAAACTGCTTCCCTGAAAAAGATCAGATAAAAAGTAATAAACAATCACTTACAACTGTTATATAGGATATGAAAGCCTATATATTTATTTTTTTATTCGGTTCTCTGATGGTCATTTCAGCGCAGAGCAAGGAAGACGGAGCTTTTTTTGAAACTTCCGACCATGTCAAAATAAAATATAAGATCTCCGGAAAAGGAGAAGCGTGCATCTATGTTCCCGGTGGTCCAGGGCAAGGCTATCCATCTTTTGAACTGATGGGAGGCAGCAGCCTGGAAAAAGAACTGAAAATGGTTTATATGGATCAACGCGGATCCGGAAAATCCGGAACCTCAGTAAACTATCATCTTGAAAAAATGGTTCAGGACATTGAAGAACTCAGGCAACATCTTCAATTAAATAAAGTTTTTCTATTAGCCCATTCTTTCGGAGGAATCATCGCCGTCAATTATGCAAAAAAGTATCCCCAGTATATCAAAGGGCTTATCCTTGCTAATGTCACACTGCATTTCCTTAATCACGAATCCGTAAAAGAACAGATTGAATATGGAAACAGTCTTCTGCAACAAAAAAGCAGGGTTATCCCACAAGACAGCCTTTCCACCGAGCTTTCCAAAATAAGTGCCGCATTAAGAAAGAAAAGAATCGGTTACAAATTTCTTACCGATGATATTGAAACGATCAAGCAATCGGATAAAATTGACTCCCTGCATCCCCGGATTATCGACTTTGGGATGGCGGTGATCTCCCCAACCTAAAGATTTCCCTGAATATTATGCTGATTATACACCTATGACCAGCGACATCAGGGTTCCGGTCCTGATAATTACAGGAAAAAAGATAAAGCTGTCGGTACCCAGCATTATAAGACCTTTCGGTTTCCTCATCAGAAAGTGATCGCTATAGATGGCGGACATCTTTTGTATTATGAAAAGAATAAGAAATTTGTGAACGCCATTATGAGTTTTGTACGCGGAATACAATAGAAAATAACTACTTATAATAGTTTCGGCGCGGCCTTTGGCCGCGCCGAAACTAAAAAACCGCGCCCAAAGGGCGCGGTTTTCATTTATATAAAAATCCAATACATTAGAATTTCAGATCTCCATTCACTTCTCTTACTGCATTGGCAGCTTCAGAGAATTTCAATTGCTCTTCAGCCGTTAAAGTAACGTTCACGATTTTCTCTACTCCGTTTGCTCCGATGATCGCTGGAACTCCTAAGCAGATATCGTTTTGACCGTATTCTCCTTCAAGCATTAAAGAACAAGGAATCATCTTTTTCTGGTCGCATGCAATTGCCTGAACCATTACAGAAACAGCGGCACCCGGTGCATACCATGCAGAAGTTCCTAATAATTTAGTAAGTGTTGCTCCACCTACTTTTGTTTCTTCGATTACATATTTTTGTTGCGCATCGTCTAAGAATTCAGTTACAGGAACTCCGTTTCTTGTCGCTTTGCTTAATAATGGAAGCATACCTGTATCACTGTGTGCTGCGATTACCATTCCGTCAACATCAGAAATCGGAGATTCCAATGCTTCAGCCAATCTGTATTTAAACCTTGCAGAGTCTAACGCACCACCCATTCCGATGATTTTGTGCTTAGGAAGACCTGAAGTTTTATGAACAAGATAAGCCATTGTATCCATTGGATTAGAAACCACGATGATGATTACTTCCGGAGAATGTTTTACTAAGTTTTCAGTAACTTCTTTCACGATACCTGCATTGATACCGATCAGCTCTTCTCTTGTCATTCCTGGTTTTCTTGGAATACCTGAAGTGATTACTGCCACATGAGAACCTGCAGTTTTGCTGTAATCTCCTGTTGTTCCGGTAATTTTTGTATCGAATCCGTTAAGAGACGCAGTTTGCATCAAATCCATTGCTTTACCTTCAGCAAAACCTTCTTTGATATCTACCAAAACTACTTCTGAACAGAAGTTCTTCATTGCGATGTATTCTGCACAGCTTGCTCCTACAGCGCCTGCTCCTACTACAGTTACTTTCATATTGTTACTTTTTAAATTATTATTTGTTAGTTAAGTTTTATTTTGAAACTCCCCAAATTTAACAATTCCTGAAAAAATGCGCAATTTTTCAGAAATTTAATTAGAATTAAAATAAATTAGTTAACGTTTAGCAAAAACGTATAAAGTTTTTTCGCACCTGAAAGCACTTGAGGATAGTTTTCTTCTGCCACTTCAGTATCCAGTACTTCCTTAAAATTCTTCCACATCGGACCTGTATTCTCCTGGTAGCAACCGAAAAAATTAAAACTTACCTCATCAAAACCTTCCGTTTTTGACAGCTGCTTGGCAATGACGTTTCCACCGAGTGTAGAACCTTCGATGACATACATTGCTCCTAAAGCTTCATGCTCATTTTCAAACTCAAGAGGATGAGATGCTGTTTGGTTTTTCAGGGAAAGGCTTTCAAGATCCTTTTCAATGAGAGAAAGTTTCTTTCTGTTATCCAGCTGAAGTTTTTCAGCATATTTGTCCGAAAGGCTGGTAAATATTTTATCTTCACTGTGAAGAAGCATCAGATAATTGGTATGGATAATTTTTTTGTAGTCTTCCAGTGTGAAGGTTTTATTAAAAATCTTTTCAGAATTAAAAAGCTTTTCTGCTGCATCGTGATAGCCTGCTGTATTTTGTTTAAGATATTCTGATACCATAATAACGTTTTTAAAAGTTTCTCAAATGTAAGGCTTTTTAAACGTTAAAATGAAAGAAGTTCCCTCAATATTACTCTCATAATCTACATTTCCACCTAATCTTTTCATGATCCGGTGAACGATAGACAACCCTACTCCGTTACCCTTAAATTTCTTGGCATTATCCATCCTGTTGAAGATTTTAAACATCTTATGCTTTTCCTCTGCAGGAATACCGATTCCGTTGTCCGAAATTCTGTAGATAATGGTTTGGCCATCCTCCGTTCCTTCAATATGAACTTTAGGCATTTCCTTGTGGGAAGAATATTTTACGGCATTATTGATGATATTTAAAAATACCTGGTGAAGCATGGTTTTATCAGCCATCACATCCGGGCATTCTTTAATGATGATCTCAGTCTTCGAACTTCCGTACGTCATTTTTGCGTTTTCGGAAATCTTTTGAATGGTATGGGATGTTTTAAGATTTTCAAGTTCTATTTCACTATGTTTCGCACGGCTTAGCTGCAATACATCCTGCATCATTTCAGCCATATTGTCGATTTCCTCGATAATAGTATTGATTTTGGTTTTGCTTTTTTCAGAACCGTCGGTCAGATTTTTCAACAGCATCTGAGCATTTAGCTTCATGACTGTTAAAGGTGTACCTAAATCATGAGATATGGTATACGAAAAACTGTCGAGTTCCTCGTTTACTTTTTTAAGTTCATCATTAAGCCTTTTGATTGCATTATAGTTTTTATGGGAAGTCTCAAGAATCAAATCCCTGATAGCCTGTACAGCACTTATATTTCTGGAATTCCATCGCTTGGAATGCCCTTTGATATTCTCAGTGAAAATTCTGAAGGAGCTTCTTGGCGAAACCATTTGTCTGTTCTCTCCGTTTTGAGAGAATACCTCTATATTTTTTTCAGGATTACCAGCCCAGTTAATATGCTCATCAAATTCTTTTCTGAACCAGATCAGCATTTCATGTTTTTCCCGTTCAATAAAGTAGATAATAATTCCCGCCGCATTGTCAGATAATCCTAATTCTTCACCGTGATCTTTAAGAAAACTTCGGCTGATATATATGCGTTCTCTCGTATTCTCCAATGCCCATTGTACGATTTTTGCAATAGTTTCCGGTCGCGGTGTCGTACCTTCCATCACGATGCTCTCATCTGAAACGATCGCTAGACCATCAGATTCAGGCAATTGTTTAATCTGAACTTTATTTTCAAACAGAGAATCCAATAAATTATTATGCTTTAAAAATTCCGTTTTCATCTGAGATAATTTCTCATTCAGCTCAAGACGGTAATGCAGTTCGCTTTTAGATTTAAAGGAAGAGTAGGCATTCGCAGCCAGCGTGGTAAATATCCCTGCCTGTACCCTATCTTCAAGATCAATATGTTTAGGTCGGATATTCTGGCAGGTAACCAATCCCCAGAGATGATCATCAATGATAATGGAAACACTGAAGCTCGAAGACACCCCCGAATTTTTAAGATATTGCATATGTACGGGGGACATACTTCTTGCCCCCGAAAAAGTAAGGTCGATGGGATCTTTTGTTTTACTTAACAACGGAACGGGCTCCGCATCTACATTACTGAATATTCTTTTTCTCTTTTTAAGGTAAAGCTCTCTCGCCTGTTTGGGAATATCCGATTCAGGATAATGAAGGCCTAAAAAAGCTCTCCATATTCTCATTTGTTCTCTCTGCGATCACTTTTCCGGAACCGTCCATCATAAATTTATACACCATCATCCGGTCATAGTTCACCACTCTTGATAATGTTTCCAGTAAATGGTTCCACAGGTCCTGTTCGTTATCTATGATATAAAAGTTATCGTACTTATTGGAAATCCTCTTATCAGGATTCATCAGAACTTTCTCGAATTCAAGGAAAATATAGGGACCGTTTTTAAAAACAGAAAAATGATACTCTTCTTCATCAATAAAAATTTTGTCAAAATAAGTCTCATTTTCTCTTCTGGTAAACCTTTCCAATGAAGTGTAAATATCCGAATCGATAATGCTCTGAAAGCTTTCCGGAAAGTCTGTAAGCTCCCTGTCGAAAAGTTTTTCCATACTATCGATTTTAAAAATATCCGAAATATTCCTGCTGAAAAAAGTAATGGAACGGGATTCCGCATCAATGCCAATCAAATAACCAAAACTTTGTATATACCCGGGAATATGGATGGGCTCTTCATGGCATTCTACAAAATTCATATTTCTCTTCAGTCTATCTATCAAATATAGTGTTTTTTTAGACAGCTTTTTACTTTGTGGTATTTTAAATTCTGCAGGCCCATGCCACCGCTTATTCCCCCGATAGGTCTCATCAAAATTATGTTAAAACATTCTCTGTTTTTCACTCATTTTACTGCGACATTTTTAAAATATACGAAAAAAAATCGGATAATAAAAACCTTTCTATATTAACCATGATTCATAACATGAAATACATAATATACGGTAATTTAATTATGATATTAAAGTGAATTTTGCTAAATTTATATCACCAAATAATGAATATGATTACAATTCCAATGAATTATTCACAATAAAATTCAATATAAATTTAAAATTCAAATAATACTATTATGAAAAAGTTCCCATTAATTTTATTTTCTTTGATTCTCTCTGTAGGATTATGGAATCCGTCAGAAGCCTGTACCCGCGTCGTTTACAAAGGTCCACAAAACACCGTTATCACAGCCCGTTCTATGGACTGGCGTGACGAAATCCCTGCCAACCTGTGGGTTTTTCCAAAAGGAATAGACCGTACAGGAGAAACAGGTCCGAAATCTGTAAAATGGACCTCCAAGTACGGAAGCCTTATCAGTTCGTCATGGGATATCGCTTCAGCAGACGGAATGAATGAAAAAGGACTGGTTGCTAATTTACTCTGGCTCGGTGAATCTCAATATCCGAAATATGACCCCAAAGGAAGTAAAAAAGGACTGGCCATCTCACTATGGGCTCAATATTATCTCGATAATTTTGCTACCGTAAAAGAGGCAGTTGAATTTTCCAGAAAAGAACCATTTGTAATAGTAAGTGATTATATTCCCGGAACCGAAAGATTTACAACCATTCACCTATCCATTTCTGATGCTACCGGAGATAACGCCGTATTTGAGTATATCAATGGAAAACTGGTTATTCACCATGATCCCTCATATACGGTAATGACCAACTCCCCTATTTTCGAAGAGCAACTAGCTCTGAACAATTATTGGAAAGGAATTCCGGGAACGGTTATGCTTCCTGGGACTAACCGCGCAGCAGACCGTTTTGTAAGAGCATCCTACTATATCAATGCCATCCCGCAAACCGCAGATACCCGTACTGCCGTAGCCAGTGTATTCAGTGTGATCAGAAACTGTTCCGTACCTTATGGTATTACTTCGGCAACAGAACCTAACATCTCTTCTACAAGATGGCGCTCTGTTTCGGATCAGAAAAATCTGGTGTATTATTTTGAAACCGTCTTTACCCCGAATACATTCTGGGTAGATCTTAAAGATTTTGATTTAAGCGCTAAAGGAAAGGTGATGAAACTGGATTTGAGTAACAACCGCACTTATAACGGGAAATCAAATCAGGATTTTAAGGAATCCGTCCCATTCAAATTCTTAGGCTTAAACTAAGATATCAACCGCAAAAGTTTTTAAAAACCCGAAGCACTTAATTTATTTTTTAAGCGATAGGGAAACTGTGAATCAATGCTGATGACCTTGTGGGTATTTCCATTTTATGGACTGACGCTACACAACAAGTAAGGCTTTTACAGTAAAATAAAATTCAAACTATACAAATAAACAAAAAGATATGGCCTTTTTTTCATTCAAAAAGAGAAGCCTGCTCCTATGCATTTTTTTCTGCTGGTTGTCAGCACATGCACAGAATCAGGATTCTCTTCAAACCCAGCCTCCCAAACAGGAAGAAGACAACATTAAATATCCGCAACTGCAGATCAAAGGGCTTTTTCAGGCACGTTATCTCGTAGGAATGAGCAAGGATGTAGATGTCAACGGACTTCACCACACGGATGGTTCCGGGACGGATAATAATTTCATGCTTAAATACATGAGGGTTCAGGTGCGTGCACAGATCAGCAAACGTACCGAAGTGGTAGTACTGGCAAACCTTGCTGATTTTAAAAATGATCCTAAAAGCAGGGTTCTTGAAAATGCTTATTTAAAATATACCTTCAGTCCCAAGTTGGCATTGACTGTTGGACAATTCAGACCCTGGTTCGGAATTGAAGAAACTTATCCTATTGACATTATTAAATCTTTAGACTGGTCTAATCAATATACAGAATTCGGAAAACTGGGCTGGACAAGCTTCCAGATCGGGATGTCTGCCACAGGACAGCTTCAGCTCGGAGAAATTCCATTTCAATATGCTGTCTCTGTGGTGAACGGAAACGGGAAAAACCAGATCAATGATAATGACAACGGAAAACAATATTCTACCAGATTGGTTTTCGGATTGTCTAAAAAATACAATTTCAATGTCGGCCTGAATGGTGGTATCGGGGAAGTATTTAGCAAAAAAGTATATGCCCTGGGTGTTGACCTGAGCTCACTGATTCACTTTGATCCCAAATGGAGCCTTGATATGCAGCTGGAAGCCAAACAGGCGACCAATCACGTCCTGTACAATTCCATTGATCCGGAAATACGGCCTTTCAATCCTGACCAGTATCTGATTCGCGGGGTATACTTTCTTCCGAATCTCAGATATGAAATCAATCATAAAAATTTGAGTGCCTTCGAGCTTTCCTGCCGGTACGAATATCTTGACACCAATTTCAGAATGGCGTCCAACCCCAGACAAACCATTACCCCGATGTTCGGATTGGAATTCCTGAAAAATTACGGAGCGAGAATTCAGCTGGGAGTACAATTTGACCGATACAAGCATCAGGTAGACAATACATCACAATATAATAACAATCTATTCATTGTGCAGGTGCAAAGTAGATTTTAACAGAATAAATAGAAAGTATCATGAAAGAAATTAATATTAAAAATGTAGCGATCACATTCGTCGTTGCATTGATTATATGGTTCATTCCTGCTCCGGAAGGTGTTGCCGGGAATGCCTGGCATTTGTTTGCCATCTTTGCCGCGACCATTTTAGGAATTATTTTAAAAGCCGCCCCTATGGGCACCATGTGTATGATGGCCATAGGATTCACAGCATTAACGCAGGTGGTTGCTCCCGGAGACGCAGGAAAATCAATCACAAAAGCGCTTTCCGGATTTGGAGATAAAGTCATCTGGCTCATCGGGATCTCATTTTTTATTGCGAGAGGATTTATCAAAACAGGTCTGGGAAACCGTATTGCCTTTTTATTTATCAGAGTTTTTGGTAAAAGTTCATTGGGACTGGCATACGGATTAGGACTGGCAGATGTATGTCTTGCACCGGCTATTCCAAGTAACACGGCCAGAGGCGGAGGTATCATCTACCCTATTATGAAATCTATGGCCATCAGCTTCGACTCTGTTCCGGAAAAACCGGAAACCCACAGAAAATTAGGCTCTTTTTTAACGCTGAACAGTTATTACATGAACCTCATCGCTTCTTCCATGTTCCTGACAGGGACTGCGAGTAACCCGATGTGCCAGAAGTTTGCGGCCAACCTTGGCATTGATATTACCTGGATGTCATGGGCTGCTGCCGGTTTTATCCCCGGAGCGGTTGCTTTCTTTATCGTTCCTTTGGTTTTATACAAATTGTATCCGCCTGAATTGAAAAAAACAGGGGACGCTCCCAAAATGGCCGCCCAGAAATTAAAAGAAATGGGTCCTATTTCAAGAAATGAATGGTTGATGCTATTGGCATTTTTTATCCTTCTGGCTCTTTGGATATTTGGAGGTGCTCTTTCTATTGATGCTACAACGACAGCTTTCATCGGATTAACCTTATTGTTATTAACATCAGTATTAACATGGGAAGATGTAAAGGGTGAAAAAGGAGCATGGGATACCATCGTTTGGTTTGCTGTTCTTGTGATGATGGCAAGCTCTTTAAATGAACTGGGCTTTATCGGCTGGTTCAGTAACCTTATCAAGGTCCAGATCGGTGGCCTGAGCTGGCAGGTAGCTTTCCCGGTGATTATTGTTGTCTATTTTTTCAGTCACTATATTTTTGCAAGTGCTACAGCTCACGTAGCTGCTATGTATGCAGCCTTGTTAGGCGTGGGAGTTTCTTTAGGAATTCCTCCTATGTTACTGGCAATGATGCTGGGTTTCATGGGTTCAATTTATGGGGTTCTTACCCATTACGGACACGGTCCGGCACCGGTATTCTTCGGAAGCGGATATGTTGATCTCAAAGCCTGGTGGCTCAGAGGTCTTGAAATCGGGATTGTATTATTAATTATCTACATGGTTGTAGGAGGATTGTGGATGAAAGTTTTAGGATATTATTAATTATTAAATCAACTCTATGTTATCAACATTGTCAAGAAAAATGCTGATGTGTCTCACGGGACTCTTTCTGGGATTCTTCCTGCTGATTCACTTTCTGGGAAATCTCCAGTTATTTTTACCGCAGGAACAGGCACATCTTCAGTTCAACGCCTATTCTCACTTTTTATCAGGAAATATTATCATTAAGATCGTGTCCTATGTTTTGTATGCCAGTATTATTCTGCATGCGGTAGATGGATTAATGATTACTTTAAAAAACAGAAAATCAGGAGGAAGCTATCAGAATGACAGACGCGGAAGAGCCAGCCAATGGGCTTCCCGTAATATGGGAATTCTGGGAACATTAATTTTAATCTTCCTCGTGATCCACTTCCAGAATTTCTGGTATATCTATAAGTTCGGAAACCCGCCATTGGATGAAAACGGAAATAAAGACTTGTACATTCTTGTCGTAACGGTGTTCAGAGAATGGTGGTATGTGATCATTTACGTTATCTCCATGATTGCGTTATGCTATCACATGATTCACGGAATTCACAGTGCGGTAAGAACATTGGGATTATACCATCCAAAGTTTGTCAAATGGGTTAAAATAACAGGAATTGCCTACTCCGTCATCATCAGTGTAGGTTTTGCCCTGATGCCCGTTTATGTGTTCTTTACTTATCATTAAACAGACCTCATCATGATTTTAGATTCAAAAATACCACAAGGCCCATTGGAGCAAAAATGGGACAACTATAAAAAAGAAAGCCAAGCTCGTTAATCCTGCGAATCGTAAAAAACTGGATGTTATTGTTGTAGGAACGGGGCTGGCAGGAAGCTCAATTGCCGCTTCATTGGGCGAGATGGGATATAATGTCAAATCCTTCTGTTTTCAGGACAGTCCCAGAAGAGCGCATTCTGTAGCCGCTCAGGGTGGAGTAAATGCAGCTAAAAATTACAAAAACGATGGGGACAGTGTTTACAGAATGTTTGTAGATACGCTAAAAGGCGGAGATTTCAGAGCACGTGAAGCCAATGTATATCGCATGGCTGAGTGTTCTTTAAACCTTATCGATCAATCTGTTGCTCAGGGAGTTCCTTTCGGACGTGAGTACGGAGGTTACCTCAACAACCGTTCATTCGGGGGTGTACAGGTAAGCCGGACATTTTACGCAAGAGGGCAAACCGGGCAGCAATTGCTTTTGGGAGCCTATCAGGCGCTAATGAGACAGGTCGGAAAAGGTTCTGTACAGCTTTTTTCGAGACATGAAATGCTGGATCTGGTTGTTATTGAAGGTAAAGCCAGAGGAATTATTGTAAGAAATCTAGATACCGGGGAAATTGAAAGACATGCGGCCCACGCCGTCATCCTGGCAACAGGAGGATATGGAAAAATCTATTACCTTTCTACTTTAGCTATGGGATGTAACGGATCTGCAATCTGGAGAGCTCATAAAAAAGGAGCTTTGATGGCCTCACCAAGCTGGATTCAGGTACACCCTACTTCGCTTCCTCAGTCCGGAGATTATCAATCGAAATTGACATTGATGTCCGAATCATTGCGTAATGACGGAAGAATCTGGGTTCCTCTGAAAAAAGAAGAAAACAGACTACCCAATGATATTCCTGAAAATGAAAGAGATTATTACCTGGAAAGAAGGTATCCGGCTTTTGGAAATCTGGCACCAAGAGATATTTCTTCCCGCGCTGCCAAAGAAAGGATTGATGCAGGTTTCGGAATCGGACCCTTAAAAAATGCGGTATATCTTGACTTTTCAAAAGCAATCAAAGAGCAGGGAAAAGAAAAGATCAAAGAGAAATACGGAAATTTATTCGATATGTATCTTAAAATTACGGGATATGATGCGTATAAAGAACCTATGATGATCTCGCCTTCCGCTCACTTTTCAATGGGTGGGCTTTGGGTAGATTATGAACTGATGACGACTATTCCAGGGTTATTTGCATTGGGAGAAGCCAATTTTGCAGATCACGGGGCCAATAGACTGGGAGCCAACTCTCTTCTGCAAGCCTCTGTAGACGGATATTTTATTGCTCCCTATACGATTGCGAATTATCTGGCGGATGAAATCCACACAGGTAAAATTTCACCGGACGCCCCGGAATTTGAACACGCTGAAAATGCCGTTAAAAAACAGATTCAGGAATTAATCAATATCAAAGGAACAAAAACCGTTGATCATTTCCACAAAACATTGGGAAAGCTTCTTTATGATTACTGCGGACTGGCAAGAAACGAAAAAGGATTACAATTTGCCATTCAGGAAATCAGAAAATTAAAACAGGAATTTTACAACGATGTAAGGGTTTCCGGACAAGGAGACAACATGAATTCCGAACTTGAAAAAGCAGGCCGCGTTGCCGACTATTTTGAAATCGGAGAGCTGATGTGCTACGATGCTTTAACCCGTAATGAGTCCTGTGGTGCTCACTTCCGGGAAGAATTTCAAACACCGGACGGTGAAGCCCTTAGAAATGATGCGGAATATCAATTTATTTCTGCATGGGGGTGGACAGGTGAAAACAGCGAGCCGGAACTGAACCGGGAACCTCTGATTTTCGAAGAAATACAGCCAACGGTAAGAAGTTACAAATAACAAAAAACAGAAATTATGGATTTACACCTTAAGATATGGAGACAGAAAGACAGAAAAAGTGAAGGAAAACTGGTCGGTTATGACCTGAAAGGATTGAATTCCCAAATGTCTTTCCTCGAAATGCTGGATACTTTAAATGAAAAACTGATTACTGAAGGCGATGAACCGGTAGAATTTGACCACGATTGCCGTGAAGGAATTTGTGGACAATGCGGAATGATGATTAATGGTATCGCTCATGGTCCGTTAAAACATACCACAACCTGTCAGCTTCACCTAAGATCGTTTAAAGATGGGGAAACCATTTTAATAGAACCTTTCCGTGCAGAAGCTTTTCCGGTTAAAAAAGATTTAAAGGTAGACCGTTCTGCTTTTGACAGAATCATTTCTTCAGGAGGTTTCGTCTCTATCAACACCGGGCAGGCGCCGGATGCCACGGCCATTCCGGTTACCCACCAAACGGCAGAGGAAGCTTTTGATTCTGCGGCATGTATCGGATGTGGCGCCTGCGTTGCAACCTGTAAAAACGGAAGTGCGGCTTTATTTACCTCAGCAAAGATTACGCATATGGCACTTCTTCCTCAGGGTAAAGAAGAAAGAAGCAAACGCGTTGTAGATATGGTTACCCGGATGGATACAGAATTATTCGGGCACTGTTCAAATACGGAAGCCTGTGAAGTGGAATGTCCGCAAGGAATTTCGGTACTCAATATTGCCAGAATGAATTTTGAATATAACAGAGCATTATTCTTTAAAAAGAAATAGTTTAATGTAAAGACTGTTAAACATAAAAACAAACCACATAGACACATAGTTTTTTAATTCCTGTTATAAAGGGAGGTCTATGTACCTATGTGGTTTTATACAATTTAAATAAGCTCAGTACATACAATGATGAATTTCGTTTAATTTTTTAAGCCGTCCTCTTATTTGTTTTATCAGGTACTGATATTTGGATCTCTAAAAAATCTTCGGGATCATAATTTTTTTAGGATCATTCTCATCATACAGAATCTCTATATTGCCATGTTTAGGAACTGACGAAAGATTCAAAAGGGTGACAATCTTTTTATATACGGCAATATGTTCGGTTCCTCTGAAATCTTTGAAACCTACCTGGATCATAATTTCAGGCTGGTCATTAACGGTTAAGCCTGTCTGGCTTACACTGATGATATCCGCTTTTGCATTTCTTCCCGAAAACAGGATTTTTTCATCCTTTTTATTTTTAAAAAACTTCCCGACAATCAACTGAAAAACCAAAACATAAATAAGGGTCATCACTCCACTGAAAATAATGGGATGCATAAAGGTGAGGAACTGCCAGCCGAAATCAAAAGAGTCCCTCATGTAGAAATAATAGTATAATCCCACAATATAAGCAATCAACAATCCCACAAATATTCCTCGCAAAATGATTCCTGATGGATTGATAGCCACTTTCTGGTCGCTTAAGATAAAGTATGGCTCTTGTGAAATATTTGGATTCAGCAGGACTTTTACTTTCTTTCCGACATCAAATCTTTTTTCCTGTGGCTTGGAGTCGTGGAACGTCATTTCATGCTCAATGACTGTATTTCTGAGGTTAGGAAAAGATAGTACAATCTGAATGGCATTCATATTGGATTCGGGGAAACATTTTATGAGCTGGTAACGTGTAACAGCAGCTTCTCTTGGAATTCCGTTTCTGAGAATGGAATAAATGGTGCTTCTCTGTTGAAATGTTTTAACAAAAAGGTTGTTCACAAAGAAAACAATAATGTACCCCCAGATTAACAAAGAAAAACCGAGGTATCCATAGCTGATCGCTAATGAATTTCTCGGTTCTGTTGTAAGTTCCTCCGTCATCATATAAATGAATATCGGAAAAGGAACGCAGAAAAAGAAGAGGAAAGCTCCCCAGAAAATGATCATGAACTTCATAGCTGTTGTTTTGTAATCAGCAATAAAGTTATGATATTATTACTTAATCTGAGTTGCGCTACGAAAAATCTACAGTCCTGAAGCCAGAAGGTACTCCCAGCTTCTTTCTTCCAGCTTCCAGCCGTTATTTCTCATCTTCAATAACGCTTTTCTACTTATACTTCTTTGTCAAAATAAAGTCTGTAGTATTTTCCTTTATCATCTTCGCCGGTTTCGATTTTCTGTCTGTCTCCGTGAATATAGATGTGGAAATTTTTATCAAGTTTAATGATACTTTTAAAATGTCTCTGTGTCTTTTTCACCGCTGCCTCACTGATTGGAAATTCTTCCGCAATATTAACCTGCATATCCTGCTCGTAATCAGTTTTAAAGTTGACAAAGCTCTCAATAACATGCTCATCACCCAACACTTCATTAGCGAAATCATCCAATTTAAACTCTTCTTTTTCCTTGAAGAAATTGATGGATTTATTAAGGAAATCTGCCTGATCAGCTTTAGAGACTTCAAATTCCTGTGGTAACTGTTTCGTGATATAATCTTTATACACCATTAACGCTTCCTGGGTATGGAAATATTCGTCGTCACGTTGTTTCACTTTCAGGAAGTCTTCGAACCAGTAGTACATGTCTCCGTTTTTGTTGTTGTCAACCACAGAAAGTACGTAGCCCGTATCTTTATCATTATTATATATTAAGGCTGCTTTATCAATTTTAGATAAACCGATTCCCTGATCTTTTTCAATATCAAATGTTTCTTCCCCGGATTAATTTTCAGGAAAGATTCTCTTTTCTCGGTTTTAAAGATCCCGATTTTATCCACTCTGTCCGGGCGGTCACTATCATCTTCAAAAAGAACAATGAAAAGCTCGCCACTCTGAACTCTAGGGTTCTCTGCTGCTTCGAAAAGGTGCTTTGCAATATTTTCAGATTCCCATATAAATTTGGATTTATCATCAAAAATTTCAGAAACCGCACTGTAAACCGGATTGTTTACCAGATACGTATCACTGTAAAAATGAAAAGTTTCTTCCGATTTGAAAGATCCTAAAAAGTAATCTTCAAGCAATTCTGCCATTCCTTCCTCAAGCTTCAATTCCTCCTGGGAAAGCGTTAGGGAATCTCCGTTGATCTTATTTCCGACTCTGTGTACTATTATTTTTGAAAACATCTTTCTGAATATTTGGACTGCAAAGATATTCATTCTAATCTTTATGCGAAACTTAAAAACAAGGTTGATGTACGGAGTTTTGAACCGCAAAAGAATATAAAATCTGTTCCGAAAACACTTTAGTTCGCTTGATAACTTCAAAGCTTTGCTTTAAAAAAGACCAACCAGGATAACATTCAGGGATATTCAAAATGTAAGTGTTACCATTCTTACTAAGTTTTATAGCGGATCCTGATATTTTTTTCCAATTTGATAAAAACCTTCTCATTTTGAAATGCTTTTTTATTCTAAAACATGAACAAAAAAACACGCAAAACATTAAAAATCAAATAATTGCATTAAAATCATTTTCAACGGAATAGTCTTGGCATCATAGTTTGAAAACATAGAAAAATGGACTTAAAAACATTAAACAGAATAGACAAGTTAAGAAGATTAAAAAGCAGAGGTCCTAAAACGCCTTCGTGGTTGAAGCCTTATCACATGCTATTTTTTGCTTTTTTGATCGTTTTCATCTTCGGAGCATTTATGAAAATACTTGAACAGAATCACTTTTAATATATCATCTTATGAATTATTTACAAGCCGTACAGGAAATCACTGATGTGGTTCCTGACTTTGAAAATGAAGTAAAAGAAATTAAAATTCAAAACTCCTACAGCATTATACGGACATTTACAGAGCGCATAAAAAATATGATCCGCCAAAATGACAGAAATCTGCTGTTCAGAAGTTTACAGAAAATGGACAAAATCTATACTGACGGAGATACGGTATTAAAAAATGCTATTGAGACTACATTTATTTATTCTCTGGACAATTGTACCGCTTTTTGCAGCGAAGAATACAGAAAAGTGATCTTTAGTCATATTTCTGTCAATCTTCAGAAGGTATATTCCAGACAAATTTACAATCACGGTATATAGCGCTTTATTACATTTTTCGTCCCTTTCATTACAAAGTGTTTAAATTAAACAAAAATTAAAATAACTCACAATCAATAGATTATGAAAAATAAAATCAGAAGAATTTCAGACTGGAAAACCTGGAAAACCACGACAAACAGACATAATTCCGAAATACTGTTCACTCATATCGCAGTGATTGCAGCCGTATTTATTTTTGCAGCCTGCCTTTAAATTTTGGTATACATTTCGCTGCAATAATAAGTGTTTGAAAAATTCTTAATTATGATGAAAGTACAAATGCAAACAATTAATCAAAAAACAGCTGTTGAATACTTAAAATTTTTCTATCCGCCACTTCGCAAAGAAATCATACAGTTATCCGCTCAGGATAATTTTGCCGGGATCATGCAGGCAACGGTTAATTATCTAAAGAATCTCCTTCAGGAATCTAAGATCAGCATTATTGCGCATCACATCAAACTGATGGACTGCATCTACAGGAATGGGAATTCGTATGTAAGAAGCATGATCGAAAATCTCTTTGTAAGATCATTCGAAAGCTTTAAAAAACATGCAAAGATCCAGCATTGGAAAATCCTTTATCAATACATGCCTGTAAGCTTCCAGATTATTTACAATGAGCAGCAGAAGCAGGACAGGATATATTTTAAAAAATAATATGATATAGAATCAAAAAGACGAAATGGGCATTTCGTCTTTTTGATTTTACTGTGATTAGGTATATCTTTACAAAAAATTAATATCGATGAAACACCTTCTCTATTCCATGGCCTGTATGGCTTTCTTTTCATGTGGAAATAATGACAATACGATTGATGATCCTAAACCTATAGACAAGGATGTTTATCATTTCCAATTTAAGTATTACCGGATAAAAGATACTGTTTTGTATCAAGGATCAACAGGTAAAAAATCGACACCTGAGGAATCTTACCTCAATACGTATTGGGAATTTTATAAAGAACCGGCCTGGAAGCAGATAGAGCTGAATATGAAAAGCCACTCCATCACCCTGATCTCAGGAACTTCTGAAAAAACCACTTATCCTTTTACGTTATCCAATGACTCTGTTCTGATTCATAACAACAATGCCAAGCCAGATTATATAGGTGACTTTGATAAAAACAATGCATCCTTTACTTTAAAAAGAACTTTCAGATATATTAAAAAAGTGCCAAGAAATGATTCTGAGGGACTGTTGATCCATAAAAATTCTCTTTTTGGAACCACCGAATTCCAGAATATATTTGGAACTGTCTTTACCAACCCTGCTGATATGACAAAATCAGAAGATCAGATTTTATGGACTAATATTGAGTATACATTTTCATTGCAGTAGGTCTTCCATTCTTGACATTTCGGATGGCAACCCCATAAAAACTCCCTGGAAAAATTTCCGGGGAGTTTTTTATATCCAAACATGATTAATATCATCATAAAGAGAATTACATTCATTAAAACCAGTGAGTTACATTTTAAAAAATCAATATTAATAAGGCTTAACAAAGAATTAATACAATATTATTTCCCTTATTCGTGTAAAAAATATATTTTTGGGGCTCAAACTTTAACCATGAAGAAACTAATTTTACCAATGACATTATTGGCTCTTGCCGGTATTACGTCAATTTCGTGTCAGAACGACATTAATGAAGAAGCTCAGCCAACTGCTGAAACTTCAAAATCCTTTAAAGGAATCAACCCAGTAGTAAGTCTTCCTTCAAAATACCTGAATTATGACGAGGTTTCCGTAGGAGGTAAAAAAAATCGCCAATACTCAAAAAACAACTACTGTGACCTTAAACAGCGACCAGATGGTTGTAACGTCACCTAACAAAACATTTATTGGTGGTGTTTACAACTCTACTACGCTGGATAACCTTACCTATACACCCATCTCATATCCGACGAAACCTATTACCGTATCGTATTCGTTTCCGTCAGATTTTATTGTTGATACTATTGAAAAACCTTCGCTTTCAAGCATGAGATCATCCATGTTTAAAGCGATGAAGAGTGCAAATTTCAGTGGCCAGCAGTCATTGGCATTTGATTACAACATCAAGCAGTTCTCTTATTACAGCGAACTTAAAATCGCATTTGGAGCGAATGTAAATATTGGAAGTATTTTCAGTATTGATATCAGCGGCAGTAATAATAAGGTGAAAAAGAATACCGGAATTTTTGCAAAATTCACTCAGAAGAATTTTACCATCGATATGGATATTCCTGACAATGGTAATATCTTCAAAAATGAATCCGATCTGAATCTGGCAGCTTCTAAAAACCCGGTATACATCAACTCAATCACCTATGGAAGATTAGGAATTATTTCTCTTGAATCTGACTACTCTTACAATGAAACAGCTTTTGCTCTTAAAGCAGCATTAAATGCAAAGATGGTTAACGGATCGATCAGCATTGATGTACAGAGTAAAAAAATCCTTGAGGAATCTGACCTTAAAGTATATATTCTGGGAGGTGTAGGATCTGATGCCGTAGAGGTAGTACAGGGATACCAGGGATTCATCAACTTTATTGTTAACGGAGGTGAGTTTACCGCCAATGCTCCGGGAGTTCCAATTAACTTCACAGCAGCACACGCAGGGGACAATTCTGTATACTATACAACATTCACTGTAGAAAAATAATAATGAAAAAATTAATGTATATGATGGCAGCCATTTCAATGGTTGCCTTATCAAGTTGTGCTAATGAACTGGATAAACAAGGGAATGAAAAACCTTTGAACCGTACCCCTGAACAGGTAATCAATATTACCTCGTTCGGAACTTATCCATCGGTATTACAATCGGGCAAGAACAGAAGCATGCTGGGCAAAGGAGATCCTGAAACATTTACGGAGACCCGCGAGTTTGAATCTTCAGAATCTATCGTATTGCCCCATTTGCAGATGTATATTTTCCCAGGGTCCCTGCTGAAAGGAAATTCTATACAGGACATGAATTTTAAACCGATTACAGCTTCTGTAAAACCAATTACCGTTTCCATGTCAATTCCGGCATTGAATAAAAAAACCGCATTTACCATAGATAAACCTTCTTTGTCAAATACCAGACAGGTGGTCCAGGATTATATCCAGTCTGCGGACTTTACCCAAAACGGAATATTAAGCTACAGTGTTGAGCAATTTACTTCTTATGATGAGCTTAAAGTGGCTTTCGGGTCTAATGTTAATACAAGATCTTTGTTTGGAAAAAATTCTTCTTCTACCAATATTGAAGAAGGGATGATCACTAAGAGAACGGGGTTCTATGTAAAGTTTTACCAGACGTCATTCACGCTGGATATGGATATTCCATCCGGATCACTGGTTAATGATACCAACCTTGATACCGGAGGTGTAGAACCTGTGTATGTAAGTTCTATATCGTACGGAAGAATGGGAGTTTTGGCCATTGAAACGAATGAACTGGCAGAAACAGCCAGAACGACAATCAATGAAACGTTCAGTAAGTTATTTGTAAAGGGAGAAAGCTATCTTACTCAGGAGGAGAAAAACTTTTTGAACGGGGCTGATTTCAATCTTTATATGATCGGAGGCAGCGGCGTTACGGCAGCGCAGTCTTTCAAAGGATATGAAGCTTTCGTTAATCATGTTTCCAAAGGCACATTTTCAAAAAGCCAGCCGGGAGTTCCTATTTTCTGTACCTATTCTTATTTAAATGATAATTCTCCGGTAAAGACTTCATTTAAATTTGATATTAAAAATCCACCGGTTTATGTAAAACTGGTTAAAGAAAATATCGTAACCAGCAGCCGAATTAAAAATGCGGACATCAAGCTCTACTTTTATTCCAGTAAAAGCCAGACCAATACCATTGCCCACCCCAGCATCCGCTTTGTCATTAATAAAACAACAACGAATGGAGTGAGCGGTAACGGAGATCATTTTACTTACACGACTACCACAGAGCCTATTGTATTGCAAAATGCAGGTTTGAATACCAATATGACCATTCCCAATCAACGTTTATCAAGCCAGCAAGGAGTCTGTAAGCCAAGAGGGCAACATCCTTGTGAATTTATAATCACCAAAACGGAAGATGTAGCATACACCATCGCTCCAAGCGATAAGTACAATTATATTGTGATCAATTAAAAGATCATCGTAATTTTTATAGTTAACCAAAATTCCCCGGACTTCGTCCGGGGAATTTATTTTATTAATTTTTCTTCATAAAAACATTCTGAATCTTCTGGCTTTCTTCTTTTGTCAGCGGAGAAGCTTTTCCCAGCTTGGCAATGAAATCAGATACTTCATCCTGAGTAGCGGGAGATCCCAGGTTTTCACCTTTAGCATTGAAAGAATCAGCCAACACCTCTCCTTTGGAATTTAAGACCAGCCAGAAAGGGAGACCTGCATTTTCACCTTTGAACTTATTCATCAGTTCCTGCCCGCCTGGATTTTCAAGGGCTTTCTTTTCACCTCTTTCCTGAACATCGATGTATGCGATAACAAATCTTTTATCAAAAATAGGCTGTGTTTCCGGCAGGTTCATATTTTTTTCCATCATTTTACACCATTTGCACCATGAGGCATGGAATACCAGCAAAACATTTTTCTTAGCTGCTTTAGCCTCTGTCAGTGCATTATTGATTACAACATCTGCTTTTTCCTGAGCCATTCCCCATTGAAAAAACAATAAAGCTGCAACCAACACGATCTTAGAATATTTCATTTACATTTTGTTTTTTAATTCTCTACGAATGTAAACATTTTCTTTAATTTAGTATATGATAAAAAAATAATCCATCAATCTAATTATTAAAGTTGATACAAACATAAAAAATGGTTGAAATAAAAAAATATTATAATCAGGAAGGCCATTCTGAACCGAGAAGGGTTATTAAGTATACTCTATTCTGGTGCTCAGGAGGAACGGCAGAAATTCTTATTGATGAACATATTTTTGCGTTGAAAACTCATCAGGCAGTCACGATTACCTCGGGACAATATCATCAGCTGATGACTGTAAACGGAGAGGTCATCGCTCTTGAATTTACGCTTGATTTTTTCAGTAAAAGCGACAGCGATATTGAGCTTATCTTTCACAACGGACTTTTCTGCCATTTTGGAATGAACGAAATAATCACGATCCGGAATGCGTCCTTTTTCTCTGAAACCCTTGACAGGATTGAAAAAAAAATCGAGGAAAAACCTTATCAATATCTGATTTCCACTCATTCTATGATTGAATTACTATTGGTAGAAATCAACCGCAGCAAAATTGCCAACGGCGATGAAATCTGGAAACCGGATGCCTTGTTTTTAAAATTTCTGGAGAAGGTACGCCAACATTTTTCAGATAATTATCCGGTAGCTCAGTTTTCAGACTTATTAAATACAACTGAGGCGAAATTGAATGAAGTATCAAAGCTTCACACCCAAAAAACAGCCCAAAACGTCATTTACAGTCTCATCATTTCTGAAGCTAAACGGCTATTGCTCTATGAAAAACTGACCATCAAAGAAATAGCGTATCAACTGGGCTTTAATGATCCCTTTTATTTTTCCAACTTTTTTAAAAAGCATACCTCATTATCCCCCAAAGACTATCAAAAAAACTTAAAAAGATCTTAAGTTCAGACATCCATATCCTTTCCATCTTCAACTTTCAATTCTCAATTTTCCACTCTACTAAATTTTACATGCTTTTCCCGAAATTGTCTATTCTTTAGGCCCTGTTTTTCACTGAACTTTGTCCCTATAATTGAAAACAAAAATTACAGGTATGAAAACCAGACAAGACATCGCCGTTTTCTTATTAAGAATCGCATTAGCAACGGGGTTTTTATCGGCAGTAGCCAGCAGGCTGAATCTTTGGGGAACCCGATCATCCGGATGGAAAAGTTTTGTACAATACACGGCTGAAACCAATTCTTTCCTTCCCTCTTCATTTGCTCCTTTTTTGGCGATCCTGTCAACCATTGCGGAGTTATCTTTCGGACTTCTTCTTCTTGCAGGATATCAGGTAAAAAAAACAGCTCTTTTTGCCGCTGTCCTTAGTCTGTTATTTGCCATGGCGATGAGTATTTCTTTCGGCTGTAAAGAACCGCTGGATTATTCAGTTTTTGTTTTCAGTGCCGGAGCATTTTTATTGAGTACTTTTTCTCAATATCAATGGAGTATTGACCAGATATTACCTCAAAAACAATAATTAAAAATCATTTATCATGCATACCAACATCAACGATTACATCGTAAAAACAACACAAAACGAATGGCAACCTTTAATTGAAAAAGGAATTCATTATGAAGGTATTTTCGTACAATCATTAAAATTTGATCCTGAGAAAAACCGTTCTACCAACATTCTTCTGAAATTTGAACCGGGAGCAAGCTATCCTTATCACAATCATCCGGCAGGAGAAGAACTCTTTATCTTGGAGGGTGAAGCTTTCATTGCAGGTGCCCATCTTGAAAAAGGAGATTTTTTATACACCCCGCCGGGTTTTAAGCATTCAGTAAAATCAGAGAACGGATGTATTATATACTTCATGATTCCTGAAGAAGTTGAAATTCTCTGACAACAGTACTTTATCTGAAAAAAGTAAAGCCACCGTAAATCATTCTTACAGTGGCTTTCTTATATGCCCAGAATATACATTTAAAATCATACACTTTCTTCCATGGAAGTTCTCCGTAACAGAACAAGTGTTTTTCTCTTTCTTATCAGGTCAATACTGATCTGAACTGAAAAAGTAAGAACGATATACAATACAATAAGTACCATCACATAACCTATTTCGTGCTGTCTGTACCCGAATATTCCTTTTCCCCAGGATATCAGAATCCATTGGATCATGTACATGGAAGTCAGATTTTTGCTGCAATATTGTAACAACTGCATGAATCTGTTTTTTTTGACATTTAAGGTGATTCTGAAGATAATCCATAGAAAAATTAACGTCCATCCGGCAAAATAAATAACACCTCCCGGCCCCATATGATAAAAACCATTGTAATTGTATTTGCCATATTTAAAAACCAATGGAGCCACAACAGCTATGAATAAAAGTCCAGCATACAACATATTTTTAAATAATTTTTTGCTGTCGTACTTCAGTTCCTGAAACCATTTCCCAAAGAACATTCCAATAATAATAAAGGACATCCACGGGAAAACAGGAAAATAAACATAAGCAGGATAATCGGTACTAAAAAGAAGATCAAGAATATAATTGATCACCGGTACATCTGCATTAATGCCGCTCACCTCTCTTGAAACGAGTGCTACCAGCAAACCAATTACCAGAATGACATACTTATTTTTAACATACTCTCTAATAAAACCAACAAAAAGCAAAGACATTCCCGCCAGCTGTAAAATATCACCCAGTTGCACCAGATACACATATTGTTGTTCTATCGGGGCATTCCATCCGTATTTCTGAATAAAATTATCAGGAGCAAAGCCAAAGATGAAAGGGATCATAAACTTCATAAAGTTCATAAAAAGTCCGGCTAGTACAAGTAAAACTCCCCGTTTTAAAGCACTGCCGAGGCTTTGGTGGCTTGAAGTCATAAAGGTAATTCCCATACAAATCAGAAAGATAGAAGTCCCTCGTCCAAGGAAAACGATAAAACTTCCTATAGTGGTTTCCGATTGTGATTTTACATTGGCATAAATAAGCAAGGTATGTATAATAATCATTCCCAATACACTCATCCCCTTTATTAAGTCCAACGCAAGTATTCTTTTATTGTATTGTTCCATAGTGTTTAGTTTTTTAAAAACAGATTGATAAATAATATGTACAGAGGTATTTCTCTTAACATTTTTTCATGTATTATTTTAAAATTTTATTTATTCTAAATAAAAACAAATATACAGATAAAATACACATCATTGATTTTTCGATTATATTTTCATAAAAAATTAATAAAGCTCTCACAGAAAGAAGCACCAGTCACTTGTTCTTTCCTTTTGAATCATCTATCTTTGAACTTACCTAAATCACTTAGTTGAATGAATGCAGACTTACAAGCTTTCAGAAAAAATATTCCATGGATAATCAGCGACTCTGATCATTTGGAGTTTTCAGAAATGGAAAAAGGAATTACATTATCTGAAAAATTTACAGAGACATTTCCTGTTCTTACCAATCTCATCAATAATGCAAGAGTACTGGACCTAAAGATTAACGGCCAACCTTATTATCTCCTGTCATGGACTAATAAGGATAATGAGAGCTGTGGTTGGTTAAATAAAATTGAACAAGATTCTTCTCCCTTACCGTTTATCGAAGAGCATCAGTTATTGTTAAATGAAATAGGCGGTATTCAGGAATCTTATCAGCAGCCGGACCGGGCTTTTACCAATAATCAGAATTTCCTGTTTCTCGGATCTGCCTGTTCAACAGGAATTGAAGGTTGGGAGAATTATTACGAAGAAACCTGCGGTCAGGATCAGAAATCACCTATTGACTACAATAGCCTCATCAGTTTTGCGGAAGAAGTTAATGGCAATTTAACATTATATGATCCAAAAACAAAGAGAATTTTACTTTTTGCTCCTGGTCATGCTTTTGAAAATGTTAAGTCTTTGAAAAATCAACCTGAGTATACATTTTATACCATTAATTCCGTCCCTACTTTTGTAGATTACGTAGAAACTTTAGCAACTGAATGGAAAGAAGAAATCAGAACAAGTATATAAAAAAATCTCCTGCTTAATACAGGAGATTTTCAAATCAATTATTTAGTCGTTTTAGGCAATTCCGGCGGGCGCATTTTATATTTGTAGCTGTTCAGAGTTTTCAGAAATGCTACAATATCAAAGACCTCATCGTCTGTTAAATTAAGTTTTTCAATCATTCCGGATTTATGTGGAAACTTCGGATCATTTACCTGGTCTCCTTTCGGAGTTTCCCTTCCCATTCCAGCGTTGTACATCATAACAATATTGGCCAGCTCAGGGAAAAGTCCATTATGCATATAAGGCTTATTCTCTGAAACTTCTCTCAGTGTAGGTGTTTTAAACTTTCCTACATCTTCATTTTTTTGGGTTACAATATATCTTCCCAGGTCTTCATATTTCTTTCCATAGTAGGTAAGTCCTAAGTTATGAAATTTCTGATCTGAAAAATAGGATGTATTGTGGCAGTTAATACAGTTTGCTTTGGTTCGGAATAAGTGAAGTCCGTTAAGTTCAGAATCATTTAAAGCATCTTTTTTCCGGATACAAATTTGTCAAATTTTGAAGGTGGGCTTATCAAAGAACCTTCAAATGTGGCAATAGCTTTGGTGATCTTCTCTTCTGTAACTTCTCCATTTCCGAAGGCTTTTTCAAAAAATGGCTTATATCCCTTAATTTTCCTGATATTTCTTGTAGCAAGAGACATATGAAGATTCATTTCCACAGGATTTTCAATGGGTGCTTTTACCTGTTCTTCCAATGTTCCAGCGCGGCCATCCCAGAAAAAAGTTTTAGCATATCCAATATTCACCAAAGTAGGTGCATTTCTAACTCCCGTCTGACGATCATGACCGAAAGAAACCCTGCTTCCATCTGACCAACCGATTTCAGGATTATGGCAGTTGGCACAGGAAATCTGCCCACTCTTTGAAAGTCTCGGATCGAAGAAAAGCATTTTTCCAAGCTCCATCTTATCTTCTGAATACGGATTATCTTCAGGGAACTTCATTTTGGGTAATGGCCCGATATCCTGAAAACCATCTTTGGCTTCCGGAAATAAATGAGGTGCTGGCCATTTTGACTGGTCACCACTGCTATATAATGTACGCAGTTCTTCAAGGCTATATCCGGTAGGCTTCACCGAAGTATAACTTAATAAACATACTGCTCCTATAATCGCTAAGAAAGCGAGATACCTGTCTTTCATTTCTTTTTAGTAATAAACATTCAGTCCTACAGAGGCCATCTGATTGGCAGCTCCATTGTAATCTACTGCATTTTTATAAGTACTGTTCATTATCCAGATTTGTGTGAAATTTCCAAATAATTCATACCTGATTTTACCGTGGTCAAATATATATCCGGCATTAAAAGCAAGTCCTAACTTAGATGTTGCATCATATGCAAAATCGGGTTGAGCAATCTTTGTTACAAAGATATTCTCTTTTGAACTTTGATAAGGCTGATAATTGAATTCTTTTTCTAACGGAAGATAAAGGGTTTGTGTAATTCCCACAGACAATTTATGAGATGGCATCAGGACAAATTCCTTTTCAGCTCCCAGTCTATAATTAACATAAGAAAGTCTTCTATTCATAACCACAGAAATATCTTTCACATGATTTTTTCCATACGTTGCATCTAATCGAATTTTAAAAGCCTCATTTTTATGATTAAACCATATCACGCTATTCTGCCAGTTCAGATTTTGTTGCTCCAGTCGATAGCTTCTGTATTCTAAAGGATAATTATAATTGGTATCCAACTGATCCATGTAGGTTACCGAAGAGGCCCATTTTTTACCATTATAGTTTCCTAAAAAGTTAAGATAGAAACTATGCAAATCTGTTTTTAACCCTGAATATTTTGTATAATCTTTATGATAAGTATAACTGGCATCCTGATATTCGTAGCCCCGATAAAAACGCTCGACTACATTTTTATAATCATATCCGACTGAGAGATGAGTATTATTACTATTAAAAGCATATTCACCACCCCAGATATATCCTGCTGTTTTATATTCAGAGTATTTATATTGTGTATTACCGATATACTGATTTCCGTACCCTTCATTATATCGTATATAAATACTGTCATTGGCAGGTACATGCAAATTAGCATTCACAAACATAATATTAATGTTTTTATAATGGTTGAGATAACTCATTTTACCAAAAATAGTATGTTGATGCCATTTTAGTCCCACTTTTCCGAAAGCTTTATAGGTATAGTCATCTACCTGAGGTCTCGGGTCAGCATTTTGCCGATAGGATTTGGCATACCGTCCTTCTGCTCCTACCTGGAGGATAACAGGTTTTACAGGATTATAAGCAAACTGTCCGTTGATAAAATAACTTTGTTTCTGCCATCTGGCCGAACGAGGTGCCCAGTAGTAAGAAGGGTTATATATAAATGAGGCATCGGTAGTCCTTTCATCACTCAGGATATAAGGAACATTATCTTCTGCTGTTTTATCAGCCATTAATCTTCCAGAAAGTGCAATTTTAGAATTCAGTTTATAAACTCCTTCAGATCTAAAATTAAAGCTTGTTATTTTATCGGGAGATTGAACTCTTTTAAAGTTTTGTTTTAGTGTGGAAAATTGAAAACTAGTTTGTGAAAAATCCAGTGGTTTAAAAAAAGAAAGATAAGGATTGTCTATCCTGATATTCTTCTCTACCGTACTGATATTGATACTGTCCAAATGTGATGTCTGTGCATAAAGGAACTGACTGCCAAACACAGCCAATCCCACCATCAGGTATTGAAAAACTTGTATCGTTGCTTCTTTCTTATTGCGCATATCCTCTAGGGTTTGCTTTAATCGTTACAAAATCATTGGCTGAGTTATTAGTATCCTGCAAAATAACACGTCCATCAATAATTTCTTTTGTTTTTCTGATCACAGAAAGTCCGGAATAATTGCCCGCTGCCAACCCTAATTTATTGACTACAAATGTTCTGGATGCATCGATATCAAAAGGGAAGTCTTTAGGGGCTTTCTGTTCATCATCTGTGATATCCACTCCATCAATAATGTATTTTTTAGGAATTTGTAAAGTCAAAGAACCTGTGGTGGGAGATTTAGGATTAGCTATTTTCCTCCAGCTGGCAACTTCAGCATCAGAAGCTCTTACAATCCCGATTCCCAACATGGAATTAAGATTAAGCAACAAATCATTAGAAGCGCTTCCCCAATATGTAATCGCCATATCCGGAACCAAAATATTCTGAATATCCCATGCATAAGGCTTTTTACCTATACTTATGTTGTAATCTCCCAGATAAGTTTCAAAATCAGCCTGACTGAGATCAACTGTTTCGTCAGGGTTTTGTATGGCAACGGATTTCCCGTTAATATCATCATATGGGGCTTTATGGTTCACTGCTGTTTGTGCAATGACAATGCTTTTCCCTGGTAAAATCGGATATTGAGATCCTGCACCGGGTATTTTAATAAATGTATTGGCATATACATAATCCGTATTGGCTGAAGAGCCACCTCCTGCAGTCAAGCTCCAGTCAAACTGACCATTAGGCAAAGTATAATTCGTTACATTATTATTAATATTTCCTTCCAGTAACACTACATATAAGCCATCCGCATATATAATCTGGTCAGAGTTGTTATGAATTTCAATAAACTGATCCCTGAAACTGGCTCCGGTTTTGGCATTTGACCCTGCATAATAGTATTGTTTGATAACCAGATCCCCAAGGTTTCCACTGGAAATTCTTACTAAAGCAGCGGAAATATTGGCATTAACCGTTACTTTCTCCTGAAACCCTCCGAAGTGTACAATTTGATAGCTTGTCTGTTCTCCAACCTCTGTTTCATATTCACTTTTCTTCAATTGCAGTTCAGCCCTGATACTATAGTTTCCCGGTAATACTGCATCCAGTTTCAGATCTCCGTTGGCATCTGTCTTTCCTATAATTTTATCGCCGGTAGCAGCATTTTCCATCGTTACGGTTGCATTGGCAACACCTTTATTGGCAACAGCAGGATATTTTGATGCATCATATTTAATATTTACGGTAAATGGTACTGGTTTAATTTCATTCTTTCCTCCGAAATCATCATCTCTGCTGCAACTTATAAGCGCAAAAAACGGAATTATTAACAAAAATATTAATCGTTTCATTATATTCATTTTTATATTATTAAAATCGATATGAAATATTTCCCCCAAAAGAAGTGGAGGTAAAATTACTGTAGACGTATCCTTTTTCGTCATATGCTTTCAAGTTGAAAACATTACTCACATACACGGAAAGCCTGAAGCCACTTAAAAAATCCTTAGTTACTCTCAAGTGAACATTGTGTAGCGTTTTATTATATAAACCTGATAATTTTTCGGCAGTAGGTTTTCTGAAGATATTCTGATATTTGATATTATCTCTTTCCCCCTCTGCAATCATCGTGATCTTTCCGTCATGATCCATGTATCCGACCGGGTAAATATCGTTAGCATTCGTAAAATTACGGTCTGAAAGGAAATGATCGGTTCTAAGGCCTATGATCAATCCTGAAGCGGCCAAGTGGTAATCAAAGCTAAAACTTGCTCTCGCCATGGATGACTTATTTCTGGTGTCATTATATATTCCATACTGAAAAACAGGGTCATTTACTTTAGGATCCTGAAATGTATAAATATCAGAATCCTTTTTACCTGAAGTTTCTACATAACTTGCATTAAAACCTATGACCAGATTGAGTGCTTCTATCTTTTTGAAACTGGCCATAAGCTCAAGCCCTTTATCTACTGATGTAAAGCCATTGACAATTCTGTTCTGGAGATAATTATATTTTTCAGTTCCAACGATCTCGAAAGTAGGTACTTCCGTTCCAGTTATATTGATATTTACTTTAGCCTTATCCATCATCTTAGGAACACTCATCGTTGTAAAACCATCAAATAATCTGTTGTAGTATCCGGTAAGATTAAATGTGGCAAATGGAAACTTGTAATCAATCCCTATTTCTGTTTTCCAGCTTCTTGATGGCTTTAAGTCCGAGTTATCTCCCGGTGTAACAACCGTCTGCATAATAGCTGCTGAATAATATCCGGGCAAACGATAATCTCCCAGCAAAAGGTCATAATATCTTGGAGCAGTGTAAAGCTGATTGAGGGAAGGTGCTTTTGAGGTTAAACCTACTCCTCCTCTTATGGAAAGATTTCCCATCTGATAAGAAGTATTCACCCTGGGCGAAAAAGTTGAAAAAGAATTCTGAAGATCATAACGAAGTCCCAGATTAGCTCTGAAAATATGCCGGCTGGCAAATGCCTTGGTAACATTATCCTGAATATAAACTGCATACTGCTTGCTTGCAAATACATTATCCCGATAATTATAATCCCTCATCCCATTTGAACTTTGCCCGGCTGCCAGAATGGTATTAAATTGTCCTGCTGTTCCATACCTTCCTTTTCCTAAATTATTTCCATATCTGAAATTAACACCTACACTGTAGGAATGCAACCACTTGGATTGGGTTAAACGGGTTCCATCCACGCTAAAATTCGTATAAATATTAAGTGGTTTTCCGTCTGCATATGCCTGATTTTCATAATTTGGTGGTGTATAAGGAGCATAATACACCTGATTACCTGTAGCATTTCCATAAGGACGAGCTCCCTGATTCATCCAGTACCTTCTTTCGGTAAATTGTGTTGCATAACTGATTCCCACATCCCCGCTGATCATTCTGAAAAAGGCTTGCTGCCATTACGCGCAAAGGAATAACTCATATTATTCCCCAGTGAAAAGCTTTTGTTATCTACATTGATAATAACTCCTTTAATATCATCCGGATCCTGTTTACCTTTACTTGTATTGGTAGAAAATGCTGCTGATAGTTTATTTTTAAAACCGCTTTTCCCGTTGGAAGACCAGAGAAGATTTAAAGTAGTTCTGTCATATCCCACCAGGCTTGTTCTTGGATCTGAAAGCGAGTTCATATAATCTGCAGAGACATTAAGGGCATTGTTTTTATTAATTCCAAAACCTTTTGTTACGCCGATCTGGTAAGTTCCTTCTCTTAGTGAGGCATTCAGTCGGAGTGGAGAAGACTTTGCAGTAGTAATTACTTTGATAAGTCCTGAGGTTAAATCGCCATATTTGGCATCAGGAACACCTTGTATCACCTCAATGCTTTCAATATTATCTGTAGGAATTTCTCTGAGATCCACACCGTAGTTGGGCTGTCCGGGCATTAAGTTACCTCCGTTCGTTGAAGTATTAAAACTTAATCCAAACGCGGAGCTGTTCGCAGAGTCATAGCTTTGCATATTTTCGTTGTTGGATAGAGCAATATCGTTAACCATCAACTGTACTCCAAATGCTCTGTTTCCAAAATCGTCACCTCCGGGTATACTTCCTGAACTGGTTACAGAAGAACCGCTGGCTGTTCTGAATACAATATTTTTAAACTGGGTATTATCAAATTGTTGTACATATTGACCCGGAAGTTGCTGAAGCACATCACCAATAGAAAACGACTGAAGATTCTGGAGGGCTTCCTGCTGAATAACAATTTCAGAAAATTGCTTTTTTCTTGCCGTAAGCTGTACGCTTTCAATTCTGATTTCTGATTTTTCCCGGGAAGAACTTTTGGGAGAAAGTATTTTAAGTCGCAATTCATCACCGTCCTTCAGTGTAATGGTTTCTTCCTGATTATGATCATTACGAAAGGTCAATTGACATTTTCCTCTCAGAACTATAGAATGATCATTTTTAGAAAATTCTTGGCACTCCTTCACTCCACCATTAATAAGTTCTACTTTTTGAAGCTTGCCATTGTGGAAGAGCTCAACGGTCTGAGCCGACAACAATCCTCCTGTTGCAAAAAATACAACACCAGCTAATAACGATACTTTCACCCTTAGAATATTTAGAACGGCAAAATTAATTATAATTATTCTAAATAAAAAAAGAAATATAGAATTATTTTAGTTATTATTTCTTAAAACAAATAAAAGTAACTATACAATTCCCTCTATGAAGAATAAAATAATAAAATATTCAAAGGAGGAAACCGGATGATAGGGATGAAAATTATTCTGAGCGGAAACTTCTATAATACAAAACCCCGCAGCAAACAAAGTTTGCTGCGGGGCTTATCTTTATACTTAAAGTGTTCCTTACACTTATTTATTATTTTACTTCTTCGAAGTCTGCATCCTGTACATCATCAGCACCCCCTGCATTACCTCCAGGATTTTGTCCTGCTCCTGCATCAGCACCCGGCTGTTGACCCGCTGCATATAATTCTTCAGAAGCTGCCATCCATGCTGCGTCTAATGCTTCAGTTTTAGCTTTTACGTCATCAACATTTTTAGCTTCGAAAGCAGTTTTCAATTCTCCGTGAGCCGCTTCGATTGCTGCTTTTTTATCAGCAGAAAGTTTTTCACCGAATTCTTTCAATTGCTTTTCAGTCTGGAAGATCAATCCGTCTGCTTTATTGAAGATTTCAACTTCTTCTTTTTTCTTGGCATCCGCTGCAGAGTTTTCCTGAGCTTCTTTTTTCATTCTTTCGATTTCTTCGTCAGAAAGACCTGAAGAAGCCTGGATTTTGATAGACTGCTCTTTACCAGTTCCTTTATCTTTAGCAGATACACTTAAGATACCGTTAGCATCAATATCGAAAGTTACTTCAATCTGAGGAACTCCTCTTGGTGCCGGTGGAATATCTGTAAGGTCAAATCTACCGATTTCTTTATTATCGTTGAACATAGATCTTTCTCCCTGTCCTACTCTGATGCTTACAGCTGGCTGGTTGTCAGAAGCTGTAGAGAATACTTCAGATTTTTTAGTTGGGATGGTAGTATTCGCTTCAATTAATTTTGTGAATACAGAACCCATAGTTTCAATACCTAAAGAAAGTGGAGTAACGTCAAGAAGTAATACATCTTTCACATCACCTGTTAATACACCTCCCTGGATAGCTGCACCAATAGCTACAACCTCATCCGGGTTAACTCCTTTAGATGGTTTTTTACCGAAGAATTTTTCTACTTCTTCCTGGATGATCGGGATTCTTGTAGAACCACCTACCAAGATTACTTCGTCAATATCAGAAGTTGATAAACCTGCATCTTTTAATGCTTTAGCAACCGGCTCCATAGATCTTCTTACAAGATCAGCAGATAATTGCTCGAATTTAGCTTTAGTTAAAGTCTTCACTAAGTGCTTAGGACCTGTAGCTGTAGCTGTAATATAGGGTAAGTTGATCTCAGTCTGTGGAGAAGAAGACAATTCGATTTTAGCTTTTTCAGCTGCTTCTTTCAATCTTTGAAGAGCAATAGCATCAGTTTTTAAATCTACTCCTTCTTCAGCTTTGAATTCGTCAGCCATCCAGTTGATGATCACATCATCAAAGTCATCACCTCCCAAGTGAGTATCACCGTTTGTAGACAATACTTCGAATACACCGTCTCCCAAGTCAAGGATAGAGATATCGAAAGTACCACCTCCAAGGTCATATACTGCGATTTTCTGATCTTTATGATTTTTATCAAGACCGTAAGCTAATGCTGCAGCTGTAGGCTCGTTGATAATTCTTTCTACTTTAAGACCAGCAATTTCACCAGCTTCTTTTGTAGCTTGTCTTTGTGCGTCGTTGAAATAAGCAGGAACAGTGATTACCGCTCTTGTTACTTCTTGTCCAAGATAATCTTCAGCAGTTTTCTTCATTTTCTGAAGAGTCATTGCAGAAATTTCCTGTGGAGTATATTCTCTATCGTCAATTTTTACTTTTACAGTATCGTTTGGCCCGGAAACCACTTTATAAGGTACTCTTGCGATTTCTGAAGCATCATCTTTAAAGTGTGTTCCAATAAATCTTTTGATAGAGTAAACAGTCTTTGTTGGATTCGTTACAGCCTGTCTTTTTGCAGGATCACCTACTTTTCTTTCACCATCTTCTGTGAAAGCTACAATCGAAGGTGTTGTTCTTTTACCTTCTGCATTCGGGATAACAACAGGGTCTTTACCCTCCATCACAGCAACACAAGAGTTGGTTGTTCCTAAGTCAATTCCAATTATTTTACTCATAATATTTTATATTTTTTTCTAATTTTTAATTTAATTTACACTCTCAATTTCTCAATATCTGTACCATTCAAAGTTTTGTGACAAAATGACACAATAAAAATAAAAACCCCGCTTATACCGGGGTTTTGAAATCAGATTCAGGCAAAAACATCATTTTTTTGAACAGGGATATGCCAATCTTCACTCTGAGTTATTTACTTTCTTTTAAAACCTGAATGAGAAAATATCCAACATCAGGATCTACCGGATATATCCTTCCCGTATTGATACCAATACCCATTCCATTCGTGCCAAAACCAACTCCGTCTATACCCAAGCCTGAAAAACTATAAAATTTACTAAACTGTTCCGGCTTCCATTTCACCCACACAGCCATTCCCGTGATCCCTCCTTTTACAATCTTCACTTCTTCACTTTCTTTTAAAGTGATTTTCATAAATGTGTTGTCTCTCACTTCTTTTTTTTCTCCGTTTACTTTAAATTTTGAAGTTTTATCAGTATTCAAAACCGGTTCTCCAATAATATAAACATTGTTTTTTTCAACCCAAAGACTCTGTTGTTTGATATCTGAATCCTCAAGATAATAAGTATCCAAAACCAGTTCAGCGTCATTTTGGTTATCCGCTTCCTTAAAACTTACGACATGATAGGCATTAGCTCCTGATCGTTTCGCCTCATCAGCGATCGCTGTAAACAAATGTCCAAGATACGTGTTGGGGTAATGAGCTTTGTACTGTGCTACAAATGAAGACTTATAGTTGGCTTCGTTCTTTAAAGGAATCATAAATTCCCGGGGAGTCAGATTCTCCAATTTCCCTTTTTCTATTATATCTACATATTGGCTGTAGTTCCAGGTAAACAACTGCAAAAGAAGCACGGTAATAATTTTTTTCATGATTAATTTTTTTTTTGGTTTTCTGAAAATGCTGTTTCACGCCTGGTAGATAAAACATCAGAATTTCTCACCCTGGCCGTCCGTTTTTTCCAAATAAATATATTAAAAAAACATTGATATTCAGACACTTTAAAAAGACACCATTATCATAAAAAGGAATAATTCACAATCCTCTCTAAAATTAATCAAAGTTTAACCTTAGAAATAGGGGTAAAAACTTTGCGAATTCTTATTTTTGATAAAATATATACATTTAAGAATGTCTTTACACTTTAATCCAAGAGATATTACATGGCTTGCCTTTAATGAGAGAGTTTTACAGGAAGCTATGGATGAAAAAGTTCCTTTGCATTTAAGAATACGTTTTCTCGGAATCTTCTCCAACAACCTCGATGAATTCTTCAGAGTACGTGTTGCCGGATTAAAGCGTGCCATGGATTTTAAGGAAAAAGTGATTGCTGAGTCTTTTTATCAGCCTCCATCCAAAATCCTTCAACGAATCAATGAAGTGGTCATGAGGCAACAGCTTAATTTCGACAAAACCTGGAAAAAGATCCAGACCGAAATGGCTGAACATAAAGTTTACATTAAAAACGCCAAAAATCTGACCGCAAAACAGAAAGAGTTTGTCAGAACTTACTTTGATGAAGTCGTGGAATCTAATGTAATCCCTATTCTCCTTCATGAAAACACTCCCATGCCTTACCTGAGGGACAAAAGTCTCTATCTGGGGGTAGCCATGAGAAAAAAAGACTGGCAATATTCCAGTAATTATGCTATTATTGAAATTCCTTCTCGTTTTGTCGGAAGATTCGTATTGTTGCCAACAGAAGATCCTGAAGAGAAAAATGTCATGCTTCTTGAAGATGTAATTACCTTTAACCTGCCTCACATTTTTTCCTATTTCGGGTATGATGAGTTTGCAGCCAATGCTTTTAAAGTAACAAAAGATGCGGAACTGGATCTGGATAATGATATCCGCACCAACTTCGCAGAAAAAATAGAAAAAGGACTCAAAAACAGAAGAAAAGGAAAACCTACGCGTTTCGTTTTTGACAAAGATATGGATAAAGCCCTGCTGGAGCTTCTCATCCGAAAATTGAACCTGACCAAAAAAGACAGTATTATTCCGGGAGGAAAAATCCATAATTTCAAACATTTCATGGATTTTCCTGATGTTTTTGAAGCCTATGCAAGACCCGTGGAAAGAACCTCCTTTACTCATCAGGCTTTTGAGCACGGTGAAAGAGTAACGGATGTGATTCTTAAAGAAGATGTACTGCTCACGTTCCCTTATCACAAATATAACCCGGTCATTGACCTTCTTCGTGAGGCCGCAATGGATCCCGATGTAAAGTCAATACAAATCACCGCATATCGTCTTGCAAGCAGCTCAAAGATCATCAATGCCCTGATCTATGCAGCCCGAAACGGCAAAGAAGTTACGGTAATGCTGGAACTTCAGGCAAGATTTGATGAGGAATCCAACCTGGAATGGAAAGACATGTTGGAACCGGAAGGAATCACCGTACTTGTAGGGCTCCCGAATAAAAAGGTACATGCCAAATTATGCGTTATCAAAAAGAGGGCTCACAACAAAACCATTCAGTACGGGTTTGTAAGTACCGGAAATTTTAATGAAAAAACAGCAAGAATCTACGGTGATCATTTGCTCCTGACATCAGACCGTGGCATTATGGCAGACATTAATAAAGTATTCAATGTATTAAAAAAACCGAAAGATGACTTCATTTCAGTTTTGAAAACATGTAAAAATTTATTAGTTTGCCCTCAGTTTATGCGCGAAAAGATTGTTCACCATATCGACAAGGAAATCGAGGAGGCCAAAGCCGGAAGAAAAGCTGAAATCATTGTAAAAGTAAACTCTCTAAGCGACCGTCTACTGATTGAAAAATTATATGATGCCGCCACCGTGGGCGTCACCATCAAACTTATTGTCAGGGGAATTTATTGCGCAGTAAATCAGAAAGAATTTAAAGAAAAAATAAAAGCGATAAGTATTGTAGACGAATATCTGGAACATGCCAGGGTGATGTATTTCTATAACAAAGGTTCGGAGGATCTGTATATTTCCTCGGCAGACTGGATGACCAGAAATCTTGATTACAGGATTGAAGCAGCTGCTAAAATCACTGATAAAAACCTGAAAAAGGAATTAAAAGACATTCTTGACATTCAGCTCAGAGATAATGTAAAAGCCAGAATTTTAGATAAAAAACTGAGCAATGAATATATCAGAAACGATAAAAAAGAATGCCGATCACAAATTGAAACCTATATATATTTAAAAGCTAAAACCAACAAAAAATGAAGATAGCAGCGATAGACATAGGAAGTAATGCAGCCCGACTTCTTATCAATGAAGTAAAAATAAATAACAGAAAACCTGAATTCATCAAGCTCAACCTTCTGAGAATCCCTCTCAGGTTGGGAATGGATGTTTTCACCATGGGTAAAATCGGTCACGAAAGGGAGAAAATGGTCATTGATTCTATGAAAATCTTTAGTGACCTGATGAAAATCTATAAAGTAGACCATTACAGGGCCTGCGCTACAAGTGCCATGCGTGACGCAGCCAATGGAAATGAAATCATCAGGCAGGTAAAAGATACATCGGGAATCAACATAGAGATCATCTCCGGTGACGAAGAAGCAAGTTTGGTTTTTGAAAACCATATAGCAGAAGGTCTCGACAAAGAATTCGCCTATTTATATATTGATGTGGGAGGAGGTTCTACAGAGCTTACGTTCTATGAAAACAATAAAATGGTATACGAGAGATCTTTCAACATCGGAACCATCCGTCTTCTGAATAATCTGGTTACTTTAGATAACTGGAAAGAAATGAAAGATGAGATCAAAAATAATATTGTCAGCAAAAAACCGATCGTGGCCATTGGTTCAGGAGGAAATATCAACAAAGTATTCTCCATGAGCAAAACCAAAGACGGAAAACCGATGTCACTTTCTCATCTTAAAAAAGTATACAAGGTTTTTAATGAGCTTTCTGTGGAAGAAAGGATGACCAAATACTCTCTCAGAGAAGACAGGGCTGATGTCTTGGTACCTGCGTTGAGTATTTTCAATAACGTCATGTCCTGGGCGGATATCAACAGAATCTTTGTTCCGAAAATATCTGTAGCAGACGGTTTGATTCAGAATATCTACAGCCAGCTGCAACATAAAAAATAAGTTTTCAAGAGATCAGTCATATGGAAGCCGGCATCATTGTCCGGCTTTTATTTTTCAGGAGCTGTTTCCCGCTTTCCGCTATATCTTTTTCGCCTCCCCTTTCCTCTCAGAAAAAGGATGCCGCTGCAATCGGGGCTATTTAAACAAAGGTCGCTGATTGAGTGGATAAACCCAGAAGGTTTCTGAAATCTGACAGGTTTGTTTTGATAACCATCTTATAATGTTAAAATACCTGCCGGCAGTTAAAGAAACCTCGTTATTTGACGATAAATTTTGGCTAAAGCCATTGGATGCTTTCATTTTTATTGAAAGGGCTAAAGCCCGCTGCTCCTATCTGTGATCTAATAAAAGCCTTCCTTCAGTCTTAAGCAAAAAAATTCATAACTTTAAAGTAAAGTACTTCTGTCAATCGTTATCTAACTAATAACATCAAAACAATGAACTCAATTAAAATAATTCTGACCGGTGCTACCGGAATGGTAGGAGAAGGAGTTTTAATGGAATGCCTGGAAAACCCCAATGTTTCTGAAATCCTTAGCATCAGCAGAAAACCATCCGGAAAAACTCACCCAAAGCTGAAAGAATATATTATATCCGACTTCTTGTCAATGGATTTCAATGATGAAGCCATAAAAGGATATGATGCCTGTTTCTTCTGCGCCGGAGTCAGCAGTGTTGGAATGAATGAAGAAGAGTATACCAGAATCACTTACGATACCACCATACATTTTGCCGGAGCCGTTTTGAATCAAAATCCTGAAATGGTTTTCAATTATGTCTCCGGAGCTCATACCGATCGCACAGAAAGTGGAAAGGTCATGTGGGCAAGAGTGAAAGGCAGAACAGAAAATGCTTTAAAGAAAATGAATTTCAAAGCAGTTTACAATTTCCGTCCCGGTTTTATGAAACCGGTTGAGGGTCAATTGAATGTAAAATGGTTTTTTAAACCTTTTATTTGGTTTTTTCCTGTTTTTTTACCGTCAAAATCACTAACTTTACACGAAGTGGGTAGAGCAATGATCAATGCCGTGCAAAAAGGATACCCTACCTCCACTTTAGAAATTAGAGATATTAAAAATTTAGCGATATGAGAGACATGTTAAAAAGAATAGTTCTGGTTATTTTTGTACTCTTACTTCTGACGGCCATTTCAGGATTTTTTTACATGCAGAAACATCCGCTGGAAGGAACCAAGTCAGGGAAGATTTTAAATTTTCTGGGTCAGCCTGCAAAATAACCTATTCTGAAAAACACTGTGATCTATTATTTCGTTATCGATTTTTTATTTAAAAAAAACTATTTTTTAAACATTTCTTAAAATTCCATTAAAATAGTTGCGAAACATAAAGTTCATTTTTGTATTCATATAATTGAAGTAAAAAATGATCAACAACTACCTTTTAAAAGGGTCTGTCATTGCCGCATTCTTTTTTCAGAGCGGGCTTTTCGGACAGACACTTATTCATTACTGGAATTTTAATGACAATACTTCCGCAGCTTCTATAACTGCGCCGTCCTCTACGTTGGCAAATGGTTCTATGGTAGCCATTGCAGGAGGTACCAGTGACATAGATTTTGCAGGCGGTACCGGACAGAATTTCAATATCAGTAATTCGAATGCGAGAAACGGAGACCCTTCCGGAACCCATTTAAGATTCAACAATCCTATTGGTGGAGCTTTGCAATTTAATCTGCCAACAACGGGCTACCAAAATGTTGCGGTAAAATTTACTACAAGAAGGTCCGGACAGGGAGCAGGAACCCAGTCCTGGTCTTATTCCGTCGATGGAAATACTTTTATTCCTTATCAAACCGTAAATCCTCAGGATGCAAATCCCCAGCTGATTTCGTTTGACTTCTCTGCCCTTTCAGGAGTGTCCAATAACCCGAATTTCAAATTAAAAGTGGAATTCTCGGCTACAGGAGGAGGAACAGGCGGTAATAACCGCTTTGATAACTTTACGGTAGATGCTACTTCAACGGGAGCAACAGACACAACTCCCCCTACAGTCACTTATCTTCCCATCAACAACACAAATAATGCCTCAACAACCATTAATCCTACCATTTCTTTCAACGAAAATGTCAGACTAACGGATAATTCCTCGATTAACGATTCTAATGCACAAAATCTTGCAGAGCTCCGTCTCGGAAGTTCTACAGGTACCCAAGTTCCCTTTACCACTACTTTCAGCAACAACACCATCACTATTGTTCCGACTTCCGGATTGGTGCCCGGGCAAACCTATTATCTTGCCCTTAAGCCCAATATGGTTGAAGATTTTAGTGATAACGGTATAACAGCCGTTACTTCCAGCATTTTCACCACTGCCGGAACAACGGTTTCTCTGGATAAAAACTTCATTAAAGTCAATGAAAATTCAGGAAATCTGGCATTCAAGATTAATGTAAGTAATCCTTCTTCTGCGACCGTCAATCTCGTTGTAAAACCTGCTCCATACAGCACGGCTGATCAAAATGATTTTACATTAACCAATCAGACCATCACGATCACTCCTTCCACTTCCAGTTATACAGTCAATATTCCGATTATTGATGATACCCTTGAAGAGCAGCAAGCCGAATATTTTGTGGTAAGCCTTGAAAACCCTGTCGGAGCAAGCATTTCAGGAGATAATTCATCAACAGTTTATATTATAGACAATGATAAAGCCGCTCCGGTTCCTTCTCATCAGATCCAATTGAATTATATCGGAAGCTTTGATCCTTCCGGAACGAATAACAGTTCGACGGAAATTGTTGTACATGATCCTTCCACTCAAAGGTTATTTACGATAAGTTCCATTACCGACGTTTTTGATATCATTGATTTCAGTAATCCAACATCTCCATCGGTAGTTAAAACTGTAAACATGGCTCCGTACGGTGGAATCACCAGCATTGCCATAAAAAACGGAATTATTGCCACCGCTTCGCCCAATACCGACCCGCAGCAAAATGGTTCTGTAGTATTTTTTGATACTAATGGAAATTTCCTTAAGCAGGTTACCGTAGGTGCTTTACCGGACATGATTACCTTCTCACCGGACGGCACGAAAGTAATTACAGCAAATGAAGGAGAGCCAAATAATGCTTATACTGTAGACCCTGAAGGAACTATAAGTATCATCGATATCTCAGGAGGTATTGGCAATCTTACCCAAAGCCATGTAACGACACTCAATTTCAATAATTTTGATTCACAGGTTGCTGCTCTTACTGCTACAGGGTTAAGGAAAGTGAGATCCAACAATAGCCTTTCCCAGGATTTAGAACCTGAGTACGTTACCGTAAGTGCAGACAGTCAGAAAGCCTGGGTTACCCTTCAGGAAAACAATGCCATTGCTGAAGTTGATCTTACTTCCAAAACGATTACAGGTATCTGGGGATTAGGTAAAAAAGACATGAGTCTGCCTGGTAATGGCTTTGATGCATCAGATAACAACGGTGAAGTTTTAATTGCCAACTGGCCTGTAAAAGCCTACTACATCCCCGATGCCGTTCAAAATTATAAAGTCGGAAATACGAATTACATCATCACCGCCAACGAAGGAGATGAAAAAGACCTTCCCGGATATAGTGAGAGGACAACAGTGGGAGCTGGCTCCTATATTTTAGATCCTGCTATTTTCCCGCAGTCTGCCTTATTAAAAGCATCTTATAACCTTGGAAGATTCAGAGTATCATCTGCTACGGGAAATACGGACGGAGATGCAGAGTTTGAAGAAATGGCAGCACTGGGAGCACGCTCATTCTCCATCTTCAATGCCGATACCAAACAACGGGTTTACGATAGCGGAGATCAGTTTGAAAGATATATCGCAGCCAATTACCCGCTAATTTTCAATGCAGATAATGAATCCAATACCATTAAAAGCAGAAGCCGTGCGAAAGGTCCTGAACCGGAAGGTGTGGCATTGGGAACCATAGGCGGACAAACCTACGCTTTTATTACCCTGGAAAGAACGGGCGGCGTAATGGTTTACAACATCACTGATCCTACTAATGCTATTTTTACAGATTATAAACATTCCCGAACCACTTCGGCGTATGGTGGCGATAATGGTCCAGAAGGGCTTATCTATATTGCTCCGGAAAACACAACTACAGGAAAAGGATATGTTATTATCGCCAACGAAATCAGCGGTACGCTATCGATGTATGAAGTAGCCCCGTCGCCTACACTAGGAACCGGTGAAACAAAAGACAGTCGTCCGACCTTCAATATATTCCCTAATCCTGTGAACAAAGGAAACATTCTGTATTTTAACAGAAAACAGGATTACGAATTGTTTGATATGTCCGGAAAACTGATCGGAAAAGAAAAAAATGCACTCACCATCAGTACAGCAAATCTTTCTACGGGAGTTTATCTTGTAAAAACTTCAGAAGGGCATCTCAAGAGGATTATAATAAAGTAAAACAAATAGTCTTTCTTTTTATTCAAAGCTTCGGAAATTCCGGAGCTTTTTTGGTAATAATACCGTATAATTTTAAGATCATTTAACTTTTAAACCCGGAATGGAAGATCATTTTCTTCTTATATTTACCTGCAACAAAAACCAAAATCAATATGAAAAGTATTAAAACAGCAGGAATCTTAGTCATTCTGTTCCTTGGGACCGGGACCGCTTTTTCTCAATCCAGAAAAACAGAATCTATCCATGGTGTAGAAAAAACAGATAATGACAAAAAAATACAGGTGGAAGGAGTTGGTCACAAACTTAATTACACGCTTAATGGCGGAGTTGTAGAAGTCGAAGGTGGCGACAATACTGTTATGATCAAAGGAAGTGCGAAAAAAATATCCGTTTCGGGGACTGGTAATAAAGTATACATCGATAAAGTAGATAAAATCGTTATGGAAGGTGGTAATAATACCGTCTTCTATAAAACATCCGGAACCAAAAGCGGAAAGCCTGATACGTCACTAACCGGAGTAGGCAATAAAGTAGCAAAACAATAAAGTAAAGCTTGTTGACCTATTGAAATTCAAATTCAACAATACAAAAAATATTTATTTATAAAGATTAGCTTCAGAAAATTCTGAAGCTTTTTTTATTATTTAATTCAAATTAAATCACTTTTTTTTGATTTTCATAAATTAAGAATATCACTAAATAAATGAGATATAAAAATAAAATAAGTCAAACAAAAACCACATTAAAAACAAAATATCTAAGCATATATTACAATAATTTAACTATAAAAAAGCAATAATTACATGTAATTATTCTTATTTTTAATAAAACAAAAAAAATGCAAGAAAAAAATTTCATTCTCCTTTGCATGTTCTTTTTAATTTTCGGCCATGCTCAACAAGGAGGAGTAGGGATTGGAAATACCGCTCCCAATTCGTCTGCGATCCTCGATGTCACTTCAACAAATAAAGGTTTCCAGCTTCCGGTTGTTTCTCTCACCTCAACAGCTGATATTTCTACGGTTCAGGCTCCTAAACGGGGTTTTGTCATCTATAATACAGCCGTTGCGGGTACAGGAATGTCGAGTGTCAATAAAGGATTGTATGTTTTCAACGGAACTGCCTGGGAAAAGATGTTTACGAAAGCTAATATTATAACGGAGGTTGAAAAAATTCCTTTCATTACCCCTGTTTTTGCGGCCAGTAATATTGCTACATCTTCAAGTATAGCTGGAGGTACAACGACCGGCCTTACTTTCAATACCCTTTTCAAAAACCTGCCGGCAGGTGTACAGGGTCCTGCAGGAGCCTATACCGGTTATCAGATCAAAGAAAACGGAATGTACGTGATCACTTACAATGTAGATACCAGAAACACGACAGGAGATATTAACGGCAGCTCTGCCCTGTTTGTTCAAAAGAACGGAGCTACCGTATGTACGTATGCTATGGAAAGAGATTACCAGTTTGCAGGCTTATCCAGTACCTGTACTTTAGAGCTCGTCATTGGAGATACTATTTCCTTCAGTGTTCAGTCTAACGGTACGAATTATCAGATAGGCAACACCAATGTATCTATTTCTAAAATATTAAACAACTAAATATGGTAATTATGAAAACACGTCTTTTCTGCCTGTCTTTTCTGCTGTTTGTTTCACAACTGTATTTTGGCCAGTTTGTCATAGGATCTACCAATGTTTCACCGGGAGCTATTGTAAAATTAGATGCTAATAATAAGGCTCTGAGAATTCCTAACCTGGCTATAACGGCCCGAAACAGTACAACGACACCCATTACTGCTCCTGCTCTAGGGGTGATGCTTTATAATACATCCATGGATATTAATAATGATTTAACTCCTTCCCTCGCTTATTGGGGAAGTGATAATCAATATCATTCACAGGCAACATCCACTGCTACTGAAAGTATTATTTCCTCAGCTAATATCCCATTGTTGATTTTCTCCGCAAATATAGGCCAAAAGCCTTATACTGTATTAGGTACTGCCAGTGGAGGAAGTGCCACTCCACTTACTTTAACTTCCCAGGAAATTCTTGTGGACAAATATTCAGGATGGAACCTGGGAACCAGTCAATATACAGTTCCTTCTACGGGAATTTATCTGGTAGAATTTGTATCGGTTATGTCTAATACTGCAAATTCAGGGGGAACCAGTACTAACAGGCTGTTGGATAACGGATCATTTATTGGCTTTGTTTCGGGCAGATTTGTACTCAACAGAATGTACACTACTTTAATTAATACCCGAAATCTCACTGTAAACCATCTTCTTAGCTTTCAATATTCTTATACAGCAGGTAATTACAGAATGGAATCAGGGACAATAAACATTTATAAATATTAAAATATGGGCTCAAAATATAAATTTATATATATACTCTTGCTTATCAGTACCGGTTTAGCAAAAGCGCAAGTAGGAATAGGTACTTCAACGCCTGATCCGGGAACAATTTTAGACTTGGTAAGCCCTAATAAAGGATTATTGATTCCGAGGGTACAGTTATCCGGTAGTAACGATACCTCGACCGTTCCGGTTATTTCATCTGCAACATCAACGGATCAGGGACTGCTGGTTTATAATCTTCAGAATTCCGGTACTGCACCCAATAATGTCCTTAAAGATACTTTTTATATTTGGACAGGGACTCAATGGGAGCCAATCGCAGAGGTAACAGATACCCGTACGGAAATCAATAACCGAAATATTACTGAGCTGGTATTTACCGGAAGCCCCAGCGCCTCGACAACAGCCTACACTGCCACTGCTTACTCTCCGTGGACTACTTTAGACTTTGCTACAGAACGTGTTGATATCGGTAATGTACATACTGCAGGCACATTTACAATACCTACTACAGGATTATATTCGTTTTCAGGAATTGTTCAACTGGGAATATCCACAACTTCGGGTACAGCAAAGACCTTTGCAGCGCAGATCATTAATACAAGTACTTCCACCGTATTGGCGACATCCTACTTTGGAACCGGTGGCGGAGGGAACGGAGGGAGTATGCCACTGTATTGGATGGGAAATCTTACAGCCGGAACGCAAATCCAGATTCAATACAGAATGCGGGACACCACCAGTAGTAACTTAAGTGTCAATGTTATCTCCAATATTTCATTAAGAAATCATTTTAATTAAAATAAAACGACAAGCTTTTTAAAAGGAGCTTAATTATATTTTTCATCAAAAAAAGACAGGCCTTGCAAAAAGCCTGTCTTTTAAAAATATATCAGATATAATTTTATTCTACGTTAACTACCTTTTCGATTTCCGGAGCATGTTGTTTAATGGTATTTTCTACACCTAGTTTTAGGGTTGAAAAATTCAAAGAACATCCGGAGCAGTTACCCAAAAGTTTTACAAAAACCTGATTATCTTTCACGTCAATAAGCTCTATATCACCTCCGTCTTTATTCAAAAACGGTCTGATGCTTTCCAGAGCTTCCATTACTCTTGTTACAGTATCTTCGTGTGTTATGTTTGTTTCCATATTTTTTCAGTTCAATTCGGTTTTTTCAAATGTAATTTGAAATGTTATTATTTTGCTTTTGGAGAACATCCGGCCATTGTTGAGATCTTCACAGCTTCAGTAGGAGGAAGGTTTTTATTTCTTTCCACCAAGCTTTCCACCATCTTTCTTGCAGTTTCTGTATAGATTTCCGCAATTTTAGAATCTTCCTGCAGTGCAGCCGGTCTTCCTACATCTCCTGCTTCTCTGATATTTTGGATCAATGGTATCTCTCCCAATACAGGAATACCTAAATCTTCTGCCAGATATTGTGCTCCCTGGTTTCCAAAGATATAATATTTATTGTCAGGCAATTCTTCCGGTGTAAAATACGCCATATTTTCGATTAATCCAAGAACCGGAATATTAATGCTTTCCATCTGGAACATCGCAATACCTTTTCTTACGTCTGCCAAAGCAACATGCTGAGGTGTACTCACAATCACAGCACCGGTTACAGGAACTTCCTGGATAATAGACAAATGAATATCACCGGTTCCCGGAGGAAGGTCAATCAACAAAAAGTCTAATTCTCCCCATGCAGCATCTCTGATCATCTGATTTAATGCTTTCGAAGCCATTGGGCCTCTCCACACTACCGCTTGGTTAGAGCCTGAGAAATATCCGATAGACAGCATTTTTACCCCATAATTCTCGATAGGTTTCATCAGGTTCTTACCGTTTACTTCTACCGAAATTGGTTTTTGCCCTTCTGTATCGAACATGGTAGGAACTGAAGGACCATAAATATCAGCGTCCAATAATCCTACTTTAAAGCCCATTTTAGCCAGAGTCACTGCCATATTTGCAGAAACTGTAGACTTCCCTACTCCTCCCTTACCGGAAGCAATAGCGATAATATTTTGAATTCCGGGAATTTGCTTTCCTTTGATCTGACTTTGCTGAATTTCACTAGGTTCCGGAGAAACGATTTTAAGTTTTAAATGAATATCTTCTCCAAACTCACTGGCAAAAGCCTGCTTCATAGCGGCTTCCAGCTTTTTCTTTTCGTGCATGGCAGGCGAATGGGCAGTCATGTCAATATATACATCATTACCCATAATCTGAAGATTATTCACCAAGTCGTCTACTTCTATTTCTTTAAGGAAATCTTGAACCTTTTCTTTCGTCAACATACTAAATATAAATTGTTCACAAATTTACGCTTTTTTTTGATAATTTAGAATCAATAAAATCTATAACATCAGGTGATAAATAAGATCAGTAAAAATTTTATCCTGCTATTTTTTACCTTAGTCAAACTAACCCTACCTTAAAACAAAACCAATGAAAGTCAATACATACCCCTCAAAACAGGCAGTTCCAAAAGGAATTTTCAATGTTGGCACCACCAGCTTCAAGTGGTATAACCTGGCAGAAGATCCTGATCAGGTTTCAAAACAAGATATTAATCATGCTAAAATATGCATTGAGAATGCTCAGGAAAAATTCCAGGACATTGAGGATCTAGGTTTTGTCATTATGCACCGGTGCGGAGAAAAGTACCTTCTCTTAGTCTGCACATGGCGAAGCGAAAATGAATTATGGGAAAGTGTTTATTACGACGGTTCCGGCCGGTTTGAAGTCTGGGACAGAAATAAAAATCATCATCCTACCTATTGCGTCTGGGAGATGGGAATTGTCTATCATGAATCTCAGGCATGGAAAAAATATCTCGGAACGGCCAGAGAAAAGGAAAATCAGAAGAATTACCTGAACGACTTTTTTTGAGGGCGAGGTATAAAGAGTGGAAAAAGCCGGAAGCAGGAGGCAGGAAATATTTTCCGCCTCCATTCTCCCTTTTCTAGTTTACTCTGTTCTTCTCATCGAATTTCACATTACGGTCTGCTCCTTTTACTTTTTTATTTCCGAAAGTATAAGTAGCCGATACCGTCAGCCTTCTTGCATCATAATAATTGTTGAAAGAGTGCGTTCCGCTGGTATAAAAGATCTGTCCCAAACTTTTGGCTTGTTTGAATATATCAGAAACCGTTGCATTGATCTGTAAATTTTTCTCCATCAAACTTATCTTTATTCCGGTAGTAAAGTTGCCCAGATATTCCCAGCGTATATTCCCGGAATTGGAAGGCAGGCGCATCCAATAGTTGGCGATCAGCTGAATGGTTTTACTTTTATTTAAGGATATATTGTTCTGAAAATTAAATTCATATCCACTTCCCTTCCTTGAGGCAGCATCCGTAGCAAAAACGTTGGTTTCCATATAGGATAAATCTGCCGCATAATTCAGTTCCCACAATCTGAAAAAAGTGTCAGAATAATTGATGGTCAGGCCGAGGCTGTTTTGGTTATAATAATTTTCGAAAGTACTGATTTTGTTTTCATCTTTCAGATTCGTAAGCTGTCCAAACGCATCCAAAGACCTTTGAAAATAAAATGAGGTTGATAATTTTCCCTTATAAACATGAGAAAACTCAAAATTATGATTAATGGAAGGCTGTAGAAACGGATTTCCCGTAAAATAAGAGTTGATATTGGTGTACCAGCGATAGGGATTGATGGCCCGGAACCCCGGTCTGTTGATACGTTTTGAGTAGCTCAGGTTAAAAGTATGATTCTCATTACTTTTATACGAAATATAGGCGGTAGGGAAAAATTTACCGTAGGAATTTTCTGTTTGCTGCCCCGATATCAGCGAATATCCGGTTATTGTAGAATATTCATACCGGAGCCCAGCCTTTGCTGACCATTTTTCGTTGAACGACTTTTCAAAACTGATATAGGCTGCATAATTTTTCTCCTGGTATTTAAACTCGTTGCTTTTTACCGGATCTGTTACATACTTTCCATCGATAAAATTTTGATAGGATATTTGTGAATTGTTATCAAAATTGGTGAATTTCACCCCGGCTTCCGTTTTAGCAAGCTGAAAAGGCAAGGTAAGATCTGCCTGGCCTGAGTATATTTTATAGTCAACCGTTGAAGGTGATTTTACAATAGATCCCTGTCCGGAATTTTCTCTCGTCACAAAATCAATGGTTGTTTCCGGATTATTTGAGAAATAATTTCCTGTGATGCTTAGTTTATGCTCTTGTTTTCCAAATTTTATATCATAATAGGCGCTTATCGTTTGCTGGGTAGTTTTTGCCCTGTGTTCTGCAGACGTTAACAAGGTATTGGTGTAGTTTTCATTCCTGAAATAGTCTGACGTATTGATAATATCCATATTAGAATGTCCGAATCCGTAGTCATAGATAAATCCTGCATTAGATTTAGAATTCAGCTGATAATCAAGACTAAAATTGGCACCTGCACCGTCCCCGAAATCTCTTCTGCTATCTGAACTTCTGAGGCCTTCGGCTCCTTCTATTCTGTAATTTTCATAAGAATGTTTTTCACTTTTATTCTGTCTCAGTTTTAGTGAAGAACGCATTTTTTCATTCTGATAATTGATTGTGGCACTGTTTGAGGTTCCCGTGTAGGTTTGTTGCTGAAGTGTGGTTGTAATACTACCGCTCCATCCAAGGTTTTGATTTTTCTTCAGCACAATATTGATCAGGCCGCTGTTTCCCTGTACCTCATATTTTGCAGGAGGAGTAGTAATTACTTCTATCTTTTCAATATTTTCGGATCGGAGACTTTTAAGATAAGTGACAAGCTCGGCCCCGGATAAATTCAGTATTCTCTCGTTGATCATGATGGCCACTCCGCTTTTCCCGGCAATTGAAACGCCTGAATTATCATCTACTTTCACCAAAGGTGTCGTAGCCATTGCATCTGCCCCGTCCATCCCCTGGGAAGCCACTGAATTGGCTACATTAAAAACCAATCGGTCTGCCTTTCTTTCAATTAATTTTTTTCTGGCTGTAAGCGTCACCCCTTCGATTTGCTTTTCTACCTTTTTTTCAAGGAAAAAATCCTGTTTTACATCCCCCTGTACCGAAATATCCCTTCTGGATACTTCTTCACCATCCCTGATAAGTTTGAGAATATAATTTCCGTTTTCTGAAAGCTTAAGGGAATAGCTGCCTTTTTCATCAGAAATAGCCGTCTGATTTTTCTGATCTTTTGTCACTACCACCTCAACATAGGGAGCTATATTTCCGTCATGTAAAATTTTTCCCGTAATACTCTGTGAAAATGCGAGCACCGGCAACACCATTAGCGCAATACCTATTGTTTTCTTCATTGATTCTACTAGTTTGTAATATGACAATCCATTTGCCTGATTTATTACGTCAATCTTGTTGTTTTTCGATATATTCGCTTTTACAAAATTGAAATATGAAAAAAAAGCTGGTTATATTTTCTTTGTTTATGACTCAGGTGATATGCGCTCAAAATTATTCACAATATGTCAATCCATTGATCGGAACCGGAGGCCATGGACACACTTTTCCCGGAGCTACAGTCCCTTTCGGGATGGTGCAATTATCTCCCGATACCAGAATAGACGGGAGCTGGGACGGATGCAGCGGTTATCATTATTCGGATTCTGTTATCTATGGTTTTTCTCATACTCACCTCAACGGAACGGGAGTTTCAGATTACGGAGATATTATGCTGATGCCTACTATGGGAAATCCCGGTCTCCATCCTAAAGATTATTCTTCCAAATTTTCACACAAAAACGAAAAAGCAACGGCGGGTTTTTATGCTGTCAGATTAGATAAAAACAATATTGATGTCCGTCTTACCACAACCAAAAGAGTGGGATATCACGAATATACTTTCAATAATCCGGGAAATGCTAATATTATTTTAGATCTCAACCATCGGGACAAACTTCTGGAGGGTGAGGTAAAAATTATTGACGACAAAACGGTTGAAGTATTCAGAAGAAGTGAAGCCTGGGCCACCAATCAATATATCTATGCCAGAATTGAGTTTTCAAAACCTATGAAAATTTCGAAAGCTGAAGCCAACGGAAAGCAGGAAAGTAAATATTTCGCAGGCACAAAACTCGCTTTGGCATTCTCAAGCGATGTTAAAAAAGGAGAAAAGATCAGTGTAAAAGTAGCGCTTTCTCCTACAGGATATGAAGGAGCCGGAAAAAATATGCTGGCAGAAGGAAAATCATCAGATTTCGGAGCGATAAAAAAGCAGGCTGAAGCAGATTGGGATCAGGAACTTTCAAAAATAGAGGCTAAGTCTAATGATAAAAATAAATTAGCCGTTTTTTACACTGCAATGTACCATGTTTTCACGCAACCCAATATCAATATGGATGTCGACGGAAGATACAGAGGAAGAGATAATAAACTTTATACAGCCAAAGATTTTGATTATTATACCGTATTTTCTCTTTGGGATACTTTCAGAGGTGCACATCCACTGATGACGTTAATCGACAGAAAAAGAACGGCAGATTTCATCAATACCTTTATCAAACAATACGAACAGGGAGGAAAACTTCCGGTATGGGAACTGGCATCGAATGAAACAGAATGTATGATCGGGTACCATTCCGTTTCAGTGATTGCTGATGCTATGGCTAAAGGGATCAAGGGTTTTGATTACGAAAAAGCATTTCAGGCTTCCAAAAGCTCTGCCATGCAGGATATTTTCGGTCTAAATGCCTACAAACAGAACAACTACATCAGCATGGATGATGAGTCTGAAAGTGTCTCCAAAACCGTAGAATATGCCTATGATGACTGGTGTATTGCCCAGATGGCAAAGATTTTGGGCAAAAAAGAAGATTACCTGTATTTTATGAAACGTTCCCAAAACTGGAAAAATCTTTATAATCCTAAAAACGGGTTTATGCAGCCAAGAAAGAATGGCAACTGGTATGAGCCTTTTGATCCGAGAGAGGTGAATAACAATTATACGGAAGGAAATTCATGGCACTATTCTTATTCTGTACAGCAGGATATTCCGGGACTCATTACAGCCCACGGCGGAAAAGAAAAATTCGAACAGTTTATTGATGCTATTTTTACTGCACCGGACAAAACCACAGGGAGAGAACAGGCCGATATTACGGGATTAATAGGACAGTATGCGCAGGGAAATGAACCGAGCCATCATATTGCTTACCTGTATAATTTTGTAGATAAGCCGGAAAAAACAGATGCCAAAATAAAATATATTCTGGACAACTTTTACAAGAATACTCCTGACGGACTCATCGGAAATGAGGATTGCGGCCAGATGAGTGCATGGTATATTCTGAGTGCTATGGGGATTTATTCTGTCACTCCCGGACTGCCTGAATGGGAAACCACTACGCCTTATTTTGATGAAATTAAAATACATCTTGAAGACGGTTCTACCAGAACCATTACGAAAAATACCGGCAGGGCAGAACTAAAAAGATTGGGATTTGAAAATATGGTACCTGTGAAGGATTTAAAATATACCCAGCTTATACCTTCTCCGGTGATTTCCGCAGACAGAATCTTTGATTTCTCCACCAAAGTAGAAATTGCGCCATTGGACGCAGGAGACAAAGTCTATTATATGACAATCGATGACAGCGATGCGAATAAAAGAAAGACATTCATTCCTTACAAGGGCCCCTTTTCTATTACCAAAAGTACCCAGGTCCACGCCTATGCTGAAAGAAAAGGAGAAAAAAGCTCAGTAACGGTAGCCCACTTTAACAGAAGACCAAATTACTGGGAAATCAATACCCTATCAAAAGCTACTCCCCAATATACTGCTAATGGCAAGCTGGCTCTTATTGACGGAATCAGAGGAGATATTAACTGGAGAAAAGGAGAATGGCAGGGATATCAGGGGCAAAACTTTGAAGCGGTCATAGATTTTAAATCTCCCCAGCAGATTACCAATATATCGTCTACCTATCTTCAGGACAGCAAAGCATGGATCCTGATGCCCAAAAAAGTAGAATATTACGCTTCGATGAATGGCAAAGATTTTATTCTGCTCAAAACCATCGATAATACAATTGATCCGAAAGATGAAAAAGTACAGATTAAAGATTTCTCCGGAGATATTCTTCCTACAGAAGCACGATACATCAAAGTAAAAGCTTACTATTCCGGTAAACTTCCGGAATGGCATCAGGGAGCCGGAGGTGAGGCCTATATTTTTATTGATGAAATTTCTGCCCATTAAGGAAAATCGAACAGTGAAACCTGAAGTTATTACTTGAAAAATTACTTTTTAAAGTCAACTTATAAAAATTTTCAGGTTTGGATACATTGATCAGATATACTGATATTGATCCATAGACTTTCAGTACTTCCTTATTCAGCATTCAGCTTCTTATAAAAAATTGCCCTTCGAAAATTCGAAGGGCGATTTTTTATCCATTCATTTTTTCAGACCATTTCAGGGCTTCAGGAAGTTCCATATCAGAAAATTCTATGTGTATTACCCTTCTCTTCTTACCGTTGGTTGTCCTGTTGGAACCGTGAAGAGTAAGAGGTTTCATTAGCATTATTCCGCCTTTCCGCACATTGCAGATATTTTCTGTTTCTACCTTCCAATCGATAGTCTCGGGTCGGTAAATACCTTTAGAATGAGATTCTGGAATCACTTTCAGTGCCCCATTATTTTCGTCGGTATCATCCAGATGAATCCTGATGGTATAGATATTTTCCAAAATATCCATTGGAGGTTGTACTGCAAACTGATTTTGCTTGGTTGTCCAGGGGCCGAAACCCTGCAATTCCATCTTTTTATCCACAGAAATGGTGAGGTCCTGATGATAGGCTACATACCAATTGGAAGTTTCCGGTTTATCAAAGTAGATGCTTTTTACAACAAAATATTTTTCACCAAAGATTTCCCGGATAACCTTTTTAAGATTTTCAGTAAAAATCAGTTCTTTAATGTCCGGGATTTCTTTTTAAAAACTGTCTTATCGCAAAGAGGTCTTCAGATTTTCTGAAATTCTCTCTTGACGTATCTATGCTGCTGAGAACATTAATTATTTCTTCAACTTCATCATCTGAAAACACTGTATTGATAACAGAAAAGCCATATTTGTCAATATGGCTTTTGTATAGTTCTAAGTTTTTTACACTCATTGTTGTTTTAAACTTTATCTAACGGTTCAGTTAATTGTCCTTCCCATTTTGATACGGCAGATGTCGCCAGTGTATTGCCTAACACATTGGTCATACTTCTTCCCATATCACAGAAGTGATCAATTGGTAAAATTAAGGCAATTCCCTCCGGTGGAATTCCGAACATAGAACAGGTCGCTACAATAATCACTAAGGAAGCTCTTGGCACCCCTGCAATTCCTTTTGAAGTAAGCATTAACACCAGAAGCATCGTGATCTGCTGTCCCAGAGTCATTTCAATTCCATAGATCTGTGCGATGAAAATAGACGCGAATGTCATATACATCATACTTCCGTCAAGGTTAAAAGAATATCCTAACGGCAGGATAAAAGATACAACTCTGCTGTTACATCCGAATTTTTCAAGTTCTTCTACCAGTTTAGGGAATACTGCTTCAGAACTTGTCGTGGAAAAGGCAATCAGTAAAGGTTCTTTAATTCTCTTCATTAAGTCGAAAAGACGGTTCCCCAGGATCAGGTATCCCACAATCAAAAGAACGATCCAAAGAACTCCAAGGGCAAAGAAGAAGTCTCTAAGATAAATGGCATACACTTTAAATATTTCAAAACCATTGGTTGCCACTACAGCTGCAATAGCTCCCAATACTCCAAACGGAGCAAACCACATGATATATCCTACCATTTTAAGGATAGCATGGGCAATAATATCAAAAAGCTTCACAACAGGCTGCGCATACGCTTCTCCAAGATTAGCCAAAGCAATCCCGAACATAATAGCAAATACGACAATCTGCAAAACTTCGTTGGTAGCAAAAGCTTCAAATAAACTTTTAGGAATCATATGTTTCACGAAATCTTCCATAGAAAAGCTTTTACTGCTTTTAAGAAGGTCTTCCGCTGAAGAAACATCCTGAATAGGGAGTTTTGTTACATGTCCCGGCTCCAGCCAATTCACCAGCATCAATCCGATAAAAAGTGAAACCAAAGAAGCCGAAATAAACCAAAGCATTGCTTTCGTTCCTACTCTTCCGATCATTTTGATATCACTCATTTTAGCAATTCCCACTACCAGAGTTGTAAAAACCAAAGGTGCTATTATCATCTGTACCAGCCTGATGAAGACTGTTCCCAACAATTTGATATTCTTGGAAAAAGGTTCTGCACTTTCCGGATATTTTACGTGTACTATGCCTCCGATTCCTACTCCCAGAACAAGGGCAATGACAATCGCTATAAAAAGTTTATTCTGTCCTTTCATATATATAGTTCAATTTGCGCAAATATAATGGTTTTTCAATTGACACAAGATTTTATTCAAATTAGGATGTATAAGGTATTCCGTTTTGAAACATAAAAATTAATTAGCTGGTTTAGAAAATATTGTAAAAAAATTAAGAAACATTTATTGAATTTTTATTCCTTTGGTATAAATTTTATTGTTACATTTGATTGTATAACAACATTAATAAATATACAATATGAAAAAAACTATCGCAATGGCTGCATTAGCTGTAGCTGTATCTTTCGGAGCGGTTTCTTGTAAAAAGAAAATTTCTGATGCCGACCTTCAGACTCAGGCTACTACTGTAGTAACTTCTAATCCCGGTGCTTCTGTTGAAGTAAAAGAAGGTGTAGCTCACTTAAGCGGAACTTTTGCTGACCAACAGTCTAAGGATGCCACGATTGCTAAACTAAAGGCAATCAACGGAGTAAAAGACGTAATGGATATGTCTACTATAGCTGCAGCACCTGCACCAGTTGAAACTACTTCTGCTGTAGATCCTGCTGTTCAGAAAAAAGTTCAGGATGCAGTGAAAGATTTCCCTACTGTAAAAGTAGAAGTTGTAAACGGACAACTGACTCTTACAGGAAATGTTTCTGCTCAACAGGCAAGAAAAATCAAAGAATCTGTAGATGCTTTGAAAATCGGAAAGTATAACAATAACCTAATTGTAAAATAATTTAAGATGAGCGAATTACAAGATAAATATTCAAGCGTAGTTTCTGCAGCACAATCTGCAGGGATTTCAAATCTTCAGGTTCAGGAGCAGGACGGAATTCTTTATGTTTCCGGAAATGCATCCAATACTTCTGCTAAAGACGCTGTTTGGAATGCTTTAGGAGCTATTGATTCTACCTATTCTGCTTCAGATATCAATATCGATGTACAGGTTGCTGGTCTTGCGTCAGGAGCATCTTTAACGGTAGCGACTGACGAATCTAACCTTAACATCAGACAGGAGCCTTCTACGGAAGCTGCTGTTGTAGGTAAAGCTGCCAAAGGTTCAGCCGTAACTTTAATCGAACAAACTTCTGATGACTGGTGGAAAGTAAAAACTGCTGACGGTCAGGAAGGATATGCTTATTCAAGATATTTGAGAGCATAATTTTGCAGAAAATCTAATTTTCAAGAAATATTTTAAAAGAAACATCCCTATGTTGGGATGTTTTTTTATTTTTAGCCGTTGGAAAAATGACGCAATGAAGAAAATCTTATTATTTTTGATCTTGGTATCCACACCATTTATTTTGCATGCTCAAAAACTACATATTGACGGCAAAGTATCGGATTTTGATAAAAAGCCTGTAGAAAATGCCACGGTATATTTGTTGAAAGAAAAAGACTCTTCCATTGTTAATTATACGTCCACCAACAAAGAGGGGAGATTTTCTCTTAAAACGGACAGGATCAGCGAACCTTCTTTTCTGAAAATTGATGCTGAAAAATTATCTTCCTATTCAAAAAAAGCTGGACAACGTCACAGAATCATTATCCTTGGAAGATATTCAGCTTGATAAGAAAACTATCATCAACAAGATTGATGAGGTAAAAATCACAGTATCTCCCGTTAAAATAAAAAAGATACTATAGAATTTAACGCATCATCTATCAAAGTGCGTCCCGACAGCAAAATTGAAGAACTTCTGAAACAGATCCCCGGTGTGGAAATCAGCAATGAAGGTAAAATAACAGCCAACGGAAAAGAAGTTGACCAGATTATGATTAACGGAAAACCCTTCTTCGATAAAGACGGCAAATTAGCCCTTCAGAACCTTCCGGCAGATATCATCAAAAACATTCAGTTTACCACCACCAAAACCAAAGAGGAAGAACTGAGCGGAAAAACACCCAAATCCAAGAATACGACCATCAATTTTAATATTGATGAAAAGAAAAATAAAGGATTGCTCACCAGAATCACCGTCGGATATGGTTCGGATAAACGCTATGAAACAAGTGGGTTGATCAGTTATTTTAAAGGAGATACTAAAATCAGTCTGCTGGCCTCTTCAAACAATATCAATTCTCAAGGATTTTCTCGAGATGAAGTTTTTGACAGTATGGGAAGCGGAAGGAATTCCTGGATGGGTTCCGGAGGTTCCGGAAGCAGCCAGAATGGAGGAAATAAGGGAATTCAAAAATCTTCCACCATAGGCCTGAATTATAGTGATAAATTGGGAAAAGATGCGGACCTGGACTCGTTCAGTCTAATGTATAATGATTCTGATACAGAAACTAAATCCAAAGTTTCAAGATCTACTCTTCTTCCACAGTATACCCTTCAGACGCAATCCGAAAATGAAGGCAATAATGAATCCAGACAATATAGTTTTACTTCTTCGGCAAAAATAAAACTGGACTCTCTGACGAATATTTATATTTCTCCCGGGTTTACAAAAAACAGAAGCCTTGCGGTTACCCGTTCAAAATCATCAACTTTAAGGGGCGATGCTTTAGTGAATGAAAGTAATTCGTATTCGAGCAATGAATCGGAAAACAATGCTTTTACACCGAGTATTTATTTCTCCAAAAAATTCAAGAAGGAAAGAAGGGTAATTTCTTCTTCCATCAACACTACCATTTCAGAATCCAAAACGAATAATCTGAGTCAATCTACGAATTTATTTTATCAGGATTCCGGAAATACTTCTGACAACAGAGACCAATTAACAAAAAATAAAAATCAGAATAATAATTTTGCTTTTACTGCAGGTTATACCGAACCTGTTTCTGATTCGGCCACAGTAAGTTTTGAGGTAAAGTATGAAAACAGGGGGACTAATGAACTGCGAAATGTAAATGATTTTGATAATGCCACCGGCCAATACTCGAAATATAATATGCTTTTGTCTAAAAGTATGAAGCAAAGAATTAATCAGATTTCACCTGAAATGACTTTTCAGCTCAGCAAAAGAAAACTGAATCTATGGGCATCGGTGAACCTTGATGTTTCGGATATGAATGTAAATTCCGTTTTCAATGGCCAGCAGTACAGTCTTCAGAAAAATTTTGCTCTTCCCGGATATAATCTTAATTTTTACTATCAGTTTTCTGAAGGCAAAAGCTTTAGCATCTATAACTACTCCAATTTCACTATCCCCAGCGCAGAACAACTGACTCCTTACCGGGATGAATCAAACCCCTTAAGCACCTACACCGGAAATCCTGATTTGAAAAATACATGGACCAATAATTTATCATTTTATTTCAGCAATTATAACAGGATAAAGAATATAAGCTATTACATCAATGTAGGTTTTACTTACAGAAATAACGATATTATCAATTATTCCAAATATGATGACGCCGGGAAACAGATTGTCACTTATGATAATGTGAGCGGAAACAAAAATATCAATGCGGGCGGAGGCTTAACGAAAACCTTTAAATGGAAAGATTATAAATTTTCCATTAGTCCAAGATTTACAATGACTTATAATTATAACAATGGCTTTATTAACGGACAGGCCTATACCAGCCATTCTTACAACCTCAATCCGGGAATGAATCTTGTGTATGAAATCAAAGACAAGATGACTATAAAGCCTTCATATCGTCTTGGATACAGCTTTTCCAACTACCTCAATTACAATGTTGACAGGGTCAACACAGCCAATCAATCTTTGAAACTGGAATTGACTAACTATCTGTTCAAGGGAAGATTTGTTTTCGGAAATGATTTTGAATACAATACCAACTCCAATATTGCCCCAGGTTTCAAAAAGGATTTCTATTTCTGGAATACGAGCTTAGGATATTCGTTCTTTAACAAACAATTCACTGCAAAAGTTAAAATTTATGACATTCTGAATCAGAATCAAAGCGTGAGAAGAACCATTACAGATTCTTATTTCGAAGACAGGGAAGATCTTATCTTGAAACGATACATCATGTTCTCGATCAGTATGAAGCTGAATAAATTTGCAGGTAAAAAGATGTAAACACCATACTTTTATATATTTTCTGATTATGGCCGGGATTTTTCCGGCTATTTTTCTATCTGCTATGCGGGCCGTAAGCGAAGCCATCTCATTCATTAAGTATATAAATTTCCTTTGCATGAGCCTGTTCCTATCATTTTGATACAATGATTCTCCATTTCAATCATAGATTTTATGAAAAATATTGATCAGATTTACCCATGAATGCATAATCATATTCCGTTTTTAAAGGAAGATTCACAGAATAAGCGATAATAAGAGCATTTTTATTTCTAAATTAGCCGTAAATTTTTTTTATGAAAATCCATATTTCAATTTTATTTATTTTATTTTTCCTTTTGGGGAAAGCACAAAATACCGAGCAGAAAGACAGCTTTGTAAAAGATAATTTCACCAAAAAAGAATTTTATATTCCAATGCGTGACGGGGTTAAACTTTTCACTTCAGTTTATATTCCAAAAGATATTTCCAGCAAAAACAAATATCCTTTCCTGATGCAGAGAACCTGCTACAGCGTTGCTCCTTATGGGGAAAATGAATACAAGTCCAAAATTGGTCCTAATACCTACCTGATGAAAGATAAATATATTTTTGTCTATCAGGATGTACGGGGAAGATACATGAGCGAAGGAACTTTTACCAATATGACTCCGCAGGTAGAACGCAAAACAAAGAAAGATGTTGATGAAAGCACAGATACCTATGACACCATTGAATGGCTTTTAAAAAATGTAAAAGATAATAATGGCAAAGTAGGTCAGTTCGGAACTTCATATCCTGGATTTTATACCGCTGTAGGAACTCTTGCACAGCATCCTGCTTTAGTGGCATCCTCTCCACAGGCTCCGATTTCTGATTTCTGGAATGACGACTTCCTCCACAACGGAAGATTTATGCTGGGGTATTTCAGAACTTTTCCTGTATTTGGCGTTCAAAAAACAAAACCGGAAAACAAAGGCTGGTATATGGATTCTTTTATCAAACAAACTTCTGAGGACGGATTAAAATTCTACAGGGATCTTGGAACCCTGAAAGAAGCCTATGAAAAATATTACAAAGATAATTTCTTCATGACAGAAATTATGAACCATACCAATTATGACGAATTCTGGCAAAAAAGAGGACTACTTCCTCATTTGAAAAATATCAATCATGCCGTCATGACTGTGGGAGGATGGTTTGATGCTGAAGACCTTTCGGGGCCTTTAAATATTTATAAAACCATTGAAAAGACCAGTCCTAAAGCTAAGAATACGATTGTAATGGGACCTTTCTCTCATGGCGGATGGTCACAGGAGCAAGGAAAACATTTCCACAGCGAAACTTATTTTGGAGACAGCATTGCTACCTATTATCAAAAAAATGTGGAAACAAAGTTCTTCAGTCATTACCTGAAAGGAAATACCAAAGAAGATGCAGGGCTTCCTGAAGCTCTGATGTATGATACCGGAGCTAAGGTATGGAAAGAATTTGCTTCATATCCTCCAAAAAACGCACAGAAAATCAATTTTTATTTATCTGATAAAACCTTACAAAAGTCTTCAGGTCAGGGGTATTCAGAATACTACAGTGATCCTGACAACCCGGTCCTGAGTTCTGATCATTTAAAAGATTTCAATGGATTTACTCCTAAAAATTATATGTCCGAAGATCAGAGATTCGCAGTGGGAAGGCCAGATGTTTTAACTTTCACTACAGATATTCTGACAGATGATATCACTTTTGCCGGAGAAATCATGGCCAAATTAAATATCGCCTCTTCTTCTACGGATGCTGATTTTGCTGTAAAATTAATTGATGTTTACCCTGAAGATTTCAAACCTGCAGAAAAGAAAGATGGCGTTATTTACGGAAATTACCACCAGATGGTAAGAAGTGAGATCATGCCTGCCAGATTCAGAAATACAAAAGAAAAGGGGAAGCATTGGTTCCCAATCAAAAGACAGCTGTAAATTTCAGGCTTCAGGATGTGGTTCATACTTTTAAAAAAGGACATAAAATCCAGATTCAGATCAGCAGCACGTGGTTCCCGTTGTTTGCGATCAATCCGCAAAAATTTTTAGACAATCCGAATTTTGCAACAAAAGAAGATTATACTAAAGCTTTTATAAAAGTGTATGGTGACAGTTCGATTGAAGCTGATATTTTAAAATAAATAAAAAGCTGTCCGTTTGGGCAGCTTTTTTTATTTTTCGCAGGTTGAGCTGATGGTGTAGAAATTTGCGGAAATTTTTTATTCTTCAATGGTTCTGAAAGTGAGGTTTATTCTCGGTGTGGTCACTTTCGTAGTGGGTGGAAGCCTATGAAGCCAGTTGTCCTGGGTTGCTCCTTTCATAATTAATAGACTTCCGTTTTCCAGAAATATTTCAACCTTTTCTTTAGATGTTTTGTGTTTGAATAAAAATTTTCTTTCAGCACCAAAAGTCAGAGAAGCAATTGCGCCATGCTTTTTAAGATCCGTTTCTCCGTCGCTGTGGTAAGCCATCCCCTCACTGCCATCATGATAAAGATTCAACAGGCACGAGTTATAGGTTTCTCCTGATACTTCTTCACATTTCCGTTTTAATTCCAGCAATTCCGGGGTCCAGAATCTGGCATATTTCGTTCTTTTGGAATAGGTATATTCAAAAGCTTTTTCCCCAAACCAGGCTACTTTACGCTTCGTTAAGATCAGTTTTCCATAGATCATCGCTTCATCATGTTCCCAGGGAATCTGATTCAGTAAATACTCATAGTAGAAGGCAGATTCCTCTTTGGAAAAAATTTTACCATAATAGTGAACAGTTCCATCATGGGGAAGAATATTGAAAGGATAATCTGAAATATTTTCAAATAGACTCATCATAATTTTTAATTTGTAAAATGTTATGACTTTATGATCAAACACAAACTACACCCATATCTTCGGGAATAATCCGATCGGTTTTGCATCATCAATCGTTCAATCAGAACAATTGATCCGGTGGTTTTAGCAAAAAACATTATCAAATGTGATTCTGACAAGGATGTTTATGAGTAAACGTGTGAACTTTCCCAACCCACAATCAATTGCTTCCTATCACTTCCCCATCGGTAGCCTCCAAGATGTCCTGTAGACTGAATAACACGATGACACGGAATAAGAAATGCTACCGGATTACTGCCGATGGCCGTTCCCACCGCTCTGGAGGCTTTCGGATTTCCTATTTTTTCCGCTAAACTTCCATAGGTAGACAGTTTTCCCATTGGAATCGTCAACAGGCTTTCCCAAACTTTAAGCTGAAAATCGGTGCCTTTTAAGTGAAGTTTGATTGTATTGAGTTTTGTCCAATCTTTGTTGAATATAGACAATGCATTTTTCTGAAGCACATCCTGTTTTTCAAAAAAGAAGCATTAGGGAACTTATGTTTAAGGTTCCCCAATGCTGTTTCTTTATCGGTTTCAAAAGCCATATGACAGATTCCTTTATCCGTGGAAGCCACCAATAAAGCTCCAAAAGGGCTTTCGGAAAAGCTATAATTGATAGCAAGGCTTTTGCCCCCGTTTTTATACTCTGCAGGAGACATTCCTTCTATCTTTACAAACATATCATGAAGTCTGCTTGTACTGGATAAACCAGTCTCGTAAGCGGTGTCAAACAAGCTCGCTCTTTCTTCCTTAAGTAAATTTTTAGCATGTTCAAGACTGATGAACTGTAAAAATTTCTTCGGACTTGTTCCTGCCCAGTCCGTGAATATTTTCTGAAAATGGGCGGGACTCAAGTGAATATTCTCTGCCACTTCCTCCAAACTTGGCTGAAGCCTGAAATTGCTCTGGATATACTCTATCGCTTTGGCAATTCTGTTGTAATCTATTTGATTTTGTGTGGACATTTTTATTCTGTTTTACCTCACAAATTTCCAAAGAATATACGGCAGAAAAAATCCGATTCTTGCGGAATATTAGTTGTTGTTATAAATATCGTTATAAGCAAGCATTTTATAATATAGCTTAGCCGCAAGGAAAGCTGTTGGCTTAGCCATAGGAGAATCCATTAATTCTACAATATCAAATGCCACTACATTACATTTTTCGAATACTTTTCTTAATAACTCCAATGTTGGATACCATTGTAATCCACCCGGTTCAGGAGTTCCTGTAGATGGAGCAATAGAAGGATCGAAAGCATCTAAATCAATCGTGATGTACACATTTCCTGATACTTTTTCCAATACGTCATTGATCCAGTTTTCATTATTCGCAATTTCGTGAGCAAAGAATACTCTTCCTTCCGGTAAGTACTGAGCTTCTTCAGCATCCATAGAACGGATTCCCACCTGTACTAGGTTATGTTTCTGATTAGCTTCAAATACAGCACAAGCATGGTTAGAAGTAGATCCGTGGAAATCAGGACGCAAGTCTGTGTGGGCATCTAACTGAAGAACGGTAAGGTTTTCATATTTCTCACCTACCGCACGGATAGAACCGATAGAAACAGAGTGCTCTCCTCCAAATAAAGTAAATACCTTCCCTTCATTGTTCAAAAGCTCTTTTGTTTTCTGATAAACAGCTTCTGTCATTGCTTCAGGTGTAGAATTTTCAGAAACCTCTCCAGCCAAATATACCCCCTGAAGATAAGGCTCAGTTTGTGTTTCAATGTCGTAAAGCTCCATATTTTCAGAAGCGTCTAAGAATAATTCAGGACCTTTATCAGCTCCTTTTCCCCATGTTGAAGTTCCGTCGTAAGGAACTGTTACCAACATTATTTTCGAATTCTCCAACGTTGCGTTTTCTTCAGGAATTCCAGCGTATGTTCTCATCTTTTATTTTAAAATTTTAATGTTCTAAGATTGAAATATTGATTGCAAAGATACGAAGAAGTTGAGAGTTGAAAATGGAAAATTGAAAATTGCGAATGGAAAGAAGACCGAAAACAACTTCAGGATCCCGACATATCTTCCGGTTAGCCTGTTACGCAATTTTTTCTTACTACTATTTTCAAATTCGGCTTTCCTCTTTCAACTCAAACTCCTATTTTTGTGAAAAAGTAAAAATAATGTCTTTAAAAGCTGTTCTTTTCGATATGGATGGGGTAATTGTAGACACAGAACCATTGCATAGGAAAGCCTACTTCAAAACGTTTGATGAACTGGAAATTGCAGTTTCCGAAGATTTATACACTTCTTTCACGGGAGCTTCTACCAAAAGAGTCTCTGAAACGTTAATCAATGAATTTAATTTAAATCAGACCTACGAAACCATTGCTGGCATCAAAAGAGCTCATTTCAAAGATTATTTTGATAATGATGATGAGTTTGATTTAATTCCCGGTGTAAGACAATTGATCCATCATTACTACGAAAACGGAATAAAACTGATCCTCGCCTCTTCGGCAACGATGACGACCATCAATATGGTATTTGAAAAGTTTGAATTGGAAAAGTATTTCAGCGGAAAGATCAGTGGTGCTGATCTAAAGGAATCGAAACCTCATCCTGAAGTTTTCTTACTCGCTGCTGAAATGGCCGGTGAACCTGTTGAAAACTGCATGGTGATTGAAGATTCCACGAACGGAATTTTGGCTGCTCACAGGGCTAAAATTTTCTGTGCGGCTTACAGAAGTCCACATTCTAAAAATCAGGATTACACTTTGGCAGATACAGTCGTTTCTGACTATGAAGATCTCGAACTGGATAAAATTTCAAAATATTTTTTAAATAAAAAAAGCTCTCAGAATAGAATCTGAGAGCTTTTGCTTTGTATGTACTTTGCCATCTGAACGAGGTAAGATCCCTGACTTACTTAATTCTTAATGAAAAACTTAACGGTTACATTTTAAAACAGTAGATCCATTAAGATTGCTTCGTCACATTCGTTCCTCGCAACGGCAGATTAAGGTCTTATTTATATCCAAGAAGTTTCAGGATATCTTCCGGTTCCTGTTTTTCGCGGAAAATTTCGTATTGTAACTCTCCGTTTTCATCTTTCTGAATCAGGACGTGTCTTGGCTGAGGCATCAGACAATGGTGTACTCCACCATAACCACCGATTGTTTCCTGGTAAGCACCTGTATGGAAGAATCCGATGTACAAAGGTTTTGTATCACTGAAAACCGGTAAATAGATGGCATTGGTATGCTGCTCAGAGTTATAATAATCATCCGAATCACACGTCAATCCTCCTAAAAATACTCTTTCATACGTATCTTCCCAACGGTTAAGAGGAAGCATGATGAAGTGTCTTGAGATCGCCCAAGTATCCGGAAGTGTGGTCATGAAAGAAGAATCGATCATGTTCCACTTCTCTCTGTCGTTCTGACGTTTCTGAGAAATGATTTTATAAAGATTGGCTCCACTTTCGCCTACGGTAAAGCTTCCGAATTCAGTATAAATATTAGGTTCTTCTACACCTTCTTCTTCACAGAATTTTTTAATCTGAGAAACGATTTCTTCCACCATATACTGGTAATCATAATCAAAATTCAAAGATGTTTTGATTGGAAAACCTCCCCCGATGTTCAATGAATCTACTTCAGGAGCAATTTTTTTCAAACGTGCGTATACTCGAAGACACTTATATAATTCGTTCCAGTAATAGGAAGTATCCTTGATCCCGGTATTGATGAAGAAGTGAAGCATTTTCAGTCTTGCATTCGGGTGCTCAGCAATTTTCTGGCTATAATACGGAATGATATCTTTATATCCGATTCCTAATCTGGAAGTATAGAATTCGAATTTCGGCTCTTCTTCTGAAGCAATTCTGATTCCGATATTAAATGTAGAATCAATGCTTTCTGTAAGTTTATCAAGCTCACGGTAATTATCCAGAATCGGGGTAATATTCTCGAAACCACTGTTGATCATATCTGAAATTTTTGCCAGATAATCATCGGTTTTGAAACCATTACAGATGACTTCGATATTTTTATCTACTTTTTCTTTTTCATAAAGAGACTTTACAATATCCATATCATATGCAGAAGAAGTTTCTATTGAAATATCATTTTTCAACGCTTCTTCCAATACAAAATTGAAATGACTGGATTTTGTGCAGTAGCAGTAGGTATAACTCTTTCTATATTCGGTTTTTTCAAAAGCTTCTTTAAACCAGCTTTTTGCTTTCTGAATATTTTGAGAAATTCTCGGCAGATAGCTAATCTTTAGCGGAGTGCCAAATTGTTCAACTACGTCCATCAGTGGAACGTCGTGAAACAACAAATTGTTCTCAGAAACATTAAATTCCTCTGTAGGGAAATATAATGTCTGATCAATAAGTTCCGAGTACTTTATTTTCATTTCTAAACAAGTGAATTAAGAAATGCAAAATTGCTAAAAAAGTTTGATTTTTGGGTGTTAAAATTATTATAATTTTCTATAATACCCTGATATTGTATCCCTGTGTTTTTTAACCCTGATAATCAGTAGGTAAACTTTTCAATATATTCTTTTCTTTTGCTTTCGGAAATTCCCAAAGCCTGTTGTATATAAGCATCTGCTGAACCATACTTTTTACTGATCTCTCCAAAAGTGGCGTCAAGATACCTTTTTTCTACCCAACTCAACTTTTCCAAAACCTGTATATCCATTTTAGGGTATAGAAAATGCAGGGTATTGGCTAACCGAAGCCTCTTCAGAACAAGATCTTCCCTATAGTTATTGGACAAAAGGTATTCGTTATAAATTGTTTCTTTATCAAACTTCAGAATGGTCAGAATCAGTGCCGTAATAATTCCGGTCCTGTCTTTACCGGCAGTACAATGATACAAAACCGGGGTTTCAGAATCTAACGTTTCTGTGATAATTTTCTTTATAACTTCGGGATTTCCGGTCACATATTCCTGATAAAAGCTGATCATTCTTTTGTCTGCATCAGGGCCTTTTACTTTACCTTTCAGCACAAGTTTTTTAGCCTGATCGAGCTGATCTCCCTCATCTTCAAAAGCAGAATAATTTTTATAGGTGATTTCTTTCGGGAGATGATCCGGCTTTTGGGCTATTTCTTTAGAATTTCTAAGATCGATCACCTCTTTGATTTTTAAGTCTTCCAATTGGTCAAAAGAACCTTTCCTAAGTTTATAAAGATGTCCGCTTCTATAGAAAAATCCCGGTTTTAAAGTTCTGCCTTCTTTATTTTTAATATTTCCTACCGTCCGGAAGTTGTACACTTTTTCAACTTTTATAGTTTTTTCAGTATCATTTTTACCATACTCAGGGGTTTCAAAGTGTTGTGTTTTACAGGAGAAAATACAACTTAATGAAATCGTTATCACTGATATTTTAATGAATGTATTCATCATTTTTTTGTTTCACCACAAAAGGTACTAAATTTTTAAGACTTAAAAATGTCCGGCTTTTTTAAAGTACTAAAGATTTGTGACCAAATCTTTTATGTTTCGGCTAAAGCCGATGGATTGATTTAATTTTTTTAATAAAACGGATCAGGTATACAAATTGGGACTAAGCAAAAAATCTTATCATATAAATATAAAAAACATCGTGTCCTTTAGCTTTATTCTGAAGTTTTACAAAACGCAAGGCAGGATACTATTGCTTATTGATGAGGGAGCTAAGAAAGAATCAATGAAGTTGATTCCAACCTCTCCAGCTTTTATGACTGGTCCCATAAAATGCTGCTCAGATCAAATCACAGATAATTTTTTCCAAGAAAAATCAGCAGGTCACCGATTCCGTATTCAATAGATACCTCGTCCTCAACAGCAAAATTTCTTGTTCCGATTTGTGATGTGATCCTTAAACTGCCGTTCATTAAAGGCCAGTTTAGCCCTTTTGTCGTAATATTTTCGGCAAAAGGAAATGGATACAATGAAATCATTTTATCTTTTACTCCATTTATCACAAAGCTTTTTGGAATAAAATAATATTCAGAAAACTCATCATAGAATTTCAGATTCATTTTATCTTTAAAAGCATAGGCGACTGTGAGGTTACCCAGAAAATGATCTTGTTCTCCACCGCTTCCTCCGAGTACGTCTACTTCTTTATATCCCCTTTCAACAATAATATCCAATGCCTTATGAAAGTCTGTTTTATTCTGATCGGGTGTATGAATAAATCTTTCTTCATAAATATTTTCATCGGATCCGGAATGCGAGTCAAAGTCGCCTGAAATAAAATCCAGCTTATCCAAAGGAAATCCCATTCTCTTCAAATAATGAAAAGCACCGTCTGTGCAGGCAACCAGTGCATAATCTTCTGGATCGGGAAGTGATTTCGGAGCATCTCCGTTGATAAAAAGCAATACTTTATCTCTCATTCGGGTTCCAGTATTCTTCCGGTTCATTGTTTAATTTTGAAACATACCTCGCCAATACAAAAAGATAATCTGAAAGTCGGTTTAAATATTTGATTAATTCAGGACGTACTTCTTCTGATTCATTCAAAAAGACTAATGAACGCTCAGCTCTTCTGCAAATAGTTCTTGCCGCATGCAAAAAAGTTGCAGACTTTCCACCTCCGGGAAGAATAAAATACTGCAAAGGCTCCAGTTTATCTTCAAAAGAATCCATCCACTGTTCCAGTTCTTCAATCTCCGTTTCAGAAATAATGATGGGAAGACGCGATTTTCCGTTAGCCAGCATTAGCTTATCTGCCGGTGTAGCGGCTTCTGAACCTACTGTAAACAGGTCAAACTGAATTTTCTTTAATTGTTTTAAAAGCTCTTCGTCTTCAATATGGCTTTTTGCAATTCCGATGAATGAGTTTAATTCATCTATATTTCCGTAGCTGTCTACTCTTGCACTTGCTTTGGAAACTCTCGTTCCGCCATATAGAGCAGTCTCGCCTTTATCTCCTGTTTTCGTATAAATTTTCATAGTACTAAAATACTTTTTTTTTACACAATGTAAAAAGTAAAATGTAGTAATAGCTTCCTGTTCTACCTGAAAAAATAAAACAGACATTAGAAATTAATGTAAGTTTGTATATGTGGTTCTTATATCGAAGTTGTGTAAACTTTTATATTGATTATTTTTAACCACAAAAGATTAAACACTTAAGTTTTTTTAGAGTCAAGCTTTATGCATAAGGAGTACACCTAAGTTGTAAGAAATTCTTTGCTTTTCATCTTGGGTCAACTTTTCTTCGGAATCATGTTAAAATTACTTAAGTGTGGTTATGTAAAATTTAACCAATTTTATCTTTGGATTATTTTCCCTTTGTTAAGCATGATAAAGCAATGTCAGTTTCTTTATCTCAGGTTAAAAAATATAATTGACATTGAGCTGAAAAGTTGTACCGTTAAACCCAAACTGATTTACTTCCCACGGATATCTGAACCTTCCTCCAAGATCTGTTACTATATCTCCTTTGGTATCTATTACATCCGGATAAATATTGAATAAATTATTTACGACTCCGGAAATTTTAAGGTCTTTCGTGATTTTATAGGTTAAAACGACGTCTGTAACTACCTTACCGGAAAATGTCTGATCTTTGGCAGGATCAGCTGCGTGCTGCCAGGTTACAGAACCAAAATAAGTATTATTTAAGTTAAAATTAAACTTTGTAATGTCATACGAAAGGCTAAGAATAGTTTTTGTTTTAGGCCTTGCTGAGGTAATTCTGGATTGTTCTTTTCTATCAAAAAAGTTTTCCGAATAACCATTTTTAGCCAAAATAGGCGGAACGGCAATATTATCAACGATTTTAGTTTCGTTATAATTGAAAGCTGCGATTACTCCCAATTTCCCTTTTCCAATGGCAGAAGTATAATAATTAGCTACGAAATCTATCCCTTCAGTAACTGTATTTACGGCATTGGTGAAAAACTTCAGGGAGGTTATTTTATTGTTATCTAATATTACTTCCACAGGGTTTGTTGTGTCCGGGTTACCAGGAGTACCGGTTTTGTAACCAATGTCTCCTGAGAAAAGTACGCGGTCTTTAATTTTTATCCTGTAATAATCTGCTGTAATAGTCAGATTATTAAAAGGTTTCACAGCCAATCCACCGGTAATATTAAAGGCTTTTTCAGCGTTTAATTTTGGCACCCCCAGATCAGATCTTACAATTTGAGAATCATTATTAAAGGTTCCCTGATTAGCTACAGTGTTGCCTGTAATTTTGGTCTGAACATTGGAATAATAAATCTGGTGTAGTGAGGGTGCCCGAAATCCTGTAGAAACAGACCCGCGGAAGACTAATTTATCATCCAGGAACTTGTATCTTGCATTTCCTTTCCAGGAAACATTATTTCCAAAATCACTAAAGTTTTCATATCTCACAGTTCCTCCAAGCAACAGGTTTTTTGTAACATCCCATTCAGCATTTATATAAGCTCCAACATTCTGGCGATTTTTATTAATTTCATTTTGAGGCTGCAATCCCGGAAATGATTCTGCACCACTTCCTATATAAGATGACTCTGCCCCTGCTTTCGCCTGATAATTTTCGTTACGCACTTCAGCTCCAGCTCCCAACACAAGCGCACCAAAATCGCGGCTGATATCTATATTCCCTATAATATTACTGAACTGATGGCCCCCTGCTTTAAAACTGGTTGGTGAATTTGCGCCCAAAGAAACATTAATGGTATTTCCTACAACATAATCTACTGCATTAGAGCCAAAGGTTGCACTCCCGTCAAAATTCCACTTTCCAAACATGCCTTTCCACCCTGAGGTTAAATTATAATCGTAAACATCTGTTTTAAATTCCGGCTGAAATCCATTGTACGGCTGTCCTTTTGGGGTTAATAAACCAAAATCTGAAGGCACCCAATAAGGTGTTCTATACAAACCGTAACTGGTCCCGTTTCTGTAAGTTGTACCCCCAAAAGCATAAAATTTTCCCGTTTCACTTGTGGGCAATTCAAAATTGACGAACATATTGGCAACTTTTGTGTCGGGTTGCCCGATGATCATTCCTAAACCGGGATTAGCCTGCGTCCAGGCATTATCAACACCAAAAAGTTCATCTTTTGTAGCAGAACCTGCGCGGTTAGTTTTATTTTGGGATGAAAATCCCAGGGTAAGATTCAGGCTTCCATTTTTTGCAATCCTGATTCCTGTATTAAAATCTGCTCCGATATTAAAGCCGTCTCCTTTTGAAGTAATCCCTGAAAAAACATTGACGGTGCTTTTTCCAACGCTGTTTTTAAGAATAATATTGATTACACCTGCAATAGCATCGGAGCCGTATTGTGCAGATGCTCCGTCCCTCAATACTTCTACATTTTGTAAGGCGGCCGACGGGATACTTTTCAGATCTGTACCTACTTCACCTTTTCCCGGTGTATCATTGACATAAATGAGAGCGCTTTGATTTTTTCTTTTATTATTAACCAACACTAATGTCCGCGATGGTCCCAATCCTCTTAAATCTGCCGGATCAAAATGAGCCGTTGCATCAGAAACAGTTTGCTGGGATGAATTGAAAGATGGAACAGCATAAGTTAAAGCTTTATCAAAAGTAATTTGCCCTGTGGATTTTAATTGTGCAGCAGAAATATTATCAATGGGAATTGCTGAGGTAATGATGGTTCTGGGTTTAGTTCTACCTGTTGTAACCACAACTTCATCTATTTTATTTTGTTTTATGCTATCCTGAGCATATCCCATGGCACCGGCTCCGCTTAATACTAATGCACACATTTTCTTATTAAATAATTCTTTTTTCATATCAATTAGTAATTATTTAATAAATCTAATAAAAATACCAATATTAAATACAAAAATAAATCATATGTTATGAATAATATCCATCAAATCACAAAAATAGTATTGATTTATAAACTGACAACAGATTTTCAGACATCAAATAGCCTGTTAGTAATCTGAAAAGAAATGTAGTAATAATGATAGTTTACAAAAAATGGCCGGTAAAAACCGGCCATATCCAAATTATTTATTTACCTCTACATACTGTAATACGGTCTTATTTTGGGGGTTGTAGATTAAAGTACTACTGTTGGGAAATCTTTTAAGCTTGTAATACTGAATATTTTTATCAGTCTTAATTTCCTCTATAAAACTTGTATCAATAACATTCTCCGGAATAAACTTTGATACAAAATCAATTTTGTCGATGATGCTTTGACCATCAATTTTTCGGGCTGTTTTATCAGACTTGGTTTCGTCGGACGTTGGCTGACCTTCCAAAAAGGGAAGCAATACAGCGATATCGGCTTTATATTTAAAAATATACCCTTCCGAGCCGGAAGGAAATTTAAACTTCTTTCCTTTTTCTTCTGAAACAACCGGCGCCCCGGCACTAGGGAATACATCATTAAATTTAACATCCTGAGAATTTACCAGAGAGTTGATAGATTCGCTGACTGTTCTTTTTACCGTCTCCTCTACTGCCTGTTGTGCCTTTTGCTGGACCGTTTCTGTTGTTTTTTGAACAGTCTGGTCAATTTTTTCTTCGATTTTATTACATGATATTAATAAAAGCCCTGTTATTACAGGTAAAATATACTTCTTCATAATTCTATTCTAATCGGATCAATTTCTTTTTATTAATTCACTTTTCTTTTAACGGAAAAGTAGGTACAGATATTTTAGCAAAAAATAAAATATTTTTCATTGGTGAAAATCCTGCTGACAAACTGTTGTCATCATCCGGTCTTACCTTTGTATCAACAACAAACAAAAACCATACAATTATGACAACTACAGCTACAGCCACGAAACAATTCATGACATCTGATCAATTATTAGAAGATTGGCAGGGGCACAGAAACCTTACAAGAAGAGTTATTGAAGCTTTTCCTGAGAAAGATTTATTTGAATTTTCAATAGGCGGAATGAGACCTTTTGCAAAGATGGCAACAGAATTAATCAGCATTGGAGGACCTGCTTTAAAGGGAATCATTGAAAATAACATGAAAGCCTACAGTGAAGAAGGCTTCCATCCGACTACCAAAGAGGAAATCTTAAAAAAATGGGATGAAGAAACAGAAGTCATCAATCATTATTTCCGTCAGATTTCGGAAGAGCGTTTCCAGGAAACATTCAACCTGTTTGGAGAATATGAATTCCCGGTGTACCAGAACATCCTTTATTTTATCGATAATGAGATCCACCACCGTGCCCAAGGCTATGTGTACCTTAGATCTTTAGGTATCGAGCCTCCTTTCTTCTGGGAAAGATTTTAAAATAACAGAAACCATTTCAACTATTGTCAACAAAAGTCACTTTAACCTCAGCAAAACTGCTGGGGTTTTATTGATGTCTTTCTGACATTTGTGTCAGTAGTTCCCTGAGTCTCGTACGAAGGCTTTCAGGTTCCAGAACCTTTGCATAGTCTGCAAAAGTGATAACCCATCTCGGAAATCCGTCATTGATCCATTCTGTTTCAAAGGTCAATTCTACTCCTTCAGGGGTTTCAGCTTCTTCAATAAGACCATAATATTTCTTGGAATTTACCAGGTGAGACATGATTTTTTTATCTACTAAAAGTCTGGCTTTCTCTTTTTGGTTGTGAGATTTTTTCCGATAGTCATTCACCTGTCCATATTCCTGTAAAAACGGATTCATCGTTTTGGAAATTTTTAAAATCCTGTCGATTCTGAACTGCCTGAAATCACTCCTCAATGTGCAATAGGCCATGATATACCAGAAATTAAATTCAAAGAATACTCCCACAGTTTCAATAGTTCTGGTCGTCACTCTGGAGTCTACTGTCTGATACTCTATCGTCAGTTGGGTTTTATCGGCAATGCTGTCTAAAATAATTGGAATGACATTTTTCAGCGAATCTTCGGGTTGGGTATGAAAATTAAAGACATCAATCTGTTTTTCAATATTCTGAATTAAATTTTTATCAGAATGCCGCAATACTGACCGTACTTTTTCCATCGCAGTCTGATAATGATCTCCTAAACTCTGGTGTGAAAACTTTTGCATCAGTTTTTTCTGCAGTAATGAAGCTCAATACTTCTTCCTTGGTAAACATTATCGGCGGAAGTTTGTAACCATCCATTAGAGAGTAACCGTTCCCGGCCTCTCCAACGATCGGAATTCCGGCATTTTCCAGTGTTTTTACATCCCTGTAAATTGTTCTGATACTGACATCAAACTTTTCAGCTAAATCCTGTGCTCTGACAACGGACTTAGACTGGAGCTGGGTAAGGATCGCGGTTACCCGGTCGAGTTTCTTTAAATAGTGATCATTCATAATTGCTACTACAAAACTAAAAAATCTTTTGTCAGATCTGATTTATCAATGCAATAGTTTTTTCTAATTTTCTTTAAACGTATTGACCAATTTATCAAGATTCAAACTTCTTGCAGATGCATCAAAAATTTCACGGTAAACCCCGTCTCTGTTATAAAGTTCGTCATGCGTTCCATTTTCCACGACTCTTCCCTTTTTCATTACATAGATCGTATCTGAATCTAAAATCTGGGATAATGAGTGGGAAATAATGACCACTGTTCTTCCTTCTTTTATTGCATCCAGAGAATTTTTGATCTGCTCTGTAGCGATAGCATCAAGACTGGCGGTAGGTTCATCTAAAAAGATAATCGGAGGATCTTTCAAAAACAATCGGGCAATGGCAATTCTCTGCTGCTGGCCTCCTGAAAGCTGGGTAGCATCGTGCTGGTACTGATCCGGCAAATCCATAATTTGCTCATGCAGATACGCTTTCATCGCTGCTTCCTGAATTTCCTCAAAAGTGGCATTCATATTTCCATATCTGATATTATCTTCAATACTTCCCTGGAAGATGTGGTTTCTCTGAAGAACTAACCCAAGATCGCTCCTGAGAAAAGTATTTTCAAAATCATTTAAATTAACTCCGTCCAAGACGATTTCTCCCGAATCCGGAAGATAAAATTTACACAAAAGATTAATGACCGTTGATTTGCCCGCACCGCTGAGCCCAACCAGGGCAGTAGTTTTTCCGTTTTCGATCTTCATCGATACATTATGTAATGCCTGAGTACCATTAGGATAAGTAAAATCAACATTTTTTAATTCGAAAGTCCCTTTAATATCTTTTTCAATGAAATTTCCGTTGGGTTCTGTTTCATTGTCTGCATTTAAAATATCAAAATATCCTTCAGCATAAATCATTGCATCATTCATATCATCGTAAATCCTGTGCAATTGACGGATGGGAGCTGAAACATTGTTAAAAAGCATGATATGAAGCATGATGGCCCCAATTGTCATTTGCTGGTCCAGGACGAGATAAACTGTCAGAAGAATAATTAAAACGACTCCAAACTGCTCGATAAAAGTCTTTAAACCATCATAAATAAAGTTGGTTCTTCTGGTAAACATCTGGCTTTCCATCAGCTGCATCTGAAGATCATACTGTTTTTTGCCCTCAAATTTTTCACGCACAAAGCTTTTGATAACCATAATAGAATTGATTAAATTCAACAGCCCGGAAGTCTTCTTTTCTCTTTGGTTTCTCAACTGCCTGCGTACTCCGCTTAATTTTTTTGCCTGAAGAGCACTGATATAAAAATAAATAGGAACAATAACCGTGGAAACCAACCCGACATAAACATTCTGCATGTACATAATGATCAACGCAATAATTGCATTGGAGAATAACGGAAGAATATCAATGAAAAAATTCTGAACCAGCTTGGTTAAACTTTCTATTCCCCGGTCTATTCTGATCTGTAGTTTGCCGGATTCGTGATTTTCGTCGTTAAAATAGGCTACTTTATAGGTTAAAATCTTATCTATTGCAGATTGCGCCAGCACAGAACTTATATTGATCCTTATTTTTTCTCCATAAAACTTCTGTCCGAAATTGATGAAGATATTCAACAGTTCTTTTCCCAATAAAATAACAGAAATTACAATTAAAATATGGATTCCTTCGGACATCGGGTGAGGAAGATGAGTCAGGTTAGTGACCTCATCAACGGTATACTTCAACACAATAGGGTTGACCTGCGCAGCCAATGCTCCCAAAAACGTAAGGAACAGGGTTCCGTAAATCATCGGTCGGTAAGGTCTGATAAATGGAACAAGCTGTTTATAAATGCCGAATAAGGTAACGGTTCTGTTAAAAGGTTTAGCCATAGAAATCATATTTAAATAAAAACGTACCGCTTTCAAAAGAAAAAGGTACGTTTTTATTATTATTTTAAGCTCGTTAATTTATTATTTTAGCTTTTATTTTTTCAAAGTTCCATCACCATTAATATATTTAAACTGAAAATCCGGATGGGCAATTGCTCCACCCATAGTTACAAAGCTTTCCCATAATCCAGACCAATCCTCAAAATCTTTTTCATCAGGAGTATCCCAAAGAATGATTGTAGAAGATTCGTGCTCTTTACAATTAGTTAAAACACCGTATTCCTGATCAAGAATAACCTTCGATCCAATTGTAATATTCTGAATAAAGTCTTGGATTTTATCCTTCATACATATAAGTCGTAAGATAATGTAATTCTTTTTACTGGCTTCCTTTGATTCAGCTTCTGCCTGCTCTTTCGAATATTGCGAATTGATTTCTTTTTTCTGGAAAACAAATGAATTATTGGCATTCTTATCGACCACATCATTAAAAATATGTTCAATTTCTGAATTTGCCAGTGATGCAAAACTGATATCTTCAAATCCGTACATCAGCCTAAGGTCGTCAAACTGTTTGAAGTTTTCATTTACAAATCCCTGGAACTGGGCTTTAGAATCAAAATTACCTGCCCAGATATTGTAGGCATATTTTTTATTTTTGGGTTTATCTAAAATACTCTGGTACACGAAATTCTCTCCAAGATAAGCTTCTCTTACCTGCGGATCGTTGGCAAGCTCTTCGGGAAGTCCTTCTTTAAGGATCTTTCCTTCAAACATGATATATGTTTTGTTGGTAATTGCTAAAGTCTGCTGTACATTGTGATCGGTGATAAGGATTCCGATATTTTTGTCGACAAGACTTCTCACGATTTTCTGGATATCTTCAACAGCAATAGGGTCTACTCCGGCAAAAGGCTCATCCAAAAGAATAAAGTTCGGGCTTGTCGCAAGGCAGCGTGCTATTTCTGTTCTACGTCTTTCTCCTCCGGAAAGAAGATCTCCCCTGTTTTTGCGGACATGCTGTAAGGAGAACTCCTCAATCAGCTCATCACATTTGATTTGTTGTTCACGCTTTGAAAGATTGGTCAATTGCAACACTCCCATGATATTCTCTTCCACAGATAATTTTCTGAAAACAGAAGCTTCCTGAGCGAGATACCCGATGCCTTTCTGGGCTCTGCGATACATCGCATCTGTAGTGATCTCCTGCTTATCCAGAAAAATTTTTCCTGAGGTGGGCTTAACCAACCCTACGATCATATAAAACGATGTGGTTTTACCTGCTCCATTGGGACCCAGCAAACCAACAATTTCTCCCTGTTGAACCTGTACAGAAACGCCTTTTACAACTTTTTTAGGACCGTATTCTTTGATTAAGTTTTCTCCGCGTAAAATCATAGGGCAAATATATCAAAAATATAAATTCACTTTATATCAATATAAGTTTTGTTTATCTGAAATTCAATTCCCGTCTGCTTCGTACGGTGTAACATTTGATGATTTTCAATTACTTATACTATTACGGAATCCTTTAAAACATTAAGAAATGGAAAATTACGGCTATACTAAAACAGAAAATACCGCCAGTCAGCAAAACGATATTCCTTACCGCTCAGAAAAGAAACTTCCTGCGGCCCTGTTGGGAATTCTTGTAGGTTGGCTGGCTTTAAATAAATTTTATCTAGGATATACCAAAGAAGGTATTATCCAATTGGTCCTGAACATTGTGACTTGTGGCATTGCTTCTGTCATTCCTTTTATTGAAGGGATTTTATACCTGTTTATGACTGACAAACAATTTGATGACACCTATGTATACGGAAGAAAAGGCTGGCTATAGATGAGTGTTCAAATCAATGTGATATATTTTATTTAATTTAGATCAACTCACTCAATAAAATATTCACTCATGAAAAAATTAACAAAAAAAGAATTAAAAGGAATCAAAGGAGGTTATTATTATACCTATCCTGATAAAAACGGAAACTGCTTTCCGGGGTGGTATCTGTGTCCGACAAAAATTTGTCTTTTAGATCACCCTGAAAATCCCATACGCCCGGAAGATCCTTTCTGTCAGGGTTGATAATGAAAGATTATCCCAGATTATTATTATAAAAGGCTGTCTCCTGAGACAGCCTTTATTTTTATAGGAAATTATGCCTTATTTATTCAACAATATGGCGGCTTCTTTAGCAAAATATGTAAAGATCATATCTGCTCCTGCTCTTTTGAAACACGTAAGACTTTCAATAATGGTTTTATCATTATCCAGCCAGCCGTTTTGAGCTGCAGCTTTTACCATTGCATATTCTCCACTTACATTATAAACCGCAATAGGAAGATCGATCGCTTCACGCACTTTAGAAACAATATCAAGGTAAGGAAGCCCCGGTTTGATCATGATCACATCGGCACCTTCGTCGATATCTTTATAGACTTCGTTTAAAGCTTCACGGGTATTGTGGAAGTCCATCTGATATGTTTTTTTATCCTTCGGAATTTCCATGTCGTCTTTTGGAGCGCTGTCCAGAGCACTTCTGAAAGGTCCGTAGAATGAACTTGCATATTTAGCTGCATAGCTTACGATTCCTACATCTGTAAATCCGCTTTCTTCCAATGCTTCTCTGATCACAAGCACTCTCCCATCCATCATATCACTAGGTGCTACCAGATCAGCTCCTGCTTCCGCATGGGATACTGACATTCTGGCCAATGCGTCATTGGTAGCGTCATTTAAGATTTTTCCGTTTTCAATGATTCCGTCGTGTCCGTAGATAGAATAGGGATCTAAGGCCACATCCGGCATAACAACCATTCCCGGAACGGCATCTTTAATGGCTTTGATGGTATTTTGCATCAATCCGTCTTTGTTCCAGGCTTCTTTTCCTGTATTGTCTTTCAGGTGATCAGACACTTTCATGTACAAATTGACCGCTTTTACGCCTAAAGAAAATAATTCCTTACATTCCTTCACTGTTAAATCTATGCTTCGCCTGAAAATTCCAGGCATCGATGGGATCGCCTCCTGCATGTTTTCGCCCTCCATTACAAAGATTGGCATTACAAAATCATCAGTTGTAAGAAGAGTTTCTCTTACCAAACCTCTGATAGATTCATTAACTCTAAGTCTTCTATTTCTTGAATGTATCATTTTGGAATACTTTTTGAATAAGTTTGTACAAATTTACTACAAGTTCTGTAAAAAAGTATTGTACGAGATTGTAGATTTTTTTATATTTGTTATAAACATTCGAGAAATTATAAATTTGATGAAAAAACTTTTACTTTTAATTTTATTTTTAGGCACTTTTGTTGGGTTTTCCAACAATATGCAAGCTCAGCTAAAAGAGCCGGGATCCATCACTCAGAAAGCTGATGATGGTGTATTGCTTGCCTATCCAAATCCTGCAAAGGATTTCCTTATCATTAAGGCAAAGGATTCTTCTTTAAGAATCAAAAGCGTGACTTTTTATTCAATTTTGGGTATGCAGGTCGCCAATTATACAGTCAATATGAATTCCGGAGAGATTAATATTGAAAAATTAAAACCCGGAAAATATCTGATTCGCTATATTTTAAGTGACAATACGCAAAAAGTTACTCAAATCGTGAAACAATAAATTAAAATCCTGATAATCATCAGGATTTTTTCTTTTACATGAATTCCTTCTAATAATTCCGTAACTTTCAGGACTTTTTTATACTAATTGTAAAAGAACATTTAATGTTAAAAGCTGAACATATTAAAAAGACCTATAATGCCGGTAAAAAGGTCGCCCTGGATGATTTCAGCATCCACGTTCCCAAAGGCAGCATTTATGGCCTTTTAGGACCCAACGGAGCCGGAAAGACATCCTTTATCCGTATTATCAACCAAATTACTCAGGCAGACTCAGGAGAAATCTTCATTAATGGGGAAAAACTGAATCCCACACATATTAAAGATATCGGATATATGCCGGAAGAGAGAGGCCTGTATAAAAATATGACTGTAGGTGATCAGATCCTTTACTTTGCAGAACTTAAAGGAATGCATAAAACTGATGCGCTGAATGAAGCCAAAAAATGGTTTGATAAACTTAATATCGACCAGTGGTGGAAGAAAAAGCTATCTGAACTTTCTAAAGGGATGGCACAGAAGATTCAGTTTGTAGTCACAGTACTTCACCGGCCACATCTTCTGATCCTCGATGAGCCGTTCTCAGGTTTTGATCCTGTAAATGCTAACCTGATTAAAGATCAGATTATTGATCTTAAGAACAACGGCACCACCATTATCCTTTCAACCCACAGAATGGAAAGTGTGGAGGAAATGTGTGATTATGTTGCGCTCATCAACAATTCTAAAAAAATTATAGACGGAAGAGTCTTTGATGTAAGAGAAAAATTCAAGAAAAATATATTTGGGATTACCCTTTCAGAAATCAATAATGAGCAATTTGAAAATTTCAGGGAAAGGTATGAGATATTCAATTTCTCAAATGAAAATAACCTTGTTTCCTTTGACCTGAAAAATGAGACTGACCAGAATCACATTCTTCTGGATCTTGTGCGTGTAGGTAAGGTGAGATCATTCGACGAAAGGATTCCCAGTATGAATGAAGTGTTTATTAATGCCGTAAGTAATCATTCTTAATTTTTATGAATAATATTTTTTTAATTACAAAGAGAGAATTTCTTACACAGGTTAAGAAAAAATCTTTCATCATATTGACATTGCTTGCACCTGTTCTGATCATAGCTTTCGGAGCGGTGATCGGACTGATGTTTAAAGCCAACGAGTCTCACAGTATTATAGAAGTTGTAGACAAAAGCGGACTTTTTACCAACCAGTTTAAGTCTAACGATAAGGTTGATTATGCATTTGTATCAGCTGCAGATGAAAAATCAAAGATTAATACTCTAAAAAGCAATGAATCTATTGCAGGTATTCTTATTCTGCCGGAATTAAAAAACAATAATTTTGATGAATTGGAAACGGGAGCAAGATTGGTAGTCAACAGTAAAATAGGACTTGATACAAAGCAGAAAATCGTTTCCGATATCAGTAATGTTATTAAAAAAGAAAAAATAAAGCACCTAGGTATCCAGGAAGCACAACTGATTGACCTTGATAAAGGGTTTAGCCTTAAGACTATTAATGTTTCTGATAATAATAAGGAGGATTCTGATCTTGCTTTTGGGGTAAAAACCGGGCTTAGTATGATTTTGATGTATGTGACCTTTATGTTTATCATCATTTACGGGGTCCGAGTTATGCGAAGCGTATTAGAGGAAAAAAACAACCGCGTGGTGGAGATCATTATTTCTTCTGTTAAGCCTTTTGAACTGATGATGGGGAAAATCCTGGGGGTAACACTGGTTGCCCTTACTCAGTTTGTCATTTGGATTACGATGTCTGTAATCGGAGCTATAGTTTTGAATACAGGTTTTTCTCCAGTACCGAAAAATATTCCGGGTGGAAATGAGCAGATGGCAAGTAAACTTGATGTTTCACAACTGGCTACTCAAATCTCTCACAGCTTACTGGAAATGAATTTCCCGTTAATTATTTTTGTATTCATCATTTTTTTCCTTTTGGGATATATTTTCTACAGCTCGATCTATGCTGCAATAGGCTCCGCAGTAGACAATGAGACAGAAACCCAGCAATTCACTTTATTTGCCGTTTTACCGCTGATGCTGGGGATGTATGGAAGTTTCTCATTAATGAACAATCCTGACGGTCCGTTGGGCTTCTGGCTATCGATTATCCCGTTTACTTCACCGGTTGCCATGATTGCAAGAATTCCTTTCGGAGTGCCGGCATGGCAGATTGCCTTATCAATAGTGCTGTTACTGGGAACAACGATCTTCATGATTTTCCTGGCAGGAAAAATCTATCGTGTGGGTATTCTGATGTATGGGAATAAAGCTACCTTAAAAGAAATCTGGAAGTGGATTAAAGGCTAGTGAAATACCAGAAAAATAATTGGTTACAGACTAAAATATAAAAATCCCGGAAATTACTTTCCGGGATTTTTTATATTCTTAATAAATGATTTATTTGAATATGTAGCTTAAAGAAAGGGCTAATACCTGCTCTGATTTTTTCTTATCAGTACCTCCTCTTTCTTTTGCAAGACCAGGATAGGTATCAGAAAGACCTAAATCATATTTAAGAGCGACTTCAAGCTGTCTTTTATAACTGTATCCGACACCCAGTGCAAGTCCCCAGTTAAAGTTTTTTGCTTTACCGTTTACTCCTGATGGTTGTGTAGGATCAGTAACATCCGGATCATAATAAGGTCTTCCTACAGGAGCATCTTTTACGTTCTGGTTTACCAGAAAGTTAAATCTCGGACCAATTAATCCAAAGAATTCTGATGCAGCTTCTGAAAAGTATCCTTTAAAATAAAGAGGGACGCTTAGGTAGTTATTTGCATATACTGCATCATAACCATCTTTTCCTTTAGCATCTTTATCTTTACCCGTTTCTCCGGCACCGTAGTATAAAACTTCGGGTTGTATAAAGAACTGATTGCTTTTTCCTACGGGAATTAAAGCCAAAGCTCCACCTTGAAAAGCGTATCTTGGGCCTGAAGGATTATGGGCATTGGCTACTCTGGAGTAGTTCAAGCCTGCCGTAACCCCGAATCTTGTGCTTTTCCATTGAACTTGCGCAAATGACAAAGCAGAAAGAGTTAAGGCTGAGGCTAATAAAAGTTTTTTCATATGTTTTGTTTTATATTATCCTAGAACTTTCGCTACAGTAGCACCGATATCAGCAGGAGAATCAACAACGTTGATGCCGTTTTCTCTCATGATTTCCATTTTTGCCTGAGCTGTATCTTCTGCACCACCTACGATAGCACCAGCGTGTCCCATTGTTCTTCCTTTCGGAGCTGTTTGTCCAGCGATGAAACCAACAACCGGCTTAGTAGATCCGCTTGCTTTGTACCATCTTGCTGCTTCAGCTTCCAGACCTCCACCGATCTCACCGATCATTACAACCGCTTCAGTTTCCGGGTCATTGATGAATAATTCTAAAGCTTCTCTTGTGGTTGTACCAATGATTGGGTCACCACCGATACCGATTGCTGTAGAAATACCGTAACCTGCTCTTACTACCTGATCAGCTGCTTCGTAAGTAAGGGTTCCTGATTTTGAAACGATTCCAACTTTTCCTTTTTTGAAAACGAATCCAGGCATAATACCAATTTTAGCTTCTTCAGAAGTAATGATTCCAGGGCAGTTTGGTCCGATTAATCTGCAGTCTCTGTCAGCAATATAAGATTTTACTTTAACCATATCAGCTACAGGAATACCTTCAGTAATACATACAATTACTTTGATACCTGCTTCAGCAGCTTCCATAATAGCGTCTGCTGCGAATGCCGGTGGTACAAAGATGATACTTACGTTTGCTCCTGCTTTTTCAACGGCATCAGCTACTGTATTAAATACCGGTTTTCCTAAGTGCTCGCTTCCCCCTTTTCCAGGAGTAACACCACCTACTACGTTTGTTCCGTATTCAATCATCTGACCTGCATGGAAAGTACCTTCGTTTCCAGTAAATCCTTGTACAATTACTTTAGAATCTTTGTTTACTAAAATTGACATTTTATTGTTGTTTTAATTTATTTATTTTCAGTTTATACGTCAGACAAAAATAATGATTATTTGTCGTTAAAAAAATTTTTGAATCTGATTTTATTCATCATATTTTTTCAACAGATTGATCAAATCTTCATCCTTCAGTCTGTTATAATTTATATTTTCAATAAGCGGCTCCAGCTCCGGTTTATCCGCCATTAATTCTTTTAATTTCTTTCTGTTATTGACAAAAAGATTTAAAGGTTGTCTTATATCTCCTTTGAATAAAACGTCTGAAGTGAGGGTTGAACCATCATAACCGTGACGTCTATATGCCCTCACCCATTTTATTTTTTGACCGTCGTATAGAAGTTCAACCAAAGTTTTTGAGGATTCTGCCGGAAAATAAATGAAAGTTCTCGGTTTATTTTTAAGATCCGTAAATTCTATTTTTTGAATTTCAGAAGCGGGATATTTAATTGTTTTCCCATTTTCCAAGATTTTAATTTTCCTGTCTGCTACGGCTATCTCATCAATCAGATCACTCTCAAAAAGATTGGTTCTGAAAGGAATTTCAGCTTCTACAATTCTATTATCATTAAATAAAATTTTAGATTTGATATCTGATCTCTGTGCAAAACTTACGGCATAAATAAAAAGAAATAGTACTGTTAACTTCTTCATTACAAATTTCTCAGTTTTACTTCTTTTTTCAGATAAGTTTTGAAATCTTCAGCAAACATCCCGATGTAGGTGCCTTTTTCCAGGTCTCTGTTGACTCCTGTTTTTCCTAAAAGTACGGATCCTGCTTCTACTTTCTTACCGGAAGCAATACCGACCTGCCCCCATAATGTGACTTCGTCACCAATGATACAACATCCCGCAATTCCTACCTGTGAGGCAATAAGACATTTTTTTCCGATCACGGTATCGTGTCCGATCTGAATCTGGTTGTCCAGTACAGAACCTTCTCCGATTACTGTAGAATCAGTAACTCCTCTATCAATTGTACAGTTGTTTCCAATTTCAACATTATTCTCAATGACAACATTTCCTACGGAGATCAGACGGTCAAAGTTGCCATCCAGTTTTCTATAGTAAAAAGCATCGCCACCAAGCACAGTTCCGGACTGAATGATCACGTTGTCTCCTATTTCAGTTCTGTCACCGATGACAACATTAGGAAAGATCAGGCAGTTTTTTCCGATCTTCACATTATTTCCGATCACTGCAGAAGGGTGTATTTTTGTTCCGTCCCCGATTTCTGCATCATGAAGTTCTTCTGTGAAATTATATATTCTTGTAAAATGAGTATTGATCTTATTAAAATCTCTGAATGGGTCATCAGAGACAAGAAGAGCTTTTCCTTCAGGACATTCAACTTCTTTATCAATTAAAATAATGGTAGCTGCGGAATTTAATGCTTTGTCGTAATATTTAGGATGGTTGACAAAAACAATCTCTCCCGGTTTCACCATATGAATTTCGTTGGAGCCCAATACTTCAAAGTCTTCCGGACCAACAAATTTTGAGCCTATTAAATCAGCAATCGTTTTAAGCTTTTGCGGAGAATGGAATCTCATAACAATAGATTTTCTTATAAAACAAAATTCGGAATGCCAATGCAAACCGAATTTATGTAAATTGTATTATTCTTTTACTCTTTCTAAGTAGCTACCGTCTTCGGTGCTTACTTTAATTCTGTCACCAGGTTCAATAAATAAAGGAACCATCACTCTTGCTCCTGTTTCAACGATCGCATTTTTAAGAGCATTGGTTGCTGTATTTCCTTTCACTCCCGGATCAGCCTCGATTACATCAAGGTAAACTGATTGTGGAAGTTCAGCAGAAAGAGGAGTTTCATCAACTTCTTTCAGAATGATTGTTACTTCTTCCCCAGCTTTCATAAACTGAGAGTTCTCAATCATTTCTTTATTTAAATATAATTGAGAGAAGTCATCATTATTCATGAAGTGGAATCCGTTCTCGTCATCATAAAGATACTGGAACTTTCTTGTGATTACTTTTACTTCTTCAATTTTGTGTCCTGCAGAGAAAGTATTATCAATTACTTTACCGTTTGTTACAGATTTTAATTTAGTTCTTACGAAAGCTGGTCCTTTTCCAGGTTTTACGTGAAGGAACTCGATTACTTTAAAAATATCATTGCTGTACTCGATGCAAAGCCCTTTTCTGATATCGTTACTTGTTGCCATTAGTATATATTATCTTTTTTCTTAATTTTTTATTGGGCCATCAGCAGATTGCGTATTGCCATTCAGCCTGTGAGCAATTTTGTTGTTACTGGTTGCTTTCTTTGCTTGTTCCGTATCCTTTTACAATACCTCTTGGAGAGTTTTGAATAAATTGTAGAATTTCGTCTCTCTCAGCTGTTGGCAGCATTTCTTTTTCAATATGCGCCATTGCCTGAGAAACATTCATTTTCATTTGGAAAATCGTTCTGTAGATTTTTTGAATTTCAAAAATCTTTTCATTGGTAAATCCTCTTCTTCTTAATCCAACAGAATTGATTCCTGCATAAGACATTGGCTCTCTCGCTACTTTCACATAAGGCGGAATATCTTTTCTTACCAGAGTACCTCCGGAAATCATTACATGTTTCCCTATTTTACCAAATTGGTGAACAGCTGATAAACCTCCCATTACAGTATAGTCTCCAATCTCAACATGTCCTGCAATACCGCAGCCATTTACAATGATAACATGATCTCCAATCACGCAGTCATGTGCAATGTGTGAGGTTGCCATAATAAGACAGTTTGCTCCTATTTTGGTATGTCCTAAGGCTTTTGTACCTCTGTTTACCGTAACACATTCTCTGATGGTCGTATCATCACCGATAATTACCTGAGTATCTTCACCATCAAACTTCAGATCCTGAGGAATTGCAGAGATTACAGTACCGGGAAAAATCCTGCAGTTTTTTCCTATTCTTGCTCCATCCATGATGGTAACATTCGGACCGATCCAGGTTCCTTCTCCAATTTCTACGTCCCCAGCAATTGTAGTAAAAGGTTCTACAATTACATTTTTGCTGATTTTCGCGCGTTTATCTACGGCTGCTAATTGATGGATCATTTAATCAACTTTATTTTTTGCAACTTGAGCCATAAGCTCTGCTTCTACTGCCACTGTATCTCCTACATATCCATATCCTTGCATGTGAACGATACCTCTTCTGATAGGTTCTATCAATTCAATTTTGAAAATAAGAGTATCTCCGGGAATTACTTTTCTCTTGAATTTCACTTTATCAATTTTAATGAAATACGTAGAATAGTTTTCAGGATCCGGAACGCTTGCTAACACAAGAATACCTCCTGTCTGAGCTAACGCTTCTACCTGAAGAACTCCCGGCATCACAGGTTCTTTTGGAAAATGTCCAACGAAGAAGGGCTCATTCATGGTTACATTTTTCAATCCTACCACATGGGAGTCTGAAAGTTCAAGAACTTTATCGATCAATAAGAACGGTGGTCTGTGAGGCATAAGCTTCATAATTCCGTTAATATCGAATACCGGCTCTTTTGTAAGATCAAAATCCGGAACGTTTTTCTTTTTCTGCAATTTCCACTGACGGTTTAATTTTTTAGCAAACTGAGTATTCACATAGTGCCCCGGTTTGTTGGCAATAACTTTTCCTTTTATTTTCACTCCTGCTAAAGCCAGATCACCTATTACATCTAATAATTTGTGTCTTGCAGCTTCGTTCGGATAGTTTAGGTTCAGGTTGTCAAGAATTCCGTTGGGTCTGATAGAAACATTATCTTTACCAAAGGCTTTTTTCAGTTTTTCTGTAGTTTCAGGGGTAAGATCTTTATCTACATATACAATAGCATTAGAGATATCACCTCCTTTGATTAATCCGTGATCCAAGAGCATTTCCAATTCGTGCAGGAAGCTAAATGTTCTTGCCGAGGAAATTTCGTCTTTAAATTCGGAAATATTTTTAAGAGTGGCATTTTGGGTTCCTAACACTTTAGTCCCAAAATCAACCATTGTTGTTACTTCGTAAGTATCTGACGGGATAATGGTAATCTCCGAACCGGTAGCCGGATCACTGTAAGTAAGAACTTCTTTTACCACCAGATATTCTCTGGCTACATTTTGATCTACCACACCAACGCTTTCGATAGCTTCTACAAAGAATTTTGAAGATCCATCCAGAATCGGAGGTTCAGAAGCATCCATTTCTAAAACCGCGTTATCAATATCACAACCTACCAAAGCTGCTAAAAGATGTTCGCACGTGGTAATTTTCACCCCTAGTTTTTCTAATGTCGTTCCTCTTTCTGTCGCTACAACATAATTTACATCTGCCTCAACCTGAGGATGCCCCTCAAGGTCTGTTCTTACAAATACGAAACCTGTATTTTCTTTTGCAGGTTTAATGGTAAGTTTTACTTCTCTACCAGTATGAAGACCAATTCCAGAAAGAGTAACCTCTTCCTGAAGTGTTTTTTGCATATCACTCATTAGTATTATCTTTTGAGGTATTCTCAAGATTATTTATTCTGCTTACAATTTCAGTAAAGTTTCTGAAATGAACATAGTTTCTCAAATAGTCATTATAGCTGATCGCCGGTGAACCATACAGTGTTTCTTTATCATTTACACTGGAATTCACGCCACTCTGAGCCTGAATTTTCACCTGATTACCTATTTTGATATGTCCTACGATGCCTACCTGACCTCCAATCTGGTTCCAGTCTCCGATAACGGTTGAACCTGCGATGCCGGCTTGTGCCGCAATGACGTTATTCTGTCCTATTTTTACATTATGGGCAATCTGGATAAGATTATCGATTTTGGTTCCTTTTCCGATAATGGTAGAACCTATGGTTGCTCTGTCTATACTACAGTTGGAGCCGATTTCAACATCATCTTCAATAATGACATTCCCCAGTTGTGGTATTTTCTTAAATCCTTCTGCCGTTGGCTGAAAACCAAAACCATCACCACCTATGACGGTATTGGAGTGAATAACACAATTATCTCCTATGATGCAATAGTCGTAGATCCTGGCTCCGCTGTCTATTTTACAGTTTTTGCCGATTTTCACTCCTTTTCCTATATAAACGTGAGGATAGATCTGTGATCCGTCACCGATTTTAGCTTTCTCCGAAACGTAGGTAAACGCTCCGATGTAGGCTTTTTCACCTATCACGGCTGTATCATGAATAGAAGAACCGTTCTCGATGCCTTCTTTTCGTCCTTTCATTTCCTGATATAAATTCATCAGAATCTGAAAAGAAAGATACGCATCCTTTACAACGATTACGGTAGGGGTATAATTATTTTTAGCTAAAAGCTTTTCCGAGACGATAATTACGGAACATTTTGAGGTATCAAGATAATGTGAGAATCGATCTTGTGCTATAAAAGAAAGATGCCCTGATTCGCCATTTTCAATTGGTGAAACCCCAGTAATAAGTGCATTCTCGTCACCTATTATTTTTCCGTCGATAAAACTTGCAATTTGCGAAGCTGTAAATTCCATATTCTGCAAAGATAAGAAATTCTATAATTTGCAAACATTTTTTGATTTGAGATCGTGAATTTTAATATTCTTTAAGAATCTATGCGCGAAATATCTCTCGGAAACATAAGGATGTAGCGTGTGGTCTTATTGACCATTAAGCCTGATAAAAGCTGGTCTTCCGACTCATGCAGCTTCATTTTCTTACCGTTTTTCTGTAATAAATAGATGGGCTGTTTTTCTGTATCGTATGGTAAAAGTTTTCTTTTTATCTCATGAACAAGTTCAGCTGCGTTATCTATTCCGAAAAATTCATTTGTTTTCTTTATTTTTTCTTCAATGTTTTCTGCAGTAAACGGATGTGAAGAAATAATTGTTTTCGGCAAATTTCTCTGAATCACACATTTACACCAATAAGACAAAACAAAGTCTTCAGAATTCTGCCATTCTTTCATAGCCTGAATAACATCGTTATCATCAAGCTGCGTAAATCTTTGTACATCTTCGTCCGTAGCTGCACCCTTGTTTCGGTATAAAAAATATTTGAGATGATCTGTCGCCGGAAGCTCAACTCCCTGAGAGATCAGATACTTAGCCCGCTCAAGAATCTTAACCAAAAGAAACTCAGCCAAAGCAGAGGTCTTATGATAATAGACCTGCCAGTACATGAACATTCTGGCTGTCAGGAAATTTTCAATGGAATAAATTCCTTTGGCGTCAATCACCAGTTCTCCTTCTTCACACACATTCATCATAGAAACGATGCGCTGGGTATTAATATTCCCTTCGGAAACACCGGTAAAGAAACTGTCTCTTTTAAGATAATCAAGCCGATCCACATCCAACTGGGAAGAAATCAGCTGGTTGAAAAATTTCCTGTGGTATTTTCCCTGGAACATTTCAATAGCCATTGACAGCTGACCATCAAATTCATCATTAAGCTTATTCATCAATAGCAATGAAAGGTTTTCGTGATGCCAGTCGTCCATCAGCATACTTTCAAGTGCATGGGAAAAGGGACCATGACCAATATCATGCATTAAAATAGCCAGCATTGCCCCTTTTTCCTCTTCTTCGGATATTGTAACGCCCTTTTGCTTTAATGTTTCCAATGCTGTAAACATCAGGTGCATTGCTCCCAGGGCATGATGAAATCTGGTATGGGTAGCTCCGGGAAAAATCAGGTTCAGCAGCCCCGTCTGCCCGATTCTTCGCAGCCTCTGAAAATAAGGATGTTCAATGATATCAAATAAAATTTCGTGAGGTATTTTGATAAATCCGTGAACGGGATCGTTGATGATTTTTAGCTTGTTCTGCATTGAAAGGTCAATATTAGTAAACAAAGTTAGGAATTTTAAATTTGAAGGATGATTAAATTGATATTAAAAGGAGCGCAGTCAAAGAAAGAGCGCTGAAACATACTTCCTTCAACTTACAATGATCAATAATGGATCTTAACGACAGCTGATTTCCAGACATTAGCAATTATACTTTGCTCTCCCTTCGAGTGCCCTGCTTCCAATCTCTTTTGGTTGTTTCAATTATTCATCAAAAAACCCTTGTGGTTATTGCATTAATCACCTATCTTTGAGAAAACTCAATTCTTTTGATGAGAAAATATTCTCTTTTCATTTTTTTATTTTTTTGTCTTCATTTTTCCGCACAAGCAGTATCAGAAACCCAGAAACTGGAATCTCTATGCAGAATTTGGGGATTTCTGAAATATTATCATCCCAAAGTAGCTCAAGGGCGTTTTAACTGGGATCAGCAACTCTTCCAGAAAATAGATGAGCTTAAAAGCATTGATGATAAAAAAGAGCTGAATACTTTATATGCCGAGTGGATCGACAGTCTTGGAAAGATAGAAACCTGCTCAGAATGTTCAAAAAAAATGATAAAGTATATTTTCTCAAAAATTTCGATCTGAGCTGGATTGAAAATAACGACCTGTTCAGTAAAAATGTAACCAAAAAACTTCATTACATAGAAAACAACAGAAATCTCGGAGAGTCTCTTTATCTAGGGAAAGGCGGCCGAAAGATATATTTCAGAAATGAAAATTCATACGGTTCAAGATTCACATCTCAATCGATCAGCTTGCTGGAGCTGTTCCGGTATTGGAATTATGTAGAATATTTTTTCCCTTACAAATATGAAACCGACCAAAACTGGAATAGTGTTTTGACAGAGATGATTCCAAAGTTTCTTAATAGTGACAGTGATGAAACTTATCATTTGACATTGGCGGAACTGGTCACAAAAACTGACGACTCCCATGCCTATCTTTTTTCAAAAGAGATCAGTCTTAACCAATATGGTAACAGAAGGGTTCCTGTAGAATATTCGTATGCGGAAGGAAAATTGGTAGTTACAAAAATTAATTCCACTGCGTTTGAAGAGAAAACACCTTTACTTGTGGGAGATGTCATTTACGATGTTAATGGTAAAACAATTCCTCAATTGGTTAATAGTTTTGGGAAATATGTTCCGGCTTCGAATTCCTGGGGAAAAATAGAGAAAGTAAAAAGCCATTTCCTTTCAACCAACAGAGACTCCATTTCTATGAAAATTGAAAGGGGCGGTCACAATTTATCCATTACCTCCCGAACATATTTTGCAAAAGATATTATCCGTACCCAAAATAAAAGTCCCGAAAACTGGAAACTTTTAGAAAAGCAGATCGGCTATGTGAATATGGGAATTCTCAAAAAGGAGGACCTGGATATGATGTACAAAAACCTGCAATCGACCAGGGCTATTATCTTTGACCTCAGAAATTATCCCAACCAAACGATTGAACCTTTAAGCCAACTTATACTCCCGGAAATAGCGACTTACTATCTGTTCACATTTCCGGAAACCGATTACCCAGGAAAATTTTACAGCAGGAAAAATATTATTGGCCGAAGAAATAAGGAATACTACAAGGGTGATGTTGTCGTATTAGTCAACGAAAGTACACAAAGCCAGGCTGAGACCACAGCAATGATGCTAAGGCAACATCCGAAAGCTAAATTGATCGGGAGCAATACCTCGGGAGCAAATGGAGATGTCATCACTTTCAAAATTGCCGGCCTCGATACACGCTTTACGGGGCTTGGCGCGTACTATCCTGATGGCAGAGAAACACAAAGAATCGGGATTATTCCTGATATCATTGTGAAGCCTACTATACAAGGGATCCGGGAAGGAAAGGATGAAGTATTGGAAAGAGCTTTGCTCTATATAAAAACGAATAATTGACCGTAGCCAAAAATGAAATACCTAATCGCATTTTCATTTAACTATTATTTAACTTTTAAACATCCTAATTTGTGAGATTTTAAAAGGAATTGGTCAACATTTTGATAGAATAATCATGTAAAAAATAAATTATGTCAGAAAAGATATTATGGATCGATGATGAAATAGATTTACTTAAACCTCATATCGTATTTTTAGAAAAAAAGGGCTACAATGTAACTCCTGTTAATAATGTAAATGAGGCTTTGGAACTTATGGATTCAGAGAAATTTGCCTTAACATTAATTGATGAAAATATGCCTGGGATCTCCGGGCTTGAAGCTATTCCTATGATCAAGGAAAAAGACAATTCCTTAAAAATAGTTATGGTGACCAAAAGTGAAGAAGAACATATCATGGAAGAAGCCATAGGTTCCCAAATCGCTGATTACATCCTGAAACCGGTAAATCCTAACCAGATTTTACTTTCATTAAAGAAAAATCTTCAGCAGGATAATCTGGTAGAACAAAAAACTATCTTACAGTACCAGCAGGAGTTCAGAAACCTTTCTATGGAACTTTCTTATCTGAGAACGTATCAGGAATGGGCTGAGTATTATAAAAAGATCCTAAGCTGGGAGATTAAGTTTGATAAAGTAGCAGATAATGAGTTTGCCGACCTTTTACAATCGCAAAAGGAAGAAGCTAATATTCAGTTTGCCAAGTTTATTGAAAAAAACTACGCTGACTGGCTTACCGACTCAGATAAACCTCTTATGAGCCACACGCTTTTCAAGGAAAAAGTAAAACCGGAAGTTGAAAAAGAGAAGGTGCTTTTGCTGATGGTCGACAACCTCCGTTATGATCAATGGAAGGTAATCGAGCCGTTATTTACAAAATATTACAATAAAATATCTGAAGATTATTACTACAGTATTCTTCCTACCGCGACACAGTATGCAAGAAATTCTTTCTTTGCCGGTTTAATGCCCTCGGAAATCGAAAAACGTTTCCCTGATAAATGGTTCAATGATAATGAGGAGGGAAATAAAAATGAATATGAGCGTGATTTCCTGGAGGACCAAATGAAAAGAATCGGTCTTGGATCAAAATCCATGAAATATTTAAAGGTTTTGAATGCTGATTTTGAAAGAAAAATCTATGACGATTTCAACCAGCATAAAAACAATGACCTTCTGGTTATCGTCTACAACTTTATCGACATTTTATCCCACGCCAAAACAGATAATCATATCGTAGATCAGCTCATCCGTGATGATAAAACTTTCCGTTCTCTGACTTTTAACTGGTTTGAAAATTCTTCATTATTGAAAATCATCAAAACGGCAGCAGAAAACGGTTACAAGCTGGTTATTACTACCGATCACGGAACGGTATATGTGAAAAAGCCAAGCAAAGTGGTGGGTGACAGAGAGACCTCTACCAATATCAGATATAAAACCGGTAAAAGTCTGACCTATGACGACAGCGATGTATGGGCAATCACCAACCCTGAAAAACTCTTCCTTCCCAAAGGAAATTTAAGCTCGAAATATATTTTTGCCAAAAACAATATATTCCTGGCTTATCCTAAAAATTATAATCATTTTGTAAATTACTATAAAGAGACCTATCAACATGGTGGAATCTCACTGGAAGAATGTATCATTCCTATCAGTGTTTTAGAACCCAAGTAGTTTTTTCATAGTTTATTTAATTTTGGGTATAAAGCGGAAAAAATCGAATGATTTTTTCCGCCTTTTTATAACGGCCTCTATAATACGGTTTGCCAGATCCCCTACTCTTTTAGTATTTCTTAAACCTAGTTCTCTATCGTCCTTTCTTTTACCGGAAAATCAATCCGGCAATTTTCCCCCTCCACCATTAACTGAAAAAGAACTACCTAATGGAACGGCAATCCCATAAGCAGTACTGCTTATGGTAAAGGTAAGTTTACCATTGCCAACAGCCATTTAAGAATAGTTATTTTGACATCAACCGTATTGAAACCATACATTTTAATCCATTGATCAGAAGGACAATCGTAATAATAATTTCCACGGGCATTGATATCAATGGTCTGCCCCACCCTTTATATGTGGGGTGGGAGCAGCTTTCACAAAAACCATCTCTTCATCCTGATTCTGACCATACACTCCATTTTGGTAGGCATCATAGATTTACCATTATTTTAAGGCACTCATTTTGCATACTAGAAGACAACTTTAATAAATATAATTTTATGAAAAAACACATTTTTATTGCGACAGCATTTGCTGCCTTATTTTTAACCTCATGTAATAAAGAAAAGCAAGCAACAGATTCTGCTTCTACTCCTGTAGACAGTGTTGCTGCTAAGCCGTCAGATTCAGCAGCTGTTTCAGGAGCTCAGGATGAAATTGTAAAAAGTACTTCGAAAGACAGCAGTGGAAAAACATTGGATATGACTTTCAATAATACCAAAAATACAGCTACAGTAGTTTTCAATAATGAATCAATTGAACTGCAGGGACAAAAACCTGCATCAGGAATATGGTATAAAAATGATCATTATGAGCTGAGAGGTAAGGGTGAAGAAATAGAACTTACAAAAGACGGTAAAACAGTTTTTAAAAAATAAAATCACTTACTTAAACTATAAAAAGTCGGCTTTGAAATTCAAAACCGGCTTTTTTATTTCCGCCTCTTTTTTATAGTTCATATTTTTGTAAAAAATAAATCATGTTTATTATCTCGCTTACCTATAAGAGTTCTATTGAAAATATAGAAAAACTTATTCCCGAACATACTATTTTCCTCCACAAACATTATGACTCTGGACAGTTCATTGCCTCAGGAAGAAAAGAACCAAGAACAGGAGGGATCATTATTGCTAAAGCAGCCTCTAAAAAGGAGATTGAACAGATCATCACTGAAGATCCTTTTTATATTCAAGAGGTTGCAGATTATGCGATCACCGAATTTATTCCATCCAAATACGACGAAAATTTTAAAACATTTATAAAAGACTAATGAGATTAATTACATACAATGTTAATGGAATCAGGGCCGCATTTACAAAAGATTTTTTAGGCTGGTTAAAAACTGCTGATCCGGATATTATCTGCATCCAGGAAAGTAAAGCGGGAAATGACCAGATTGATATTGAAAGTCTTGAAAAATTAGGATACCACAGTTACTGGCATTCTGCCGTAAGAAAAGGCTACAGTGGAGTCGGTATAGCGTCAAAAATAAAGCCCAGGCATGTAGAGTATGGTTGCGGTATTGAAAGCTACGATAATGAAGGAAGAATCATTCGTGCTGATTTTGACGGATATTCTGTAATTTCTGTATATGTACCTTCTGCGTCCAATATAGAGCGGCTGGATTTTAAAATGCAATTCTGCCATGATTTCTTAGCGTATATTAAAAATTTAAAAAAGGAGATCCCTAACCTAATTATTTCGGGTGATTTTAATATATGTCACGAAGCAATCGATATTCACGATCCTGTTCGCTTAAAAAATGTTTCCGGGTTTCTTCCTATGGAAAGAGAGTGGATGACTAATTTCATCGATGAGTGCGAACTGATTGATGGTTTCAGGTTCTTTAATAATGAACCGGAAAATTATACCTGGTGGAGCTACCGTCAGAACTCAAGGGCTAAAAATAAGGGTTGGAGATTAGATTATACTTTTGCTTCTTATAATTTAAAGGAAAAGCTCAGCAGGGCGGTTATTTTGAAAGAAGCTGTTCATTCCGACCATTGTCCTTCTTTACTGGAATTGGATGTGTAAAATATCGTAATATACCATAACACAAAAGCCAGCTGGAATCAGCTGGCTTTTTTAATTTAAATCATAAAATTAATCGACAATTTCATATTCGACCGGAATTGTACCATGACTGATATCTCCGATCTCGTCGAACGCTGCTTTAGACATATCTAAAGATCTTGATGAATGGAAAGGCCCTCTGTCATTAATTCTTACTATTACCTCTTTTCCATTTTTAAGGTTGGTTACCTTAACGTTTGTTCCAAACGGAAGCGTTCTGTTTGCTGCAGTAAACTTTGAGTTATCAAAGATTTCTCCGCTAGCGGTTTTTCTACCGTTAAATTTATCGTGGTAGTACGATGCATAACTTGTTTTTTTCGCATCTAAGGCATTATTCGTGAAAGAATAAATACCCAGGGTTGAAATCATCATTATGATTACGAGAATGAATCTTTTCATCATGTTGAACTTTTATTGGTTTTGACGGAGCAAATGTATCAGGAATCTCCTTAACTCCCTATTTAATTTGTTAAAAAAAGTTAATAAAACCATAAATAAATGTTAACAACCCTTGTAACCCCCTATGGATAGGGATTTTAGACCACACTGTTAAAAAGTGTTAAAAAAACAGCTAAAAAGTTAACAGAATTAACTACTTTGCGCATAATTTAAAAAAATAAATTTTATAAAATATTAATAATCAATAGTTTACGTAAATTGATATTTTTCTAAAAAAGTTATGTTTTATTTTAATGCAAAAACCGGTCCTTTTTACCGCTGTTATTTTGCACTACAGACTATGAATGTAAACCACAATATAAACTTCATAAACTCCATGAACATTGAAAGACTGTTTTATCCCGTTCAATATAGTAGATCACATACTATATTAATAAATACAATACCGCCAGATTTTATTACCCAGTAATAAAAACAAAAAACCAATGAGAGGGAACTCATTGGTTTTTATATGTAATTAATTAAATTTATTATTTAAGGTATTCTAATACATAATCATATGTACCAGATGGATACACTACCGACATACTTGGAGAACCAGTAACTGCGTTACCTGCAGTAGTCGCAATAGTATAAGAATATAAACTTCTGTCATAAACCGTGTTGGTACCCGCTTTATAAATAGTGATGCCATACATAGCACTCATTCCTGCAGGTGCCGGAATATTTACAGCAGTAGAAGTACCACTAGCTGTGAAAGTTCCTTTGATTGCATATACCTGAGCATTATTTACCTGAGTATTTGTAATGGTTTCAGTAGGAAGGATATTCACTTTTCCAGCATTCGCATTACCACCAAGCGGTCTCCATACCCCTGGCTGTACTGAACTTGTAGTAGAACCTGTTGGGTTATAATAATAGTAGAATCCCGGAGTTACAGCAGTAGCAGTTGAAGATCTTTGTCCTGTGGTTAAAGTAGTACCTGTTGCATTGTTATAAACAACCATACCATCAAACCAAGTAGGGAAAGTACTTCCATCAGCAAGAGAAGTATCAAATTGGAAATTGACCAAGTCTACACTTGGCACAACAATTCCTTTTCCTACGTTTGCACCAGCACCAGCTTCTGTACTAAAAGCAGAACTAAGGTCGATTGCAACGTTAGAGTTATTAATAGCAGCATTTTGTGCTCCGTTATTAAGGCTTACCTGCGCATTTACTAGAGAACCAAAAGCAACAATAGCTAAAAAATTAAATATATTTTTCATCTTATTCTTAAGTTTTAAAAGGGTTATTTCTGAGGTGAAGACCAAGTAGTTCCTGTCCAAACGAATTCAATACCTCTGTTTTGGTTAACAATTAAGTTTCCTAATATGGTAGGAGGTGTATCTCCTGCTCCGTTAGTAAACGTTAATGCTGTTGCTGTTGTATTGTTATTAATTACTTTAATAATACGCCCGATATCTGCAGGAGTATTTGTAAGGGAAGGAAGTGTAATAGCAACACCCGTAGTAGCTCTGGTAACGATAACGTTATCTGTAGACTGAAGAGTATACGTAGGGTTGGTTACAATAGTAGCATTTCCTCTGATACCTTCGTATCTGGAAACACCTCCGCCTCCACCTACAGCTACCCAAACGGTATTGGGAGCATCATAGTAATAAAACCCAGTTGCGGTAACATTTGCTGTTTTTCCAGCTGCAGTACCGTCTAAGCGTCGTCACGAATGTAAGCGCACCATTTTGTGCAGTTACATAAGCGCCATCTTTAGCTGCTAATTGAGCTCTTGTTAAACGAGGGACTAGCAAGGCATCAGGTCTTGTATTATCTGTAGTATTCGCTACTACATCTAAAGTTGCGGCTGGTGTGGTCGTGTTAATCCCCACACGCCCCTGCTGAGCCTGGGAAAGTGCCGAAAGGCAAACCAGCATAGTTGCTGTTAATAAAAATTTTTTCATAAGTTTTTAAAGATTTTAATTACATTATTTTTCATCAATATTTTCACAAGGAAAAAACAAATCAATGAGTGATTAACATCATAAAGCTAATATAAATAAAAATATATTTGGATCAAATATAAGCTTCATTTTGGTAAATAACTTATTGAAAGCACATGATTTAAAAACATTGCTTAGTGCAAATTTAAGACATAATTTTCTAATTTGAATACTTTATGAAAGAAAATTAAATTTTCTTAACATCAGCAAGCATCAATTCATTGAAAACCAGCAATATAAAAAATACACCAGAAAATATTTAAGTTAATTTTGTTTAATAATTCTACTTATTTTATTCTTACAGCGATTTGCGTATGATTTGATTCATAGCACATTAGCTTTATATCAATTCGCCGTATAAGTCAAATTCTTCAGCTGATGTAATTTTAACTTCTGCAAACTCTCCTATAGAAATATAAGTATCTTCAGCTGAAACCAATACTGTATTATCTACATCCGGTGAATCGTACTCAGTTCGACCGATAAAATAATTTCCTTCTTTACGATCAAAAATACATCTGAATATTTTACCAATTTTCTCCTGATTTTTTTCCCAGGAAATCTGAGATTGTACTTCCATGATCTCTTCTACTCTTGCTTCTTTTACTTCCTGAGGGATATCGTCTTCCAAAACATAGGCTGTCGTATTTTCTTCATGTGAGTAGGTAAAACATCCCAGTCTGTCAAATTTTTGTTCTCTCACCCAGTCTTTCAGTTCCTGGAATCTTTCCTCTGTTTCTCCAGGATAGCCTACAATTAAAGTTGTTCTGATAGCCATATCAGGAACTTTTTCTCTGAATTTTCCCAGAAGGGCATCTGTCTTCTCGTGGGTGGTTCCTCTCTTCATTGATTTCAACAAATCGGAATTGATATGCTGAAGAGGGATGTCAATATAATTACAAACTTTAGGTTCTTCACGGATAATGTCCAGAACATCTTCAGGGAAACCGCTTGGGAAAGCATAGTGAAGACGGATCCATTCTACTCCATCTACTTTTACCAGTTCTTTTAATAAATCGCCTAATGCACGTTTTTTATAGATATCTAAACCATAGTAGGTAAGATCCTGAGCAATAAGAATCAATTCTTTTGTCCCTTTTTTAGCCAATTTTTGTGCTTCGGAGACCAGTTTTTCAATAGGTGTGGAAACGTGTCCTCCCCTCATCAGAGGGATCGCACAGAAAGAGCATGGTCTGTCACAACCTTCAGAGATTTTAAGGTAAGCGTAATGTTTCGGAGTGGTTGTCAGTCTCTCTCCTACGAGCTCGTGTTTATAGTCTGCCCCCAGGTGTTTTAAAAGAACAGGAAGATCTCTTGTACCAAAATATTGGTCTACATCCGGGATTTCTTTGATCAGATCCGGCTTATATCTTTCAGACAGACATCCTGTAACAAATACTTTTTCAACCTCACCTCTATTTTTTGCTTCTACATAATCAAGAATAGTGTTGATCGATTCTTCTTTAGCATTATCAATAAATCCACAGGTATTAATTACAACGATATCACCACGGTCTTCGTGAACCACTTCTTTGCCGTTGGCTTTCAGCTGGCTCATTAATACTTCTGAATCATAAACATTCTTGGAACATCCAAGAGTGACCACATTGATTTTCTTCTTCCCTACCGATTTTGTACGCATCTTTTTGATTTTGAGTCTGCAAAGATACAAAATATTGAAGAGTTAATAATTAAAAAATAAAAACCACCTTACAAAAGTGGTTTTCAGATATATATTTAAAAGTTTTTTTCTTTGAAGCGCGGGGCGTTCTTATCTTTCTCTGATAGTATGGCATCTTTTTCATCAACTTTCCAGTCGATTGCAAGGTCCGGGTCATTAAACTTTACACTACCTTCAGATTCTTTGTTATAAAAATTATCACATTTATAAGAAAATACTGCGTCGGTACTTAAAACAGAAAAGCCATGCCCAAATCCTCTCGGGATGTAAAGCTGCATTTTATTTTCTGCTGTAAGTTCTATACCGAACCACTTTCCGAATGTTGGCGAATCCTCACGAAGATCTACAGCCACATCCCAAACACTTCCTTCAAGGCATGATACCAGTTTTGCCTGGGCATGTTCTCCCTTTTGAAGATGCAACCCTCTTAGTATGCCGTACGAAGATTTGGAAATATTATCCTGTACAAAATGGCCGTTCATTCCGGTCAGCTCTTCAAATTTTTTCTCATTGAATTTTTCAAAGAAATAGCCTCTTTCATCTTCAAAGATGGTAGGTTCTATAATGTAACAATCTTTTAAGGGGGTTTCTTTTATTTTCATGTTAAAGTTTTGTTCTGTTTTATAATCCGTACTGCTTTTTCAGACTTACTTTTAAACCTACATACAGAATTCCTAACGGAATAAAAATAATCAGGACGATAGCCCACACCGGAAGATCGGAATATATCAGAAAGATATTCACAATTACCTGTATGATAGCATAAACACCACTAATCACCAAATGTGAGACTTTTTTTTCATTCGCGAAAAGCTGATATAAATGTCTTCTGTGTGCCTCAAAAATATTTTCTTTTAGGGATAGTCTTTCCATAATGGTCAGAACGACCTCCATTCCGTAGACAGAAAGTAATAATATATATTTATACTCACCGGTTTTCATGATGAGAAGGGTAATTAATCCTATGATCCAAAATCCGATTCCCATACTTCCTACGTCACCGGCAAAACATTTTGCTTTTTTTCTAAAATTAAAAAACAGAAAAACAAGTGATGCCAATATCGGATAATAAATAAAGTTTTGATCTGTGAATTCTACGATATCTTTATTGATATAAGCCAACGAGCCTAAAGTAATAAGACTGTATACTCCTGTCATCCCATTAATTCCATCCATAAAATTATAGGCATTCAGCGTTCCGATGATGATGACAAAAAGCATTGGCCATGCCCAGAAAGGCATAAGCTCAAAAGCTCCCGTAAAATATAAAAGAAGAATTACGGCTAATAAGTGCACGGAAAGTCTGATTTTGTTTGACAATGTTTTAACATCATCAATAAAACTAATCCCACAAATGGCTAACAATCCTAATCCAAAAGACCAGTAATTCTGAATGGCCTCATTATAATTGAATATACAAAAAATGATAAAAGCGATAGGAAAAATAATACCTCCCCCTCTCAGGGTGATCTGAGTATGGGCACTTCTGTGATTGGGTTTGTCGATAATATTGTATTTGTCAGCAATTCTGAAATAAATTAATATCGAAATAAATAATATAAGTGTTACAAGAAAATATTCCATTATTTTGTTTTAAAACTTTTTATAGTTTTCATCAATCCTTCATCTGCTGAAACCGGCAGCTTTGCAAGTCTTAGAGCTTTTTTAATTTTACTGTTAGAGACAGCATAACTTTCGGTAAGTTTTTTCAATCTCTCAGAGTTTAGCGGTAACTTGATTTTATCTCCCAATTTTGCAAGAGTTATAATTAATTCTTTGGAAATCTTCCATAATCTTGGTTTTCTACCGGATGCATTGCTTATAATTTCTATAAGTTTATTGGTAGAAATGAAATCATCATCTGCAAAATTATAAATTCCGGAACGAACATCTTTAGTTCTAAGAATTTGTACTATTAAAAAATTGAGATTCTCAATGCTTAAAAAAGACCTTTGATTTTCAAAAGCAGCAAGTGGCCAAGGAATTCCTTTTTCTACCACCTGGTACAATAAGTTCAAATTTCCTTTATTACCTGGACCATGAATCATACATGGCCGAATAATAAAAAGTCTTTTCCCTTCCGGAAGCTCTTTGGATAACAGGTACTGTTCGGCTAAAAGCTTGGATTTTCCGTAAGGAGTTTTCGGGTCCGGATGATGACTTTCATCTAAAATTCCATCCACTGTATCTGCAGTAGCTTTTACACTGCTGAAATAAAAAAAATCAGAGATATCTGAATCCAGAAACTCATTAAAAAGTTTTTTGGTAAGGTCGGTATTAATCTTAAAATATTCTTCATCAGCAGAAGTATTGGCAGTATCATGGGCTTTTCCCGCAAGATGAATTAAAGCATCACAATTTACGGGTAAGTTCCAGTCATTTCTTAAAGACAGCCCAGCAACATTATACTGATTATCCTCAAGATATTTAAGCAGGTTCTGCCCGACAAATCCGGATGCTCCGGTAATGACGATGTTCATTTTAGTAATTTAATTTTTCATGTATGATATCCCAAATCTTCCTTTCTTCAAAGTTTTGTCTTACAAATGTTCTTCCATTCCTTCCATGTTGCTTTTTCATATTAGGGTTTTCAATATATAACTCTATTTTATTTATAATATCTTCAGGTTCATTTTTTATAAAAAGTCCAGTGTGACCTTCAATAATAGATTCTGTACAGCCTGTAGCTTTAGTAATCAATACAGGAAGATTCATTGATGAGGCTTCTAAAGATACTGTAGGAAACCCTTCACGATAAGTAGGAAGTACAAATACATCCATTACATTAAAATAAGGAGCAGCATTTAATACAAATCCTGTGTTTATGATATTTGGGTCGTTCTCTATAATCTTCTTTGACTCTTCACTAATAGCATCTCTTTCTTCAATTGGGCCTACTAAAAGAAGTTTAAGATTCTTATGTTTCTTTTGAAGCACTCTCCAAGCATTTATAAGCTCATTTATCCCCTTATCTTTAACTAACCTTCCAACATACCCTATTACAAAATCTCCCTTATTAATTTTTAGTTCTTTACGAATATCTGTGATTAAAGTAACATCTTGTTGTTCTGGATTAAATTTATTTTCAGTATCAATACCGTTACATGTGCCTAGACCTAATATAATGTTCTTAGATGAAGCATTCAAATGATCGTCTTCACTAATCTTTTGCACAGAATGACTTACACAAACAACTTTTGTAGCTAGTGTTCCCGAAAGCCTATCAATATTTTTAAGAAGTAATTTCTTAAGCCCTTTACTTGTCTCATATATAATGCCATGTCGGAAGTATATCCTATCATTAACTCCAGCAAGAGAAGCTGCTATCATTGTTACCATCCCTCCTTTAGGAGTATGTCCTACAGCCGTGTCTATTTTATTTTTTTTAATGAATTTATAAATTTTATAAATTGCGACCAAATCTGTAAATGGACTGATGTTTCTGGTAACGTCAACTGAAAAGGGAGTGTATTCTAAGGAATCAGCTAATTGAAAAAACTCTTCTGAAGGAGTACATCCCAAATAATAATCATTGTTGGTTTTTGCACGTAAATATTTAAATTGTTTTCCAAAAAAATGATTGATTACAAAAGATATGGTTATAATGTGAAGAACTTTTTTATTTTGCATCAATAATAAGATTTAGTTTTTTTTCCCAGTCTTCCTTGTTGGTTGGATTTTGTACATTTCTTCCTGAGATCAGGAGCTGATCTTGGTGTATTTTTGATAAGAGAGTTGCTAGAAACATTTTCAAATTATTTACAATAATAAGCTTTTGTTTTAAAATGAAATGGCTTTTCAAATATTCATTACTTCTAAAGAGTTTATTTTTCTTAGTCAACCTACTTTTATAGGTCTTTAATTTAAATACTAAAGGATCTCTATAAAATAAGAGCGGTTCTTTTATAATGTCAAAATTACTAGATGGGAAACTTCTTATCCATAAATCAGCATCTTCAACCCCTGCAAGATCTTCTGAATACAAAAATTTTTTAAAAAACTCTATCCTACCAGCAACAGTAGGATGATTGAATAGTATCTTATTAAACAAATCCGTATACTCATTTAATAAAATAGCTTCTCGATATCCTATTATATGGTCTTCATCATCTAGTACAACAACTGAAGTACCTACAACATCTATCTTTTTATTATTTTCCAAAAATTTCACCTGTTTTTCAATACGATCAGGGAACATAATATCATCCGCATCCATTCTTACAAAGTACTTACCTTGTGCTAAATTAATTTGCTGATTAAGCCTAAAAGAGATACCTCTATTCATACCATCTGCAATTACCTTAATTCTACTATCCTTAAAAAATTCTATTATTTTAAGCGTTTTATCTGTACTTCCATCATCAGTAATGATCAATTCAAAATTTTGATATGTTTGATTTAATATTGACTGAATACTTTTGAAGATAAACTTTTCAGCGTTAAATACTGGAATTCCAATTGTTACTAAACTCATAAATTATTTTCAAATACAAAATTAATTATTTTACTCATCATTTCCTTTAACCTATAATATTGAATTGGTCCCTTTGGGAAACCATAACTTATTATATATATCCAAATTTGTATATTCTAATTTTTATATAAAAGATTCTCAGAATTATTTACTGTATTAAAAAAGGATTTGCTTTTTAATTGACTATCAATCTTAATATTCTTAAAATTAAGTTTTATTGCTTGCTTAGTTTCCGATTTCCAATAACTATCATTTTTATTATTGATCCATGTCGTATTAGATATATTAATAACGCCACTAGGATCAAAAATACTATTCTCTGTATTTAAAGATGTTAGCAGAGCATATGAAGACCTATTATCGGTATGATTATTAATATTTATTGAAACATTTTTAACTTTATCCTTTGACTTCTGATTTAAGGCATTCATATTTATTGCTATACCAGACAAAGCATTATTAAATGTATATACTTTATTTAAATTAACATTTTTTATAAAATCTTCTGGTAAGCTCGGTTCTACATCAATCCCACACTGCGGGTTTGTACCATTTACATTAGAAATAAGAATATTCTTAATAAAAACATCTTTAGCAGAAGTTATTGATATACCATTTCTCCTTACATTATCTATCCAGCCACCCTCTATTATCACATCTTCACTAAAACTTGCTGTTTCTGAACCTATAAAAATCCCATCACCCCATGTGTTTTTTACCATAGGATTGTAAATCCTAATTTTCCTTGAATTTTGTATTGATATTCCAGCATTCCATTCTCCCTTATGTAGTAATTTAGCATTTCTGTTACCAATTATATTGGGGTTATATAAGTTTACATTTTCTACATTTTCGATTTTTATGATATCATAGTGTCTGCCTTTTACTTCTCCGGTATAAATAATCTTAGAGTTCTTTGAAAAAAAAACATTTGTATTGGATGTTATAACCAGAGCGTTACTTATAAATATAGGATAGTCAGGAAGAATTACATTTTTATGTGAGTTAAAAAAGGTTTGTATCTCCTTTGTGTAATCTTTATTTATATTTTTATAATTGAGAGGAAGAATCCTCTCTAATTTGTCCCAATTACTCAAATTTACTTTTTGAAAAGGATATGGCTGCGTATACTCATTGATCACACGACTATCTGGTAACGAGTAGGTAAAATCAATTGTTTGGCAAGAAAAAAGAGTACTAAACAAAACAACCATTAATAATTTGTACTTCATAACTCATTTTTAAATGTTATTAAAAAATATAAATATTCCCACTAACCCCAAAATTATAAAACCAAAAGGTAAATTATTAACTTTTTTATTAAAATAAGGTACCATTAAGAAAGGAATTAAAATCCACGATATCACCCCCCATCTATCAGAATAAGGAATATGAAAAAATAAAAAGAATATACAACTTAAAAGAATATATGATTTTAAAATCACAAGATACATGGTATCATTAATATTATTCATTCGATTTTTCATATAAATGAAGACTAATAAAAAAAATGAATTAAAAACAACAAACTGTGGTTTAAATCCAATCATGTACAAACCATCATAACTACTCGCATCCAAATAGCTACTTCTTCTTTCGTCAACATTTGAAACAAGACCGCTATCAATTATTTTATTAAATCCGAGATCAAAATAAGACAAAATAATACTTAAAACATATAAGATATAAAAATATTTCAGAGTGATTTTTTTATTACTGTAGCTTATTAAAAATAGTAATATAATAGGTATAATACTTGTAAAGTGAAATAATATACTTAAAATAAAACATCCAACAACAGATATTGTATATTTTTGTTTATAAAAAAATAAAACAACCCCAAGAATAAAAAAGCCCAAAGATACTCCTTGCCTTATAATATTAGTACCTAATGTTTTATAAAAGAACAAACTAAAAAAAATAAATAATACAAATATGATATTAACTGAATAAATTTTTGAAAGATAATAGGCCGTTAAAAATATGGAAGCATTGAATATACATGCCATAAACATAAAAAAGTTAACGGGATCGTTATTTAAAAACAATTTAAGAGTTGAAAAAATAATTTTAATAAAGAAATCTGTGCCCCAATTTTCAAGATATTCAGAATTAATATATTGCCAACTATACATTCCAGTATCTGAACCTACATCTAAATCTCTAAAGCCAAATAATAACGAAAATAATACTACGTATAATAAGCATAGTTTTATAAAGTTATTTGATTGAAAATTATGTTTATCAAGCATATATGCTAGTATAAAAGCGATCAATCCACAGCTTCCATACAAGATATAGTATATATTATTAAAACTCTCCATTAAAAAAATAAAAAAATGTTGAAACCCTACACAATTCGGGAATTTATTTTAAGTATTCTCCCCTGGGCATTAATTTTTATGATTAATAAATTTATTTGTGCATCAGCCGTGGGGGAAAGCAACACTATAATGAATATATCTTTAAAACTATTATTAAGACCAATTTTAAATTATAGATTTATATAAGACAGATTGAGTTACTACCTTTACACGGTCTTATGTAATACAAATTTACATATAAATAGCAATGATATGTTACTAAAATAATCCTTTTAAAACAATTTCGTTTATATTCATGAATTGCTTCCACGAATACTGTTCCAAAGCAAGTTTTCTACAATTTAACTTTACTTGATCCAAATTATTATTTAAAAGATCTTCTACTGTTGCAGCTATAGTTTTAGGTTCCGTACTCGATATTCCTCCTACGTTTTGACCACAGTAAGTATCTTCAATCATATATTTTTCTTCATCATTATCCGCCAACATTATTACTGGAACTCCACAACTAAAAGCTTCTAAAGTAACTAAGCCTAAATTAGGCCCGCTGACTGTCTGTAAATAAATATCAAATAAAGGAATAACTTCGTTAACATTATCAATAAAAGGGCGTAACAAAACTTTATCTTTCAAATTATACTTGCCGATTAATTCAACTAATTTATCATACTCTTCCCCTTCCCCATAAATTACACCTATTACATTCTTATCTTCTAAAAATCTAAATGTTTCTATAAATAAGTGTACCCTCTTTTGAGGATGTAATCTACAACAGATACCGAGTATTTTTTTATCTTCCGGTAAATCTATATCAATTCTTTTTAGTTTAGTGTCAGGAGAAAATTTTTGTGTATCTACAGGCAGCCTATTTGTAAGCACTTTTTCTTTATTTGCTTTATTCTTATTAATTAATTGCTGAGATAAATAATCACTTAATCCAAAAAATTTATCGGTGCTTTTATTCGGCAACCCAGTTTTCCATAAAGCTTTTTCATTTTTCACCGCATTTTCATACACATGCATCGTAATATAGATGATCTTAAATTTATTATAAAATAACTTAATAATCCAAAATACTAATGCTGATGGCGGCATAGAACAATAAACCACATCTATCTTCTTATGTTTAATGTAATTGTATACCTTAAAAATCTGAGATAACATCGACAAAAATCCTTTTGATCCTTTATTTGTAGAGAATATTTCGCTAGCATTAGTATCCTGAAACCTTTCTAATATTTTTGTATCATCAGAAAATATTAGATAGCTCGTATTATATGATTGCTTTAATTTTTCATACAATTGTATAGAGAAGCTTTCTGCTCCTCCATAACATAAAGAATTGGTACATATTAGAATGTTCATTGTCAAATTTTATTTAATTTTTTAGAATATAGGGATATAGCACCCACTAAAATTATATACCAACTATAGGTATACAAAATCAGTGAAAATATAGCTCCTTTTAATTGCATAAAGTATGAAAAACCTATATAAACCAAAAGTGCATATATAAATAATGAAATTGAAAAAATAAGTGCCAGTTTATTTTTATTAATTACAGTAAAATAATAATTTACAGGAACTTGTAAAAAAAGAGGAACAACGGAAATTAAGGCCAATTTAAGAAACCCAATATAATCGTTATCAAAATTTTTAAATACAAATGCTATATAATCACTCAAAATAAATGAAATACCATAAAATAATATCCCGATAAAAAGGAAAACTATTGATTGTTTCTTTACCAGATTAAGATAGTCACGGTGTGAATTTTTGAATACAATTATTTGATTGTTGAGTATAAAACTACTCATGGCTGTAGCTAAAATTGAAAATATACCAATAATACTAATTATAATACTAAAAATACCATATTCATCAGCTGTACAATATTGCTTGATCACCAACACGTTGATTCTAGTACTTAATATATAAACAAACGTACTTAGTAAAAGGGGAAACATTCTATTTAAAAAGCTTTTTAAATATGCACTTTTCCAATGTATATACCTGCTTATTTTTTTTGCGAATAAACCATTGATAAATTCAATATTAACCAAAAAATACTGTTAGCAACAAATATATATCCAACAATATTTATAGAGGAAAATCCTACTAATTTCGCGACAATAAAAAGTAATAGTAATAAGCAGATATAATGGCTGCTTTTTATGATCGAAAATCCTTTAAATTTATTTTTAGAAAGCAGATAATAATAATGTGTTTCACTTAATGAATCTATAAGCCTTGCCAAAATCATTAAAAAAGAAAGGTAATTTATTCCCTTTATATAATATGAAAGAATAAGAATTACTGCAGTACATAAAAACAATACTATTCTTGCAAAAAAAACTGTAAGAAGATATTTATCACTTATAGCATCTGAAAAAGCAAAATCTCTTCTCAATACAGTCAATATCGCAGCGCCAAAGATAGCAGCAGCTGTCTGTCCTAATGTATTTGCATATGTAAATTCTCCAATATCAGCCAGACTTACATTGCGGGATAAGAAGATAAGGATAATAAAAACAGAAAAACCTGCAATATATTCTGGTAAAGAAATATAAATCAGGTTCAAAATAGATTTTAATTTTTGCACCATTTCAAATGGAATTATTTAGCAGGATTTCCCTTAACAATAATACCGGATATTAAATTTTTAACAACATTACTTCCTGCCCCCAGTAAAACTTGATCTCCAATACAGACCCCATTTCTAATTGTTGAACTTGCTCCTAAATAACAGTTTTCACCTATAACCACATCTCCACAAATCGTATTATTTGCTGCAACAAGGGTATAATCTCCTACCCTAGAGTCATGATGAATAACTGTATTAGGAAGAATACAGATATGATTTCCTATCTCAGCATTAGCTGTAGCTACCACTCCTGCCATTATAAGAACATTACTCCCAACCTTTACATTATTCCCAATAATAGCCTTGGGATGTATGAGTGTCGTAAATCTATTAATTTCAAGTTCAAGACTATCAATAATCTGTTTTCTTTTTTTAAAAGAAACGGGACTGCCATTGACAGCCAAAATCTTAGCACCTGGAAACTTTTGGAAAGCTTCTCTACTATATATTGTAATGCCATACTGTTCTGTTCCGATAATTGAAATATCATCGGAAATAAAACCTATACAACATTGATCATCAGAAAGACAATCTAATGCTTCAATGCCAGTCCCGCTATAAGGAAATATTAATATTTCTTCTTTAGTTTTCAATAGACTTAAAGTATTCTGCTGTTCTCAAGATACCTTCTTCAAGATCTACCTTAGCTTCAAAACCTAAAATCTCTCTAGTTTTTGTCACGCTTGGAATTCTCATTTCAATATCTGCACTTAACGCTTCTTTAAACATAATTTTACTGCTACTCTTCAATACTCGGCAAACAGATTCAGCCAATCCAAGAGTAGTGATTACAGTTCTCTGGTTACCAAGGTTGAAACTTTCCCCGATTGCTTTAGGATCTTCGATACATCTAATCAGACAGTCTACGAAATCATCAACAAAGCACCAGGCTCTGATTGCTGTACCATCTCCATAAATATAGATATCTTCATTTTTAAGAGCCTTTTTTATAAAAATTTGTAATGCACCTTCTCCTGTTTGTCCAGGTCCATACACATTGAAAGGTCTTACAGTTACTACAGGAAGTTCGTGTTGCTTATAGTATGCATGAGCTAAGTGCTCTCCTGCAAGTTTACTAACCGCATATACCCATCTTGCTTCCCCTACACTTCCTGCAACTGCAGTATCTTCTTCTCTACTTTTGAAGGCGTGACTACCGAAAATTTCGGAAGTACTGAAATCTATAAATCTGTCTTTTACTCCGTTTACTTTTGCAGCTTCTAAAGCATTGGCAGTTCCGATCATGTTTACGCTCATTGTTCTTACAGGATCTTTGATTACGGTATCAATACCCGCAATACCTGCAGCATGGACTACGATATCAGCATCTTTCATACTTTCAGTCAAAAATGGTAAATCAAGTACATCACCTTTGATGATTGTTAAATTTGCGTGGTTAGCAACATCACTTGAGCTCAAAGTATCTCTGTGGAAGTTATCATAAACAACAATTTTATTGTTTTCTACGTAATGCTTAATCAGAGTATTTGCAATAAATCCCGCCCCGCCGGTAATAAAAATCGTTTTGTTAGTTATCATTTGAAATAATTTATTTTAGAATTAGTTATATTGTATTTATTATTTGTGATATCTTATAGACTGTATCTTCTGTAAGCTTTTCATACAATGGTACAGCGACTCCCTTGGAATATGCTTTATAAGCATTAGGAAAGTTTGCTTTATAGTCCAAATTATATTTATTTGCATAGTACTTCATTGCAGGAATACATTGTGCACCATAGTTAGCACCAATTTTATTATTTCTTAAAAAACCAAGTACTTCACTTTGTTGTAAGCTGTCATCAATTAATACATGGAATGTCTGCCATGTATGATTTCTGTCTACTGGAACTACAGGTAATATAATTTTTGGATTTTTAATTTCTGACAAATATATATCTGCAAGATTTTGCTTAAGCTTCAGGATATTATTAAGTCTCTGGATTTGACTATGAGCTAATGCCGCCTGAAAATCAGTCATTCTATAGTTATAACCGGCCTCTACAAACTCCATTCTGCCATCCTGCATTTCAATACCATGGTTTCTAAGGATTTTTACTTTTGTATCATAATCAACATTATTTGTTGTCAGAACTCCTCCTTCTCCACTGGTAACACTTTTACGCGGATGTAATGAGAATGAACCAAAATCTCCAAATGTTCCAACTTTTTTATTATTCTGAGTCGCTCCCAAAGCACAAGCAGCATCTTCAATAACATATAGATTGTATTCTTTAGCAATATTCATTACAGCTTCTATATCGCAGGCCAAACCAAATTCATGAACAGGAATAATAGCTTTAGTATTATGAGTAATAGCCTTCTTTATTTTATTAACATCAATATTAAATGTATTATTATCAATATCTACAAAAATACATTTAGCGCCTACCAGCTCTACCACATTGGCTGTAGCGACGTAACTGAATGCGGGTATAATCACTTCGTCACCTGGACCGATCCCCAAAGTGATCAGGGCAAGATGTAAGGTAGAAGTACCATTACTTAAGGCAGAAGAACGTGCTGCTCCAAGATAATCAGAGAAAAAGTTTTCTAATAAACCTACATTCTCTCCCTGAACCAACATCCCTGATTTTAAAACATTAACAACATTGTTGATATCTGCATCATTAATATCAGGACTTGCCAACGGAACAAAATTTGATAACATAATTAGTTTTTTAATTGATAAATTCTTTCTATAATATCCACTACCTTCAAGCCTTCCAGCGCATTGGTAGTTATTGTATTTCTTCCTTTTAACACATCTACAACATTTTCAATAATATAGTGGTGATTAGCTGCAGAACCTTTATATGCCCCGTAATCATTACCTGGATTTGTAGGTGGTAATTGAGGCATTATATAATCTTTTATAATACAAACTTCTACTTTATCCATATACTGGCCACCGATTTTTACGGCTCCATGTTCAGCAATAATAGTCATAGAACTTTCAAGATTCTGGTTCCACACTGAAGTTGAGTAATTTAAAGACCCCATTCCTCCGTTCACAAAATCAAAACTTACAAATCCTGAATCATCAAAATCGGTAAGATTTTCATGATTGAAATCTGCAAATTTTGCTTGGATATTGGTGATATCCCCAAATAACCAGTACATAATGTCAATAAAATGTGAAAATTGCGTAAACAATGTTCCTCCATCCAGATCTTTTTTACCATGCCAAGATTCAGGTTTGTAATATCTGTCATCACGATTCCAGTAACAATTAAGCTGAACCATGTATATTTCACCAAGCTTTCCGCTTTCTACCATTTCTTTGATCCATGCTGAAGGCGGAGAGTAGCGGTTTTGCATTACGGCAAATACTTGCCTATGCTTGTGAAGAGCCTGGAAAATAAGCTTTTCAGCATCTTGTTTATTAAGAGCCATTGGTTTCTCCACAACAACGTGCTTTCCGGAGTCAATTACTTTGTAAGCCTGCTCAAAATGGAATCCATTCGGAGAAGCTATATTTACAACATCTGCTTCTATCCCGGAGTTTAAAAAATCTTCCAGTGATGAGAAAAACGGAACATCATAGCTTTCTATTCCTAAAACAGATTTATCTTTTACATCAATTAATGCTACTAACTCACATTCAGAATTTCTTGACACCATTTCTGCGTGTCTTTTTCCGATATGTCCACATCCTACAACTGCAAATTTTATTTTATTTTCCATATTTTATTTTAATTTTCGATTTTTCCAAATAGTTTCCAGGTTGTCCCAGTACTTACCCATCCAATAAAGCCGCCAGGAATAGGATTAGAATTAATAATTATTGTTCCTTTCTTATAATTCCCTGGTGAACTTGGAGGAGCTATCTTACTAAAATACATATCCTGATTTCCAAGTTGCGGGCTATTAAATAACTGTGAATTATTTGGCAGGGCAATCTCAGTATTTCCTGCTTTGTTTTTTAAAATATTTTCACCAAAGTATCTGAAGTTTTGAGAGTTTACATTGGCAATAATTCTTATGCTATTATATTCAGAATTAAGAAAAGAATTATTTCTTATTTCCCAGGTTTCCAATTCTCCACTTTCAATAGCCAAATTATGTGTTGATGATTTCTTTGCAACGTTGCCAACTACATATCTGTTTGATCCATTTATTAAAAACATATTTGACTTTTTGTCGTCTGTGGTATTTCCTTTCTTTCCGGAGTCATTTATATAATTATTGACATATAGAATTTCTTCTCCAGTCCCTTGGTCATATATTCCGTTTTCTTGGCTATCAGTAATTACATTATTATTGATAGTTGTAAATTTCACGTTATCAATATAAATCCCTACCAAATTTTGGTTGATAATATTATTCCCTACTGTACCATATTTAGCACATCGTACGTTTATACCATTGGCATTAACACCTGAAACATTATTTCCTGTTATTGATACATTCTGGGCGTAGATTCTGGGCGGATTTTCAGGGTAAGAGTTTAATACCAATATCCCATCAGCTTTTGCATTGGAAACAGAATTATTACTGATTGTAATATTTTTTGAATTTACATATGTGACATTGATTTCAGATTCAGTTCTATCATAATTCTGAACCTTAATTCCCGTATGCATTATATCACTAATAATATTATCTGATATCAATAAATCTGAAACACCTGAATCTGCGTATATTCCGTGTTCGTAAAGTGTTCTAGAAATAAAATTAGATCTTATTATAACCTTAGTACTTCCTAAAATCACAAAAATACCTTGACTAGTATTGCTAATTGTGTTATCCAGAATTTTAATATTGTTGCCCCCTATTGTAATTGCAGTATTGTCTCTTGGCTCAATATCATTAATTGAGGTATTCGGAGGTAACCAGTTATCCCAACTGTCAAATCCAAAGCAAACATTACTTGCAAATAAAAAGTTATCTACATCATTCGCCATTAAAGGAGAATACATAAAATTTTTAAAATTATTATCTCTTATTACTGTATTTCTAGCATAATCGCATTTAATAGCTTTAGCTTCGGAATTAGACTTTAATAATTTATTATATCTTTCATTTTGGCAGCCTATAAAAGTAAATCCTGTAATAGAAATATTTTTCTTTGCCAAACCAGCATCAGCAACCGAAAAATCAAAGATTGATTTTTGCAAAGCTTTTTGAATAATTGTTGCTCCTTGTGCTACTAATTGATGGTGATCGTTTAATTTTAAAGAGTCCGATACAAGAAATGTTTTATCACTGCTTCCAAAATATATGTCTTTTGCAGTATTTAAAGCAGCCTGAATTCCTGAAGTGTCGTCATGAACACCGTCTCCAAATACATTGGGAAAATTCATTATATCTTGCATGTCAATAAAATTTAAATTTTCGAAACTTTATTATTATCTATTTTGTATTTTTCTCCACTTTCACTGCAAACAGCCACTCCTTCTTCATTAAATTCAAGGCGTTGCCCATACTCACTCATCCAGCCTAAGTGTCTTGCAGGATTTCCTACCACTAAAGCATAATCAGGAACTTCCTTTGTAACAACGGCACCAGCTCCTATGAAAGCAAACTGTCCGATATTATGTCCGCAAACAATGGTTGCATTGGCACCAATAGAAGCTCCTTTCCCTACATGTGTTTTAAGATACTCATTCTTTCTGTTGACTGCACTTCTAGGGTTGATTACATTGGTAAAAACCATTGAAGGCCCCAGAAAAACGTCATCATCACATGTAACCCCTTCATAGATGGAAACATTATTTTGCACCTTAACATTCTTTCCTAAAACCACTTTAGGTGAGATGACAACATTTTGTCCAATATTGCATTGTTCTCCCAAAATACATCCAGGCATAAGATGTGAAAAGTGCCAAATTTTAGTCCCATTACCTATCTGACATCCATCGTCTATAACAGCTGTTTCGTGTGCAAAGAAATCCGACATAATATTCTGTTTAATGATTAGTTAAAAAAGTTTTTAATTTCAGATACAATGAAATCTGAAGCTTCCTTATCAAATTCCGTATGAATAGGAAGTGAAATGACTTCCGAGCAAAGTTTCTCAGTAACCGGTAGGGTAAAACCTTCTGTCACATATTGTTGAAAAGCTTCTTGCTTGTATAATGGAAGCGGATAATAAATCATACTTGGTATGTTCTTTTCACCAAGAAATTTTTGCAATTCGTCTCTTTTTCCATTTTTTACTTTGAGAGTATACTGGTGAAATACATGAGTAGAGTTTTTTGCTCTAGCAGGAATTTCAATATCGGAGATACCGGCAAGATTTTCGTCATAATAGGTTGCCATCTTATTTCTTGATGTTGAATATTCGTCAAGATACTTCAGTTTAACTTTTAGAACAGCAGCCTGTATTGTATCCAATCTTGAATTACAACCTAATACTTTGTGATAATATTTCTTTTCCTGCCCATGATTTGCTATCATTCTTATTTTTAGAGCAAGATCATCATCATTCGTCATCAAAGCACCTCCATCACCATAGCAACCTAAGTTTTTTGAGGGAAAAAATGATGTACAACCAATATGTCCTATAGTACCTGTTTTTTTAACTGTTCTATCTGAAAAAGTATAATCAGAACCTATAGCCTGCGCATTATCTTCTATTACAAATAAATTATGTTTTTGTGCAAATGCAAGAATCTTTTCCATATCGGCACTTTGCCCATATAAATGGACAGGTACGATAGCTTTAGTATTTGGTGTAATATATTTCTCCAAACCTTCAAGCTCAATATCAAAAGTATTTTCATTGACATCTACCATAATAGGCTTTAAGCCCAAAAGTCCCATTACTTCAGCAGTAGCAACATAAGTAAAAGCAGGGCAAATAATTTCATCCCCTGGTTTTAAGTCTAGGGCCATCATTGCGATCTGTAAGGCATCGGTACCGTTAGCACACGGAATAACATGTTTTACGCCTAAATATTTCTCAAACTCCTGTTGAAATTCCTTTACTGCGGGACCATTAATAAATGCGGTATTGTCTAAACAATTCTGAATACCTGCATTTACTTCTTCTTTTATCTTTTCGTATTGATTTTTTAAATCAACCATTTGGATTTTCATATGCTATTTAATCTTTAAGTGTTTCTTGAAAATAAGCCATTTTATATAAGTTCGCTTATCGTGTTTCCTATGGAAAGACACGAAGTGGCAGCAGGGCTTGGTGCATTTCTTACATGAATGATATTTCCGTTTTTCACAATATCAAAGTCATCAATCAATCCTCCATTCCTGTCACACGCCTGAGCTCGCACTCCTGAACCACCGGGAACAAGGTCGCTTTCCTGAATTTCCGGCATTAATTTTTGCAGTGCTTTTGTAAAAGCGGATTTTGAAAGAGAACGGTGTACCTCTCCCATTCCTGTTTTACCATATTTGGCAACAATTTTTCTAAAACCTGGCCACATAAGCGTTTGCATGGTTTCATTAAAATCAAAATCAAAAAATTTATATCCTTCTTTTTTAAAAGCTAACACAGCATTAGGACCTGCTTCTATATTTCCATCAATCATTCTTGTAAAATGAACTCCTAAGAACGGGAAATTAGGATCAGGTACAGGGTAAATAAGATGTTTTACCAAATGCTTTTTCTCATCCTTAATTTTATAGTATTCGCCTCTAAAAGGAATAATGATGACATCATTCTCCTGATTGGTCATTTTTGTAACCTTATCTGAATAAAGTCCGGCACATGAAACCAATTTAGAAGTCTTAAATTCAGCAGTAGCGGTTTGAACTATAATCTCATTACCTTTGGTAACAATATTTTTTACTTCCTGATTAAATCTGACTTCCCCCCAGTTCTTCAAAAAGTTCTTTTATTTTTTGAGCAACACCGGGATAGTCTATAATACCTGTTTGAGGAACTTTAATAGCTCTCACCCCTTCACAATGAGGTTCTATTTCACGAAACTCTTCTCTTGAAAGGTATTGTAAATTTTCAAGACCATTTTCTACTCCTCGTTTATAAATATTATCCAGAAGAGGTAATTCTTCCTGTGAAGTTGCTACTATTATCTTTCCGCAGAGGTCATATTTAATACCGTACTTTTCTGCAAAATTGATAACAGAGTTGTAGCCTTCAATACAGTTTTTTGCTTTTAAGCTTCCTGGTTTATAATAGATACCACTGTGAATCACTCCGCTGTTATGTCCGGATTGATGCAGTGAAACATTATTTTCTTTTTCTAAAATAAGAATCTTAGAACCCGGGTTTTTCAGTTTAGTTTGGTATGCAGTTGCCAATCCCACTAAACCTGCCCCGATGATTATGACATCATAATTCATTGGTGATTATAATCTTGCGTCTACTAAATTTCTATCTAAACAAGCCTTAGTATCAAAAATCACAGCATTTTCTCTTTTTAATTCTGCAAGATCCATTTGAAGGAATTCATTATGAGACACTGCAATAATAATAGAGTCATATTTTTTACCTTCCTTAAGAACGTCAAGAATATCAATGCCATATTCATGTTTTACTTCTTCTTTACTTGCCCATGGGTCATAAATATCTACATTTACTCCATAATCAATAAGTTCTTTGTAAATATCTACTACTTTCGTGTTTCTTACATCCGGACAGTTTTCTTTAAAAGTAACTCCTAAGATAAGAGCCTCTGAATTTTTGATAACTCCTCCTTTTGCAATTAAAAGCTTAACTACTTTGGACGCAACAAACTTGGCAATTGAATCATTTACCCTACGTCCTGAAAGAATTACATCTGGATGATATCCTAACTGTTCAGCTTTGTGAGCAAGATAATAAGGGTCAACTGAAATACAGTGTCCTCCAACCAATCCTGGTTTATATTTAAGGAAATTATATTTTGTTCCTGCGGCTTCTAATACATCATTGGTATCAATACCAATTCTGTCGAAGATCAGTGCCAGCTCATTCACAAAAGATATATTTACATCTCTCTGCGCATTTTCTATAGCTTTGGATGCCTCTGCTACTTTAATACTTGATGCTTTATGTGTTCCGGCAGTAATAATTTTTTTATACAATTGATCTACTTCTTCGGCAATTTCATCTGTAGAACCAGAAGTTACTTTCTTAACACTTGTAAGTGTATTTACTTTATCACCCGGGTTAATTCTTTCCGGAGAATAACCTACAAAAAAGTCTTTATTAAATACCAGACCTGAATGTTTTTCAAGGATTGGAACACATTCTTCTTCTGTACAACCAGGGAAAACAGTAGACTCATAGATAATTATATCCCCTTTTTTAATAATCTCTCCCAACATTTTTGATGCGGAAATCAATGGTTTCAGATCAGGAGCATTATATTTATCAATAGGCGTCGGAACAGTAACTATGAAAATATTAGCTTCAGCTATATCAGCCAAAGTACTGGTAGCCATATATCCTATACCTCCAGTAGAGTCTTTGAAATTTTTTAACCCGTCATTAAGTTTTTCAATTTCAGCTTCAAGAGTAATATCGACTCCCTGATTAAGCTGAGCAACTCTTTCTGCATTAATATCAAATCCTAAAACCGGATAGTGAACAGCAAATTCTAAAGATAAAGGCAGCCCTACATAACCTTGCCCTATAACAGCTATTTTATATGTTTTCATCATTAGCTAAATTTATTTTTAATTTTTTCCAACCAGGTTTCATCAC